>NZ_JBHVEY010000005.1:0-90123 GCF_042802055.1 Rhodococcus sp. NPDC057529
CCCCACCTCCTCGCCGTGACCGCCGCCGACGCCGCCCAGCACACCGCCCGTCACGGAACGCGGACCCGCAGCGACCGCGTCGGCCTCGCGCTGGCCGTCGCCTCCGCCGCCGGGCTCGCCGCCGTCATCGCGACCGGCCGGGGCGCCGGAGCCGAAGCCGAATCCGCGCTCGTCGAGACGCTCGGGGAGAACTACACCGACCGCGACCACGCCATCGACCGTCCCGGGCGACCGGTGTGGCGGCAACTCCTCAACCCGTTCTGGATGCGGAACAAGGCCGTCACCCGGGTCCGCAACCTCGCGTACGGGCCGGGCGGGCGCCGGGCCCGCCTCGACATCTACCACCGGCAGGATCTGCCGTCGAAGAGCCCGGTCCTCCTCCAGATCCACGGCGGCGGCTGGGTGATCGGGAACAAGGACCAGCAGGGTCTGCCGCTGATGCTCGAGATGGCCTCGCGCGGGTGGGTGTGCGCGGCCGTCAACTACCCGCTGTCGCCGAAGGCGACATGGCCGGAACACCTGATCGCGATCAAGCGCGCCCTGGCCTGGCTCCGGGAGCACGTCGACGAGTACGGCGGCAACCCCGACTTCATCGCCGTCACCGGAGGTTCCGCGGGCGGCCACCTCGCCGCCATGGTCGGTCTCACCGCGAACGACAGCCGGCTGCAGCCCGGATTCGAGGACGTCGACACGGCGGTCCAGGCGTGTGTGCCCTACTACGGCGTCTACGACTTCGCCGGCGACACCGGAATCAAGGCCGTCCTCCAGCGTGTGCACTCCGGACTGATGCCCATGGTGCTCGGCAAGAACGCCACGTTCCCCGACGACTACCGGGCCGCGTCGCCGCTCGCGCACCTCCGGGCGGATGCACCGCCGTTCTTCGTGATCCACGGCACGAGCGATTCGCTCATTCCCGTCGCCGAGGCGCGGATCTTCGTCGACGAACTCCGGCAGGTGTCCGACAACCCCGTCGTCTACGCGGAACTGAAGGGCGCGCAGCACGCGTTCGACGTGTTCCCCTCGATCCGCAGCATCTCGGTCACGCAGGCGGTCGGGCGGTTCCTGGAATGGTCGCGCAGCGCCACCACCGACGTGCCCGCGGCGGGCACGGAATCGGCCTGACCTACTTGCCGCCGAGCGTCTTCAACTGCGCCACCCCGGCGGGCGGCAGACCGGCCGCGTACGCCAGCACCTCGCAGAACGCCTCGACGTGCGCGGCCAGCTCGACCGACGTCGCCGTCCACGACGCGCGCAGCTCCAGCTGATGCGCATGCGGGGGACCGGCGATGTCGCCGTACCGCACCGACGTCGTCGCGGTCACCGTCCCGCCGAGCGCGTTGAGGGGTTCGTGGCGCGACTCCAGCGCGTCGACGAGCCAGCTCCACGCCACCTCGGGAAGCAGGGGGTCGGACGCCACGGCCGCGTCCAGGTCGGCCTGGATGTAGGCGACGAGCCGCATCGTGCCGTTCCAGGCCTCGTCGCCCTCGGGGTCGAACAGGAGGATCAATCTGCCGAACGCGTCACCCTCGCTCTGCTCGGCGACGACCCCGGTGTCCTCGTGCACGACCTCGGCGCCGACGGCGTAGCTGAACGGCGCGAGTCGTTGCGGGGGCCGGATGGGACCCAGCTCGATGTCCGCGCGGACCTGCGCGGAATTCATCGCTTCGACGGCGGCGCGGAACTCGGCCGGTTCGGCGGGCGATCCCGAAGTCGTCACAGCCCGGGACGTTAGACCCGGACCCACGCATCTCGTCGGAGGCGCGCCGAGCAGGGCCGATCGGCGGCGGAGCCGCGGCATGGCAGCATGAGAGCTGCCGAAATTCGAGCAGGCAGAGAGCGCGAGGACCGATGAGCGGGTTGGAAAGCACCAATGCAGGCATGAGCGAACGGGCGACGTACGCCGCGAGGCGGGTGCTCCCCGACGCGCCCCTCCTGGCGGCCGCGGAAGGCCGCGCTCCCGGCCGGCGCCCCGTGTGGTTCATGCGGCAGGCGGGTCGCTCGCTTCCCGAGTACCGCGAGATCCGGTCGGGGATCGGCATGCTCGAGTCGTGCTTCGATCCGGCACTGGTCTGCGAGATCACCATGCAGCCCGTGCGCAGGCACGGGGTCGACGCCGCGATCCTGTTCTCCGACATCGTGGTGCCGCTCAAGGCGGCCGGCATCGATCTGGACATCGTGGCCGGCACCGGTCCCGTCGTCGCGAATCCGGTCCGCTCGATCGCGGACGTCGCCGCCCTGCCCCGGCTCGTGCCCGAGGAGGTCGGCGCGGTCGCGCAGGCCGTGCAGCTGCTCACCGCGGAACTCGGGTCGACACCGCTGATCGGTTTCGCCGGCGCCCCGTTCACCCTCGCGTCGTACCTGGTCGAGGGCGGACCGAGCCGCAACCACGAGCGCACGAAAGCGCTGATGCACTCCGACCCGAAGACGTGGCACGCGCTGCTCGGCACCCTGGCCGACACCACCATCACGTTCCTGCAGGCGCAGTTGCGCGCCGGCGTCGACGCGATCCAGCTGTTCGACTCGTGGGCGGGTGCGTTGTCGTTGGCCGAGTACCGCGAATTCGTGCTGCCGCACTCGGAGCGGGTGTTCGCCGAGGTGGAGAGCGCGAAGGTGCCGCGGATCCACTTCGGTGTCGGAACGGGTGAACTGCTCGGCGCGATGGGCGAGGCGGGCGCGGACGTGGTCGGTGTCGACTGGCGCATCCCCCTGGACGTCGCGGCGCGCCGGGTCGGCCCGGGCAAGGCGCTGCAGGGCAACCTCGACCCCGCGGTGCTGTTCGCGGGACCGGCGGCCGTCGAGAAGCAGGTGCGCCGCATCACTGCGGAGGCCGACGCCGCGCTCGCCGCAGGCGCCACGGGGCACATCTTCAACCTCGGGCACGGCGTCCTGCCCGACACCGACCCGGGCGCGCTGACCGCGCTGGTCGAGTTGGTGCACTCGCTGTGACCGGGTCGTCGCCGAACGTACTCGTCGTCGGCGGCGGCATCTCCGGGCTCGTGGCCGCGTACCGCTTGCGGCACCACCTCGGCGCCGGTGCCCGGATCGTCGTCGCCGACGGCGCGGGGCGGCTCGGGGGCAAGCTGCGCACGGTGGATCTGGCCGGGGAACCCGTCGACGTCGGGGCGGAAGCCTTCATCGCGCGGCGCCCGGAACTGCCGGCCCTGCTCGGCGAACTCGGCCTCGCCGACCAGCTCGTGCATCCGGCGGGACTGCGTCCGCTCATCTGGTCCGAGAACGCTCTGCACCCGCTGCCCGCGGACACCCTCATGGGGATACCCGCCGACGCGAACAGCCTCCGCGGGCTCGTCGACGACCGGACCCTCGCGCGGGTGGCGGGGGAGCGGGCGGTGCCCCTCGACTGGCCGCCGGGCTCCGATCTCGCCGTCGGTGCGCTGGTCGGCGACCGGTTCGGCGCGCAGGTGGTCCGGCGGTCGGTGGATCCGCTTCTCGGAGGGGTCTATTCGGGGCTGGCGGACACCATCGGTGTCCGCGCCGCGCTCCCCACCCTCGCGGCCGCCCTCGACCGCGGTGCCACGAGCCTGTCCGCGGCCGTGGCGGAGGCGCTTCCCCCACCCGCCGCGGGACCGGTGTTCGGGGCGCTGCGCGACGGCTACGGCGTCCTGCTGCGCGCCCTCACGGACGCCGCGGGCGCAGAGATCGTGCACGAGCGAGTACGCGCGCTCGGCCGCGACGGCGACGGCTGGTCGGCGGACCCGGTGGGCCGGGTGGACGGCGTCGTGCTCGCCGTGCCCGCCCCGCAGCTCGCCGAACTGCTCGCCGGTATCGCACCCCGCGCGTCGGCGGCCGCCGCCGACATCCCGCTGGCCTCCTCGGCCGTCGTCGCGCTGGCGCTGCCCGCCGGCACCGACGTCCCGCAGAACTCCGGGATCCTCGTCGCCACCGACACGCCGCTCGGCGCCAAGGCGTTCACCCTGTCGAGCCGCAAGTGGCCGCACCTCGCCGAGCGGGAGGTCACCCTCGTGCGGGCGTCGTTCGGACGGTTCGGTGACGCCGCCGTCGTCGACGCACCCGACGACGAGCTGATCGCCGCGGCCCGGCGCGACCTCGCGACCGTCGCCGGGGTGTCCGCCGAGCCCGTCGCCGCGCACGTCCAGCGCTGGCACGGCGGACTGCCACAGTACGGTCCCGGCCACCTCGAGCGGGTGGCGGTGATCGAGCAGGAAGTCGCAGGTCTGGACGGTGTCGAGGTGTCCGGGGCGCTCCTGCGGGGAGTGGGTGTACCCGCGTGCGTGGCCGCTGCGACGACGGCGGCTGCACGGCTCTCCGGGCGAGTGGCACGATAGACCCATGGCACGCCTCGACTTCGACGCATTGAACTCTGAAATCCGCTACCTCATGTTCTCGGTGTTCCAGGTGGAACCCGGCGTACTCGGGGACGACCGGGAAGCTGTGATCAAGGAGGCGCGGATCTTCTTCGAAGGTCAGGCCGAGAAGGGCGTCGTGGTGCGCGGGCTCTACGACGTGGCGGGGCTGCGCGCCGACGCCGACTTCATGATCTGGACGCACTCGGCGAGCATCGAGGCACTGCAGGCCACGTACGCCGACTTCCGCCGCACCACCGCGCTGGGCCGTGCGAGCAAGCCCGTGTGGAGCAACGTCGCGTGCCACCGTCCGGCCGAGTTCAACAAGAGCCACATCCCGGCGTTCCTGGCGGGCGAGGATCCGGGCAACTACATCTGCGTGTACCCGTTCGTCCGCTCCTACGAGTGGTACCTGCTGCCCGACGACGAGCGCCGGAAGATGCTCGCCGACCACGGCATGGCGGCCCGCACCTACAAGGACGTGCGCGCCAACACCGTGCCCTCGTTCGCGCTCGGCGACTACGAGTGGATCCTCGCGTTCGAGGCGCCCGAGCTGTACCGCATCGTCGACCTCATGCGCGACCTGCGCGCGACCGAGGCCCGGCTGCACGTCCGCGAGGAGGTGCCGTTCTTCACCGGCCCGCGCGTGGATGTGGAGAAGCTCGTCGCGGCTCTGCCGTGATCTGACACCCGAGAGATGAGTGACGCCGACGGGGCCCGCAGGGCGCCCCGCTACCAGCACATGTCGCACTGGGGCATGTTCGAGGCCGAAGTCGCCGACGGCGACGTCGTCGCCGTGCACCCGTACACCGGTGACGCCGACCCGTCACCGGTGCTGGGCAACCTCGCCGGGTCGGTCCGCACCAAGGCCCGGATCACCGGCCCGGTGGTGCGCCGCGGGTGGCTCGAGAACGGCCCGGGACCGAGCACTTCCCGCGGCTCCGACGAGTTCGTGCCGGTGGACTGGGAAGAGCTGACCCAGCGGCTGGCGAACGAACTGCGCAGGGTGGTCGACACCCACGGCAACAGCGCGATCTACGGCGGTTCGTACGGGTGGGCCAGCGCGGGCCGGTTCCACCACGCGCAGAGCCAGGTCCACCGGTTCCTGAACACCCTCGGCGG
The DNA here is from genome assembly GCF_042802055.1 of Rhodococcus sp. NPDC057529. Lineage (NCBI taxonomy): Bacteria > Bacillati > Actinomycetota > Actinomycetes > Mycobacteriales > Nocardiaceae > Rhodococcus > Rhodococcus sp. NPDC057529. The sequence goes on from NZ_JBHVEY010000005.1 coordinate 5,445, forward strand.
TTACACCCGTTCGGTGCACAGCTATTCGCTGGGCGCGACGGGCGTCGTCATGCCGCGGGTGGTGGGCACGCACTGGAAGATGTTCGCCCGCTCCACGTCCTGGAGGCTCATCGCCGAGCACACCGACGTCATGGTGTGCTTCGGCGGCGTCCCCCTCAAGAACACCGGCGTCAATCACGGCGGCACCAGCGACCACCCCACCCGCGACGCCCTCGACGCCCTGCGGCGGCGCGGCGGATCCGTCGTGTCGTTCAGTCCGTTGAGCGACGACATGCACGGCGTCGCCGAACGGCATGCGCCGGTGCCCGGCACCGATGTCGCGATCATGCTGGCCCTCGCGTACGTTCTCGCGACGGAGGGCCTGCACGACACGGCGTTCCTCGCCGGCCACTGCGTCGGCTACGACCGCTTCGAGGACTACCTCCTCGGACGCTCCGACGGTGTCCCGAAGTCGCCGGCCTGGGCGGAGCAGATCTCCGGCATCGCCGCCCCGGACCTGGTGGCCCTCGCCCGGCGGATGGCGGCGGGCCGCACGATGGTGACCGTCACCTGGTCGCTGCAGCGGGTCCGGCACGGCGAGCAGGCCCCGTGGATGGGGGTCACCCTCGCCGCGATGCTGGGCCAGATCGGTCTTCCCGGTGGAGGTTTCGGTCACGGCTACGGTTCCATGAACGAGCCCGGGCTCGCCCCGGTCCCGTACCCGCTGCCCACCCTTCCTCAGGGTCTGAACCCGGTCCGCGACTTCATCCCCGTGGCCGCGATCTCGGACATGCTCCTGAACCCGGGCGCCCCGTTCGACTACGACGGTCAGCGGCTGACGTACCCGGACATCAAGATGCTGTACTGGGCCGGCGGCAACCCGTTCCACCACCATCAGGACATTCCGCGTCTGCGCCGCGCACTGGCCCGGCCCGACACGATCGTGGTCCACGACCCCTACTGGACGCCGATGGCCCGGCACGCCGACATCGTCGTCCCGTCCACCACGTCGCTCGAGCGGGCCGACATCAGCTGCACCCGCAACGATCCGCTGCTCGTCGCCATGCACGCCGCGGTGACGCCGTACGCCGACGCCCAGGACGACTACGACACGTTCGCCGCCGTCGCCCGGAAGCTGGGCGTCGGCGAGAAGTTCACCGAGGGCCGCACGTCGGGGCAGTGGCTCGAGCACCTGTACGGGCAGTGGCGGGACTTCGTCCGCGCGGACGGCGGACCGGCGCCGAGTTTCGACGACTTCTGGACGCAGGGCCACGTGCGGATGCGGACCGAGGACGACCTGATCCTGTTCGGCGACTTCCGGGCGGATCCGGTGAAGTTCCCGCTCGGTACCCCGAGCGGGCGGATCGAGATCTTCTCCGAGGACATCGACGGATTCGGCTACGACGACTGCGCCGGGCACCCCCGTTGGTACGAGCCGGAGGAATGGCTCGGCGGCGCGCGGGCCCGGCAGTTCCCGCTGCATCTGATCGCCAACCAGCCACGCACCCGTCTGCACAGCCAACTCGATCACGGCGGCACCAGCCAGCAGTCGAAGATCCGGGGCCGCGAACCGCTGCGCATCCATCCCGGCGACGCCGCCGACCGCGGACTGACCGGCGGCGACGTCGTCCGGGTGTTCAACGACCGCGGCGCCTGCCTCGCCGGGGTGGTGATGGACGAGGGTGTCCGCCGCGGGGTGGTGCAGCTGTCGACGGGGGCCTGGTACGACCCGCTCGACGCGACCGACCCGGATTCGCTCTGCGTGCACGGGAACCCGAACGTGCTGACCCCGGACGTGGGGACGTCATCACTCGCCCACGGCTGCACGGGCCAGCACGTGCTCGTGCAGATCGAACGCTACGACGGCGAGCTGCCGCCGATCCGGGCGTTCGATCCGCCCGCGATCATTCGCCGGCGGGTTCCAGAACCAGCGAGATCGAATTGATGCAGTACCGCTGATCGGTGGGGGTGGGGTAGCCCTCGCCCTCGAAGACGTGGCCGAGGTGGCTGTGGCACGTCGCGCAGACCACCTCGACGCGGCGCATGCCCAGCGAGGTGTCCTCGCGGAGGACGACGGCGTCCGAGTCGGACGGGTCGAAGAACGACGGCCACCCGCAGTGGGATTCGAACTTCTCGGTGCTGCGGAACAGTTCGGCGCCACAGGCCCGGCAGTGGTAGACGCCTTCCGTCTTCGTGTCGGTGTACTCGCCGACGAAGGGTCGCTCGGTGCCGGCCTGGCGCAGCACCGCGTACTCCTCGGGAGTCAGTTTCTCGCGCCACTCGCTGTCGGAGAGAGCAACCTTTGGGGCGGACTGCGTGGGATCCTGCTGCTGCGAACTCATGGCTCCACGCTAATACGTTTCGCCGATTCCGGCCGTGACGCCCGGCGTGTGACCGGGCTACGTCTTGGCGGCGGCCGACTCGACCTGCGGCTGCTCGTCCGGTTCCGGCTCCCGTGGAGTCTCGGGGGTCTTCTCGCCCGGTTCGAGGAGGAACGCCGGATCGATGCCCCGGTCGAGGCGGCCTTCGCGTCGCGCCGTGACGTAGCGGACGGTGAGCACACCGAAGATGACGAGGAGCATCAGACTCCACCCCAGCGTGGTCTTCATGTACTCGGCGGTCCGGCCGGCCTCGACGAACCGGCTCGACAGCCAGCTGTCGTAGCTCATGAAGCCGTACACGGCCAGCCAGGCAGGCCAGTTCCGCATCACCGAATTCTTCAGCACCACCGACATCAGGAGCGGGAACAGCATCATCGAGTAGTACATCTGGCCCAGCGAGCCGAGCAGCCACGACGCGGTCAGCAGAACACCGGACGTGGTGGCGACGAAGAACAGTTCGTCGTGGCGGTAGAAGCGGTGGAGCAGCCACAGCGACGAGAACACGATGGCGGCGAAGACGCCGCGCAGCGCCCAGATCATGCCGGTGGGCAGGCCGTAGTACTTGCCGTTGCCGACGATCGCGCTGTTGAAGTAGTCGCGCGACTCCATCAGGTACGGCACCGTGTGGTGCACGAAGTCCATCGGATCCGTGGACAGCGGCCACGCGACGGCGGTGAGGATCAGGGGGATGCCGATCGCGGTGACGAACACCTTCCACTGTCCGCGCACCAGTGGCAGCAGCAGGAGTGGGGCGAGGATCGGTTTGACCGCGAACGTCAACCCGATGGCGACACCGGACCACATGTCCCTGCGCTTCATGAGCAACACCAGGAACGCGATCTCGCCGAGCAGGACGAGGCCGTTGATGTTGGTGAAGACCAGGGTGTTGGTGACGGTCTCGGACGAGAACGTGGCGAGCAGCAGGATCGGGGCCGCGATCGAGTTCAGTCCCAGGCCGAACAGCCGCAGCAGCAGGTACAGGGCGATCACGATGGCGATCGCGTTGGCGATGATGAACAGCCAGCGGGACTTCTCGGGGTCGATCACCGCGATCGGCGCCATCAGCAGTGTTCCGGACGGCGGATACAGGTAGTGCGGGTCGACCCAGTTGAAGTTGGCGGTGTAGACGGGTCGCCCGTTCAGGAAGGCCAGCGCAGCGTTGTAGACCGGCCGGAAGTCGTCGGTGATGTACCCGTTGACCGCCTTGACGACCACTCGATGCAGCACGGTCATGACGGCGATCGGCCACAGCGCGAAGTTGATTACCTCGTTGGCAGTCCGCCCGGTGCGCGGTTCGAGTTGTCGAAGGAACACCACGGCACGGTACACCGATGCCCTGACGTGCGGTCACGCACCCCCTGTGGGTGTCGGGCGGAACACCTCCGCTAGGCGGGGCAGGCGCTGCCGTCCGGCGGCAGCTTCCCGTCCGTGACGTAGGTGACGATCGACTTCTGCGCGCAGTCCGAATGGGTGGCGGGGTGGCCGCTGCCGTGCCACGTCAGCGTCGCCGTCGCGGCGCCCGCGCTCGACACGGCCCCCGTCACCGTCCCCACCCCGGCGTTCCCGACGACCGGGTCGGCAGTGCCGCTGAGCACCAGGACCGGCAGCGTCAGCTCGCCGGGCAGGGCGGGGGGCGCGGTCGCGGGCCAGGACGTGCAGGTGAGCAGGCCGACGGCGGCGTTCGGGCCGAACAGCGGGAATCGTTCGCCCCACAGCTTCTGCAGTTCGCGGACCCGGTCCGGGGCGGGCCACTGCTGGCCGTCCGTGCAGCGGGTGATGAACTGGCCGTCGCTCTCGTAGGCGGCCTCGGCCTGCGCGACCGCCGCGAGGATCGGCGCCGTGTTCCCGGCGAGGGCGGCGGAGACCGCATCCGACAGGGCGCGGACGCGGCCCTGCTGGTCGCCGCCCGCCGCCGCGAGCGACCCGGACACCGCGGTGAGGAGGGCGTTCGCGGACACCTGCGGGATCTGCCCGTTCGCGGCGCGGGTGACGGCGTCCGTCACCGCCGCGCGGGGATCGGCGCCGAGGGAGCAGTTCAGGGCGGTGCACTGGCGGGCGAACGCGTCGAACGCCGCCTCCTGACCCGCCACCTGCTGCTCCGTGACGGTCGCGGCGTCCACGGTGGTGACGGCGGGGGAGTCGAGGACGAGCCGGCCGACCCGGCCGGGGTACTTGGCGGCGTAGCTGAGCGCGACGGCGCTGCCGTTGCCGGTGGCGAGGATGCCGAGCGCGTCGACGTCCCAGGTGCGGCGCAGTTCCTCGATGTCGTCGGCGGCATGGGTGCTGTCGAACGCGAGTTCCTGCGGCTGCAGGTAGTCGGTACACGCGATGGTGGCGTCGCGGCCCAGCGCGGTCACCTTGTCGACCTGGTCACCCGTCCCCGGGTCGAACTGCCCGAGATTCGCCAGGCTGCTGCGGAGCTCCGGGGTGAGGCACTCGATCTCCTGCGAGGCGGCGATCCCGCGGCGGTCCACTGCGACCACCGGACGCGTCGACAGCAGCGACGTCAGGCCGCCGGTGCTCAGCGCTGCGAGCGTCGCGGTCGACGACCGGTCCGATCCCGATGTGAGCACGAGCGGGGCCGCGTTCTCGGGGGTGTCCGCGAGCCGCGCCCGCATCGCGCCCATCGTGAAGGTCCCGGGTAGGGTGCCGCTCTCGTCGACGGCCGCCTCGTAGGAGCCGCATTCGAAGATGAGCCCGGCCGGGGGTGTCGTGCCCGGGCCGAGGGCGCCGAGAGTGCTCTGCGTGCAGTCGGTCCATGCCAGGTCGCTCTTCGGGGTCTGCAACACGGGCGGGGCGGCGTCGGGGTTCTCGGTCTCGGTCGCGGTGGGTTCGCTGCCGCCGCCCTCGCGCTCCACCGCCACGTGCGGGCGGTTGGACGGTCCGGCTCCGCACGCGGTGCACACCACGAGAACCATTGCGAGCAACACCGATCTGCGCATGGCGACCACCCTGCCAGGTTCCCCTACGGGCGGGGCAGCCGCACCCATCGGGTGAGGACGGTGCCGTCGGTGTCGGTGAGGATGTGCGCGGGAGTCATCGCGGTGATCCGGGCACTCGGTGCGGTGGCGACACGACCGGCGGCTCCGCCGGCGAGCACCGGCGCCGTGGTCAGGCAGACCTCGTCGACGGCGTCGTCCGCGATCAGCTGCCCGAACAGGCTCGGGCCGCCCTCACAGAGCACCCGCCGGTGACCGACGTCGTCCAGCGCCGCGAGCAGTCCTTCGCTGGTGATCTGCCCGTCGCCGGCCGTGACGATCCGGGCGCCCGCGTCGGCGAGGGCACGGATCCTGACCGGGTCGGCGTCGGCGCACGTGACGACGATCGGGGCCACCTCGGTGTCCGTGAACAGGCGGGCCCGCGGGTCGAGGTGGGCGCGGGCGGACACGACGGCGATCGGCGGGACCTCCGGCATCCCCGCTGCCACCCGCCGCCGCCGTCCCTCGGCGCCGATGCGCACCCCGCCGTAGTTCTCCGCCCGCACGGTTCCGGCCCCGACCAGCACGACGTCGGCCAGTTCCCGCAGCGTCGCGAAGACCAGTGCGTCCGCGGGGGTGCCGAGCGCCCCGCTGACCCCGTCGACGGAGACGGCGCCGTCGATGCTGCTCACGAAGTTGACGCGGATCCACGGCCGCGGCGTCCCCGGCGGATAGGCGTACAACTCACGCAACGCGTTCGCGGTCGATTCGCTGGACTCCTCCCGGGCGGGCGGACGGTCCGGTGTGAAAAATGTCGCAATATGTACACGGTGCATGTTGGTGATCACAGCACGTGGATACCCTGCTTGTATGCATGCACGTCTTGTCGATCGCAGCCCCGTGGTCCCCGCTGATCAGTTGGTAGCTCAGATGGTGCCCCCGGCCATGTTCGACGAGGTGAGCTTCGCGTCGTACATTCCCGATCCCGCAGAACCCAGCCAGGCCGTCGCGGTCCAGAAGGCGGAGGAGTTCGCGAAGAAGGTCGTGAAGATCCGCAGCGGCGGTCGACGCGGTCTGTTCGGGAAGAAGACGCCGGCCACCGGGGCCGGTCTCTACCTCGACGGCGGCTTCGGCGTCGGCAAGACCCACCTCCTGGCCTCGATCTTCCACAGCGTCCCGTCGCCCAAGGCGTTCGGCACGTTCGTGGAGCTGACGCACGTCGTCGGCGCCCTCGGCTTCAACAAGGCCGTCGAGCAGCTGTCCGACCACAGCGTCCTCTGCATCGACGAATTCGAACTCGACGACCCGGGCGACACCATGCTGGTCTCCCGCCTGCTGTCGGAGTTGTCGGCACGCGGCGTGTCCATCGTGGCGACGTCGAACACGCTGCCCGGCCAGCTCGGTGAGGGCCGGTTCGCCGCGCAGGACTTCCTCCGCGAGATCAAGAAGCTCGGCTCCATCTTCGAGACGATCCGCGTCGACGGACCCGACTACCGACACCGCGACCTGCCGCCCGCCCCGGACCCGATCTCCTCGGAGGAGCTCGCCGAGCGTGCCGACAGCATCCCCGGCGCCACCCTCGACGACTTCGACGCGCTGTGCAAGCACCTCAGCACGCTGCACCCGTCCCGCTACAACAAGCTGGTCGAGGGCATCCCGGCCGTGTTCCTGGACGGGGTCCACCCCGCGGAGGACCAGTCGGTCGCGCTGCGGCTGGTGGTCCTCGCCGACCGCCTCTACGACGCGAGCATCCCGGTCACCGTGGCGGGGGCCAAGCTCGACGCGATCTTCACCCCCGAGATGCTGGCCGGCGGGTACCGGAAGAAGTACCTGCGTGCCACGTCGCGCCTGCTGGCGCTCTCGCGTTTCGAGGTCGCGGCGAGTTGACCCGGCTCGCTACAGCGCCCGCTGCATCACGAAATCGTGGTGCAGCTGGGTGCCGACGAGGAACGTCTTCGTTCCGACCTGCGTGAATCCGTGCTTCGCGTAGAAGCGCTGGGCGCGCACGTTCTCCTGGTTCACGCCCAGCCACAACCCGGCACACCCGGCCGCGACCGCGCGTTCGACGATCGCATCCATCAGGGCGGACGCGACACCGGTCCCGTGATTGCCGGGCAGCACGTACAGCTTGCTGATCTCGGTGGTCGGCCGCAGGGTCACGACCCGGCCGACGTCCGGGTCGGCGGGTTCCCCGTCGATCAGCATCGCGTAGCCGACGATCGCCCCGCCGTGCGTGACCTTGAGAACGGTGCGGTCGGGGTCGGTGAGGTACTCGGAGAACCGTTCGGCGGACAGCACGTCGTCGATGAACGTGGCGATGTCGTCCTGCGTCGCCCCGGGCGGGCACGCGAGGGGGAACGTCGCCGCGGCGACGTCGGCGATCGCTTCGGAATCCCAGATTCCCGCCGGGTCGATTTCGACAGTCACAGCTGATCCACCGCGTCCTTCGCTTCCCGAACCGTCATCCCCGTACTGTCCCGCAGCAGACCGATCGCCGCAACGGTGCGGCCGTACTCGACCGTGGCTTTCGCGTGCCGCGCGCCGATTCCGTCCCGCGCGACGAGAAGCTTGATCGCCTCGGTGGTCCGGCCCCGGTCCAGGAGGCACGTCACTTCGCCCCGGGTGGCGTCGTCGAGTTGCCGCCACGTCGATGCGGGATGCAGGTCGGGCGGGGTGTGCGAGCCGCCGCGGCAGGACCGCGACGAGACCAGAACCGCGACGTAGACGTGTCCCACCGCGATCACGAACCATCCCCAAGTCGGCATGACCTAAGTAGAACATCTGCCGTCAGTCGTAATTCGGGGCCCACTCGGAATGCTCGTCGCGGTCCCGGTCCGGGGCGGGCGCGGGCGTGAGGAGCAGGCGCCCCACCGGGATACCAGTGCCGCGCACTGGTACAGGTCAAGTGTCAGGGAGGCGGTGCCCGCGGATCGGCGGGCGATATGTCCGAAGGCGACGGTCGGTGAGGTGCCCGGAACAAGACTGAGCCCCAGCCTTGGATGGGGGGTCATGGCTGGGGCTCATTGCCATCGGGGGGGTGGATGGCAAGTTCGACGATACATGAGGAATTCCTCACGTTCCAGAAGCAGGGGTAACGATTTCGTCACCCGGCCGTCGCCGGCACTACCGCATGCACCGGGGTTGTCTCGGCGGACGGTTGTCGCTTACAGTGTCCTCCATGCAGCGCATCCTCGTAGTTCTCCGCCGTAGCGGGGTCTGACACGGACCGACCCCTCGCTGCGGGTCGTTGAGCTACGCGTTGGTCCTCCCTTCTTTCAGGAAGACCACGAGAATGAGCGCCAACCCTTCTTTCGCTTCGACCTTTCCCTCGTCCACGCCGGCCGCCGATCCGTTCGCCGCGCGCCACGGCAAGTCTCTGCCGTCGGAACTCCGCACCGAGGCTGCCGGGATGACCTGGAACGCGTTCGACACCGTCTACGCGCCGTCCAACGGCCCGTTCCGCCTGGGTAGCTGGTCGGAAACGAAGACCGGACCCGGAATGTGGGATTTCGAAGCCACCCTCGGCATCGGCGAATCGATCTGCAAGACCGGTGCGAGCGCGCCCGGCCCCGTGGCCGCCATGACCTCGATGCTGTACGACGCGGGGTGCGCGATGGAGATCCTGTCCTTCCATCAGCACGAGATCGGGCACCGCACCGCTACCTTCCTGCTCTGCGAGAGCGCGGGCACCCGGCTCTGGGCGATGGGGATCGGTGAGTCCCACACGGAATCGACTCTGCGCGCGATGATCTCCGGCGCCAACCGGCTCCTGCCCGCCTGACGCGCAACGACGTGCGGCCCCGGTCGATGACCGGGGCCGCACATCGTGAACTCTTCGATTGAACGCGAAATGGTGCGCGATACTGGGATTGAACCAGTGACCTCTTCCGTGTCAGGGAAGCGCTCTCCCGCTGAGCTAATCGCGCGGGACGGAATAAAGAGAGCGGACGACGGGATTCGAACCCGCGACCCCAACCTTGGCAAGGTTGTGCGCTACCAGCTGCGCCACGTCCGCATTCGTGAAGGCCCCTTCCGGGGCCGACACTGTCGAGCAAGTCAAACATCTATCAGTCGAGCATCTATCTCGGTGCGCGATACTGGGATTGAACCAGTGACCTCTTCCGTGTCAGGGAAGCGCTCTCCCGCTGAGCTAATCGCGCGAGGTGGAGACGGGAATCGAACCCGTGTGCACGGCTTTGCAGGCCGTTGCCTCACCACTCGGCCACTCCACCGTGAAGGTTGAGTCCAACCTCTCGAGCGGACGACGGGATTCGAACCCGCGACCCCAACCTTGGCAAGGTTGTGCGCTACCAGCTGCGCCACGTCCGCATGCACCGTGTAACTCGTGGAGAATGTTCTCCGTGGTGCGGTTGAGAACATTAGCGGACCATCCGCGATAGTTACAAATCTGCAGGTCAAGGCATCAGACGGTGAACTGGGCGTGAACGGGACGGGGTCGCGGGCGTGCCGCGGGCAGGGTTCGGCGCGCATCCCACCCGAATCCCATCGGGGTGATTTTCGTTCGGCCGCTCGGTCTGTTAATGTTCCAACTCGTTCGAGCGCGAGTGTTTGCGCGTCTCGGTCCCGTGGCTCAGTGGAAGAGCGTCCCGTTCACACCGGGGAGGTCGCTGGTTCGATCCCAGCCGGGACCACCGAAAGAAGAGGCCGTTTCCGAAATCGGAGACGGCCTCTTCTTTTTCGTGTGCGCACCCGGAAAATCGGTTGTTGCCGCTCTCCGGTGCGACGGACAATGAACTGAGCCGGCCGAAAATTCCCGGGTGATCCGCTACCGAAGGACTGAAGTCCCATGTTCCCCGTGAGGCTGGAAGGCACCACCGCGCCGACATTGATGTGGGCCGAGGAGCAGACCATCGAGCAGGCTGCGTTGCAGCAGCTGCGGAACATGGCCGACCTGCCGTGGGTGCACGGGGTGCGCGTCATGCCCGACGTCCATGTGGGCAAGGGCGCGACGGTCGGTTCCGTCATCGCGATGCGGGAGGCGGTCGCCCCCGCGGCGGTCGGCGTCGACATCGGCTGCGGGATGACGGCGGTCCGCACCGATGTGACCGCGGGCGACCTGCCCGACAGCCTGCGGTCGATGAGGTCGCACATCGAGCGGGCGGTGCCCGTCGGGTTCGCGATGCACGAGCATTCGGTGAACGTCGGCGCCCTGGGTGCTGATGCCGGGGGAGTGACGAAGGGGTGGCACCGCTTCTGGCAGGAGTTCGGCGAACTGCATTCCGGTGTGCAGTCCCGGGAATCGCGGGCGATGAAGCAGATCGGCACACTCGGCGGCGGCAACCACTTCATCGAGGTGTGCCTGTCGGACGCCGACGAGGTCTGGCTGATGCTGCACTCCGGGTCACGCAACATCGGCAAGGAACTGGCGGAGCGGCACATCGCGGTGGCGCGGGCCCTGCCGCACAACCAGCGGCTCGTCGATCGCGATCTCGCGGTGTTCCTCGTGGGCAGCACGGAGATGGACGCGTACCGCCACGACCTGACGTGGGCGCAGGAGTACGCCGCCCGCAACCGCGCCGTCATGCTCACGTTGGTGATGCAGGCCTTCCGGCAGTCCCTGCCCGGCAGGACGGTGCGCTTCGACGAGCCGATCTCCTGCCACCACAACTATGTGTCGGAGGAGATCGTCGACGGCGAGCCGATGCTCGTCACGCGTAAGGGCGCCATCCGGGCGGGCCGGGGTGATCTCGGCCTCATCCCCGGGTCGATGGGCACCGGGTCCTACGTGGTGCGGGGCCTGGGCTCCGAGTTGTCGTTCAATTCGGCGTCGCACGGGGCGGGACGGACGATGAGCCGCACCAAGGCAAAGAAGCGGTTCACCGTCGACGACCTCGTGCGGCAGACGTCCGGCGTCGAATCACGCAAGGACGCCGGCGTGATCGACGAGATCCCCGGCGCCTACAAGGACATCGAGCAGGTGATCGACGCGCAGGCCGATCTCGTCGAGGTCGTGGCCCACCTGCGGCAGGTCGTCTGCGTGAAGGGGTGACCGCAGGTCGCGGTCGGTAGGGTGGACTGGTGACCAGCAGAGAAGCCCGACCGGGTCCCGCGCCCGAGAACAGGGACGTCGACGACTCGGACCTGTCTCCGTTCCAGGAAGCGGAGAGCCGCTGGCGCCGGTGGCGCGCACACGTCGCCGCGCGCCCGAGCCTCAACCTGGCGTACCGCATCGGGGTGGGGGTGATCGGCGCTTTCGTGCTCGCCGCCGGGATCGTTGCGATCCCGTATCCCGGCCCCGGTTGGCTGATCGTGTTCGCGGGGCTCGGAATCCTCGCGTCCGAGTTCGCGTGGGCCCATCGGTTGCTGCACTACGCGCGGCAGCGTTACGACAAGTTCATGGACTGGTTCTCGCGGCAGTCGCTGGTGGTGAAGGGGCTGGGCGCGGTGCTGACGTGTGCCGTCGTCCTCGCCACGCTGTGGTTGCTCGGGACGTTCGGTCTCGTCGGGACGTGGATCGGCCTCGACTACCCATGGCTGGAGAGCCCGCTCTAGCCGGACGCATGATTGGGTGTCACTGCTGGGCCGATAACATGGGCTGGCACATTCACCATGTCTGCACCGCACACCTCACCTAGGAGAACATCGCCGTGAGCACCCCCGCATCCGCCGCCCCAGCCGCCCTCGTCCGGGTGCCCGCGGGGACGACGGCCGGTACAGCGGTTCGGGAGGCCGGCTACCCGAGCAAGGGCCCGGACGTCGTCGTCGTGGTCCGTGACGCCGAGGGCCAGCTCAAGGACCTGTCCTGGGTGCCCGACGCCGACGTCGAGGTCGAACCGGTCGCGGCGAACACCGACGACGGACGCAGCGTCATCCGCCACTCGGCGGCGCACGTGCTCGCGCAGGCCGTCCAGCAGGAATTCCCCGACGCCAAGCTCGGCATCGGCCCGCCGATCAAGGACGGCTTCTACTACGACTTCGCCGTCGACCGCCCGTTCACCCCCGAGGATCTCGCGAATCTCGAGAAGCGGATGAAGAAGATCGTCAAGGGGTCGCAGCGGTTCTCGCGCCGCGTCGTCGATTCGCTGGAGGAGGCGCGCACCGAACTGGCGAACGAGCCCTTCAAGCTCGAACTCATCGACGACAAGTCGGGAATCGACGACCCGGAGATCATGGAGGTGGGCGGCAACGAGCTCACCATCTACGACAACCTGGATCCGCGGACCGGCGAGAAGGTGTGGGGCGACCTGTGCCGCGGCCCCCACATTCCCACCACCAAGCACATCCCGGCGTTCAAGCTCACCCGCAGCTCGGCGGCGTACTGGCGTGGCAATCAGGACAACGCCGACCTCCAGCGCATCTACGGCACCGCGTGGGAGTCGGCGGAGGCGCAGGAGCAGCACCTGGAACTGCTCGCCGAGGCCGAGCGCCGCGACCACCGCAAACTGGGGTCGGAACTCGACCTCTTCAGCTTCCCCGACGAGCTCGGCTCGGGACTGCCCGTGTTCCATCCGCGGGGCGGGATCATCCGCACCGAGATGGAGGACTACTCCCGCAAACGCCACGTCGAGGAGGGGTACGAGTTCGTCAACACCCCCCACATCACCAAGGGCCACCTCTACGAGGTGTCGGGTCACCTGGACTGGTACCGCGACGGCATGTTCCCCGCGATGCACATCGACGAGGAACTGAACGAGGACGGCACCGTGCGCAAGCCGGGCCAGGACTACTACCTCAAGCCGATGAACTGCCCGATGCACAACCTGATCTTCCGTTCCCGCGGACGGTCGTACCGCGAACTGCCGTTGCGGCTCTTCGAGTTCGGTTCGGTGTACCGGTACGAGAAGTCGGGTGTCGTCCACGGACTGACCCGCGTGCGGGGCATGACGCAGGACGACGCGCACATCTACTGCACCCGCGAGCAGATGCGCGACGAACTGGCGACCACCCTGCAGTTCGTCCTCGGGCTGCTGAAGGACTACGGGCTGGACGACTTCTACCTCGAGCTCTCCACCAAGAACCCGGACAAGTTCGTCGGCGACGACGCCGTGTGGGAGGAGGCGACGGCGACGCTCGCCGAGGTCGCGGAGTCGTCGGGGCTGAACCTCGTTCCCGATCCGGGCGGCGCGGCGTTCTACGGTCCGAAGATCTCGGTGCAGGTGCAGGACGCCCTGGGGCGCACCTGGCAGATGTCGACCATTCAGCTCGACTTCAACCTGCCCGAGCGATTCGACCTCGAATACACCGCCACCGACGGCACCAAGCAGCGCCCCGTCATGATCCACCGGGCCCTGTTCGGGTCCATCGAACGGTTCTTCGGTGTGCTCACCGAGCACTACGCGGGTGCGTTCCCGGCCTGGCTGGCGCCCGTCCAGGTGGTCGGCATCCCGGTGGCCGAGACGTTCGCCGATCACCTCTTCGACGTGGTGAAGCGGCTGAAGGCCGCCGGTGTCCGCGCCGAGGTCGACGCGAGCGACGACCGCATGCAGAAGAAGATCTTCAACAACACGGCGCAGAAGGTGCCGTTCATGCTGCTGGCGGGTGCGCGTGACGTCGAAGCCGGCGCCGTCAGCTTCCGGTTCCGCGACGGCACCCAGGTCAACGGCGTGCCCGTCGACGACGCCGTGCGCATCGTCACCGAGTGGATCGGCCGCCGCGAGAACGCGTCGCCGACGGCGGAACTGCTGCAATCCGGTCAGGAAGGGTGACGCACATGACCGGAGGTGACGACGTGACCGCCGACGAGATGCTCGGCGGCCCCGGCCGCCTCGTCGACCGCGGCCCCGGCGAGCCCGATCACCTTCAGCGGATCTGGTCGCCGCACCGCATGTCGTACATCGCCGAGACGCCGAAGTCGCGCGACACCCCGAACGAGCCGTTCATCGACATCCCGAAGATGGACGACGAGGACGGGCTGATCGTCGCCCGCGGGGAGCACGTGTACGCGGTGCTCAACCTGTACCCGTACAACCCGGGGCACCTGATGGTGGTGCCCTACCGCAAGGTCGCGGCGCTCGAGGACCTGACGGAAGAGGAGAGCGCCGAGCTGATGTCGTTCACGCAGCAGGCGCTGCGCGTGATCAAACGGGTGTCGCGGCCGGACGGTTTCAACGTCGGCCTCAATCTCGGTGCGGCGGCGGGTGGTTCGCTCGCCGAGCACCTGCATCAGCACATCGTTCCGCGCTGGGGCGGGGACGCGAACTTCATCACGGTCCTCGCCGGGGTCAAGGTCATGCCGCAGTTGCTGCGCGAGACCCGGGGGCTGCTGGCGAAGGCCTGGAATGAATGACGCGATAGATGAGTGACGCGCGAGTCGCTGACTCACGCGTTCGGGGTTCCTGTCGGGAAGTGAAGAACGGGGTGGAGAGGTGCTGAGCTTCTTCGGGCGGGCATCGGTGTCCAAGGTGACGGCGCCGCTGGGGAAGGCCCTGGTCAAGACCGGGCTCACCCCCGATTCCGTTACCGTCATCGGCACCGTCGCGACCGTGGCGGGTGCGGTCACGCTGTTTCCCAGCGGACATCTGTTCTGGGGAGCGATGTTCATCTGGCTGTTCGTGATGTTCGACATGCTGGACGGCGCGATGGCACGCGCGCGGGGCGGCGGGACCCGGTACGGCGCCGTCCTCGACGCCACCTGCGACCGGGTGGCCGACGGCGCGATCTTCGCCGGCCTCGCCTGGTGGGCCGTCTACCACGAGAACAGCAAGCCGCTGCTGATCGCGACGCTGCTGTGCCTCGTCACCTCGCAGGTGATCTCGTACGCCAAGGCGCGCGCCGAGGCGAGCGGACTGTCCGCCGACGGCGGGCTCATCGAACGACCCGATCGGCTGATCATCGTGCTCGTCGGCGCCGGCGTCACCGGGCTCGGAGTGCCGTGGGCCGTGCACGTCGCGATGTGGTTGCTGTCGGTGGGCAGCGTGATCACCGTGTTCCAGCGCGTCCTGGCGGTCCGCCGGTCGCCGGGGGCGCGGGACGTGCTGCCCCTGCCGCCCGCGGACGCGACGCCGGAAGACGGACAGGCGACTGCGCAGTGAGCGGCGTGTCCGAACGCCTCAGCGACCTGGGGTACGCGGCCGGCTGGCGGTTGGTGCGTGCCCTGCCCGAGAAGGCCGCGGTCACCCTGTTCGACAAGGGAGCGGACTTCGCCGTCCGGAACGGTGGCCCGGACCAGTTGCGCCGCAATCTCGCCCGCGTGCTGGGTGTGCCCGCCGCGGAGGTGCCGGACACGCTGATGCGGGCGTCGATGCGGTCCTACGCGCGGTACTGGCGGGAGGCCTTCCGGCTGCCGTCGATGGATCTGGTGAAGACCGGCGCCGCCCTCGACGAGCTGATCGAGGGACAGAAGCATCTCGACGCCGCGAAAGAAGCAGGCACGGGCGCGATTCTCGCACTTCCGCACAGCGGGAACTGGGACATGGCCGGCGTGTGGTGCGCCCAGCACTGGGGTGGCCTGTCCACGGTCGCCGAACGGCTGAAACCCGAATCGCTGTACCAGCGGTTCGTCGACTACCGCGAAGGCCTCGGCTTCGAGATCTTCCCGCTCAGCGGCGGCGAGCACCCCCCGTTCGTGGAACTGTCGGAGCGGCTGCGGGACAACGGCATCGTGTGCCTGCTCGGTGAACGCGACCTGGCGAAGAAGGGGGTCCCGGTGACGTTCTTCGGGGAACCGACCCGGATGCCCGCCGGTCCTGCCAAGCTGGCGATCGACACCGGTGCGCCGCTGCTGCCGGTGCACTGCTGGTTCACCGACGGCGGGTGGGGTTTCCGCATCGACCCGCCGATCGACACGACCGCGGGAGTGACCGCGGCGACACAGGCCCTGGCGGACCGGTTCGAGGCCAACATCGCGGCACATCCCGAGGACTGGCACATGCTTCAGCCGCTGTGGCTGTCCGACCTGTCGCAGGCGAGGCTCTCCCGCATGGAGAACTCGTGAAGATCGGTATGGTCTGCCCGTACTCGTTCGACGTCCCGGGCGGAGTGCAGGCCCACGTCGTCGACCTCGCGGAGGTCCTGATCGAGCGCGGGCACAAGGTGAGCGTCCTGGCGCCGGCGTCCGACGACGTCGACCTGCCCGGTTTCGTCGTGTCGGCGGGACGCGCCCTCGCCATTCCCTACAACGGTTCGGTGGCCCGGCTGAGTTTCGGCCCCGCCGCGAGTGCCCGGGTCCGGCGCTGGATCTCGGACAACGACTTCGACGTCCTGCACATCCACGAGCCCAACGCGCCGAGCCTGTCCATGCTCGCCATGCGGGTGGCGGAGGGGCCCATCGTGGCGACGTTCCACACCTCGACCACGAAGTCGTTGGTGCTGAGCACGTTTCAGGGTGTACTCCAGCCGTATCTCGAGAAGATCAGCGGGCGCATCGCGGTATCGGAGCTCGCGCGGCGCTGGCAGGTGGAATCGCTCGGCTCCGACGCCGTCGAGATCCCCAACGGTGTCGACGTCCCGGCGTTCGCGAACGCCGAACCGCTGCCCGGCTACCCGCGCCCCGGCAAGACCATCCTCTTCCTCGGCCGCTACGACGAGCCCCGCAAGGGCATGGCCGTGCTCCTGAAGGCGCTGCCCGCGCTGGTGGAGAAGTATCCCGACCTCGAGGTGCTGGTCGTCGGCCGCGGCGACGAGGACAAGTTGCGCCGCGAGGCGGGCCCGGTCTTCGGGCATCTGCGTCTGCTCGGCCAGGTCGACGACGCCGAGAAGGCGTCGGCGCTGCGGAGCGCCGACGTGTACTGCGCCCCCAACCTCGGCGGTGAGAGTTTCGGCATCGTGCTGGTGGAGGCGATGGCCGCCGGAGCGGCCGTCGTTGCGAGCGAACTGGACGCGTTCCGCCGGGTCCTGCGGGACGGCCAGGCGGGCGTGCTGGTGCCGGTGGGGGATGCGGCGGCGCTCGCCGCCGGGATCGACTCGGTGCTCGGCGACCCGGAGCACAGCGCCGCGCTCACCGACGTCGGCCGCACGGTGGTCACCGAATACGACTGGCCGGTGGTGGCCGAGCAGATCCTGCGCGTCTACGAGACGGTCACCGTCGGCCGCGACGGCGTCCGGGAGGTCGGCTCGTGACGCTCTCCGCCCTCACGATCCTGGTTCTCGCGCTGGTCGCGGCCGTCGTCCTCGCGATCGGCCTGTGGGCGTACGGCACGGCGAACCGCCTCGACCGCCTGCACGTCCGCTCCGACCTGTCCTGGCAGGCCCTCGACGCGGCCCTCGCCCGCCGGGCGGTGGTCGTCCGCGCGGCGGCCGCGGCGATGGACCCACCCGACGGCAGGTCGCTGGCCGCGCTGGCGGCCAGGGCCGAACGGTCGGACCGGGCCGACCGGGAGATCGCCGAGAACGCGTTGTCCAGCGCACTCTCGTCGCTGGACCCGGACACCCTGCGCCCCCAGCTGGTGGCGGAACTCGCCGATGCCGAGGCGCGGGTGCTGATCGCCCGCCGATTCCACAACGACGCCGTCCGCGACACCCTCGCCCTGCGCACCCGGCGGCCCGTCCGGTGGCTGCACCTCGGCGGCACGGCCCCGCTGCCGACGTACTTCGAGATCACCGAACGCTCGTCCGCCGCCGCGGTCACCGAGGGCCTGTCCCTCGACTCCGTCAGGACGTCCGCCCGGGTGGTGCTGCTCGACGGTGACGGCCGGGTGCTGCTGCTGCGGGGACACGACCCCACCGTCCCCGACATCTACTACTGGTTCACGATCGGCGGCGCCGTCGAGAAGGGCGAGAACTTGCGGGCGGCCGCGGTCCGGGAGATCGCCGAGGAGACCGGGCACACCGCATCACCCGAGTCGCTGCGCGGACCGATGTGGCGCCGGGTGGCGATCTTCTCCTGGAACGGGCAGCTCATCCGCTCCGAGGAGCTGTTCTTCGCGTTGCGTACCGACGGGTTCGAGCCGCACCACGGCGGCTTCACCGAACTCGAGAGCCGCACCATCACCGGTCACCGGTGGTGCACCGCGGACACGGTGCGGGACCTGGCGGCGGCGGGCGAAGCCGTGTACCCGCACGACCTCGCGGATCTCCTCGACGAGGCCGAAGCGGTCGCCGTTGCCGACGACGACCCCGAGGTGCGCGCGATCACCTGAGCCGCCCGCAGGTCCGGAGAAAGCCAGCAATCGCGGACTGGCTACGGAAGTGGACTGGCGTTCGTCCTAGAATCGGGTACTGCAGCGTGAACGTCGTCGCTCACGCATGCCGCTATCGCAACCAATCCACGCCACACCTCAGGAGTTCGCTGTGAGCACCCCCGACACCACCCCCACCACCGGTACGGCGCGCGTCAAGCGCGGCATGGCCGAGATGTTGAAGGGCGGGGTCATCATGGACGTCGTCACCCCCGACCAGGCGAAGATCGCCGAGGATGCCGGTGCCGTCGCGGTGATGGCACTCGAGCGGGTGCCCGCGGACATCCGCGCCCAGGGCGGCGTGTCCCGGATGAGCGACCCGGACATGATCGACGGCATCATCTCCGCCGTCTCGATCCCGGTGATGGCCAAGGCCCGGATCGGGCACTTCGTCGAGGCCCAGATCCTGCAGTCGCTCGGTGTCGACTACATCGACGAGTCGGAGGTCCTGACGCCCGCCGACTACGCCAACCACATCGACAAGTGGAAGTTCACCGTTCCGTTCGTCTGTGGTGCCACCAATCTCGGTGAGGCCCTGCGCCGCATCACCGAGGGTGCGGCGATGATCCGCTCGAAGGGTGAGGCCGGCACCGGCGACGTGTCCAATGCGACCACCCACATGCGCACCATCGGCGGGGAGATCCGCCGGTTGACGTCGCTGAGCGAGGACGAGCTGTACGTGGCGGCCAAGGAGCTGCAGGCCCCGTACGATCTGGTCGTCGAGGTCGCCAAGGCCGGGAAGTTGCCGGTCACCATGTTCACCGCCGGTGGCATCGCCACCCCGGCGGACGCGGCGATGATGATGCAGCTCGGCGCGGAGGGTGTGTTCGTCGGATCCGGCATCTTCAAGTCGGGCAACCCGGCCGAGCGCGCCGCGGCGATCGTCAAGGCGACCACGTTCTTCGACGACCCGGACGTTCTCGCGAAGGTGTCCCGCGGGCTGGGCGAGGCGATGGTCGGCATCAACGTCGACGACATCCCCGTCCCGCACCGGCTCGCCGAACGCGGCTGGTGATCCCCGCGCTCGAGCACTGATCGAGCGTCGGCGCTCCCGGCACTGCTCTTCCGCTCGCACCGCACGAGGCCCCACCGGGGCCCGTGCGGTGCGGTCCGGTGCGCGGGCCCGTGGGAGAGTGTCAGCGGACGAGCATCGGAAAGGGCCGTGGATGGCGACGATCGAAGAGATTCTGGAAGTGGAACGCCTCGAGGAGAACATCTTCCGGGGCATAGCGACCGAGACTCTCCTGCCCCGCACGTTCGGCGGGCAGGTGGCGGGTCAGGCACTGGTGGCGGCGGTCCGCACGGTCGAACCCCGGTTCGCGGTGCATTCGCTGCACGGCTACTTCCTCCGTCCCGGCAATCCCGCGATGCCGATCGTGTACCTCGTGGACCGGATCCGGGACGGCCGCTCGTTCGTCACCCGGCGGGTCAGCGCCGTGCAGGACGGCCAGGCCATCTTCACGATGTCGGCGTCCTTCCAGGTCGACGACGTGGGCATCGAGCACCAGGACGAGATGCCGGTGGTCCCGCCGCCGGATTCGCTGCCGTTCGCCAGCGAGTCCGAGGACCCGGAGATCGCCTGGCTGGCCCGCGAGTGGTCCGACTGGGACATCCGGATCGTCGGACACGGCGAGGTCGACCGCATCCGCGGTGCGGCAGCGCAACAGCAGGCGTGGTTCCGGTCCCGCCGGACGCTGCCCGACGACCCCGTCTTCCACGTCTGCGCGCTGGCGTACATGAGCGACATGACGCTCATCGGTTCCGCGATGACACCGCATCCCGGTGTCGAGATCGACGGTGCCTCACTCGATCACGCGCTGTGGTTCCTGCGCCCGTTCCGCGCCGACGAATGGCTGCTGTACGACCAGACGTCGCCGTCCGCCGGCTTCGGCCGGGCGCTCGCGCAGGGACGGATCTTCGACCGGAAGGGGAATCTGGTCGCCGCCGTGGTGCAGGAAGGACTGACCCGGTTCCTGCGCGCGAGGTGACCGGTCTCAGCGGCCCGCCCGGACCGCGGGTTTCGGCGGATGGTCGTACCGCACCAGCAGATCGGGTTCGCCCGTGACGTCGGCGGCGCGGCGCAGCAACGCGGGCACGGTCCATCGTTGATCGGCCGGGGTGCGGCGCAGCAGGGCACCTTCACCCAGGTGGAGGTGCACGGTGACGTCGAAGTCGAGGTCCCGGCCGAGCAGCATCGGGCCGGTCACGAGAAGCACCTGCCCGTCGGCCGCGGGCACGCGGGCACAGCGGGCGGAGCGATCCTCGGCCTCGTCCCACAGCCGCGGCAACCACCGGCGGTCGGCGCGGACCGACCGCACCACCTCCCGGTTCAGTGCGTCGTAGTCGAACCAGAGCGTGCGGTAGCTGAGTTCGTCGTCACGTCCGTGCTCGAACCGCAGGGAGGCCGGCCGGACGTAGTCGTGGACGGACACGACGTCGCAGGGCCGGCCGCGTTCGCGCAGCGACGCGCAGATCGCGTCCGCGAGGGGGAGCGGCTGCGCGGCGTCGGGGGCATCGATCGCGACGACGGCGGTGCCGTCCACCGCGAGACAACGTTCGGCGACGAGTGCGACGAGACCGTCCGGGCTCGTCGGTGTGAACATCGTCATGGCACCCATGGTGCCTCGAGCCCGAACCGGGCGGATAACCTTGACCAGGCACAGAAGGAGGGCGGATGGCGAGCATCGAGGACATTCTCGAACTCGAAGCGCTGGAGAAGGACATCTTCCGCGGGTCGGTTCATCCGTCCGTGCTGAAGAGGACGTTCGGCGGGCAGGTCGCTGGTCAATCGCTCGTCTCCGCCGTCCGCACCGTCGACGAGAGATTCGAGGTGCACTCCCTGCACGGGTACTTCCTGCGCCCCGGAAATCCGGTGGAACCCACCGTGTACCTCGTCGACCGGATCCGGGACGGCCGGTCCTTCTGCACCCGGCGGGTCACGGGCATCCAGGACGGCAAGGCGATCTTCACCATGTCGGCGTCGTTCCACTCGCAGGACGAGGGCATCGAGCACCAGGACACGATGCCGTCGGTCCCCGAGCCCGAGGAACTCGTCGACGCACAGACCGTCGAGGAGCTTGCCGCCACCGATCTCTACCGGGAGTGGAAGGAATGGGACGTCCGTATCGTTCCGGCCGACTGCACCAGGAAGACTACCGGAATCGCCGCACAGCAACGCGTGTGGATGCGCTATCGCAGCAAGCTGCCCGACGATCAGGTCTTCCACATCTGCACCCTCGCCTACCTCAGTGACATGACGCTCCTCGGTGCGTCGAAGGTCCCGCACCCGGGGGTGATCACCCAGACCGCGTCGCTCGACCACGCCATGTGGTTCCTGCGCCCGTTCCGCGCCGACGAGTGGCTGCTCTACGACCAGACCTCACCCTCCGCCGGCTTCGGCCGCGCCCTCACCCAGGGCCGCATGTTCGACCGGAACGGCACCATGGTCGCCGCCGTGGTGCAGGAGGGGTTGACCCGTATTCAGCGCGATCAGGACCAGCGCGACATCGAGACAGGAAACATGGCATGACCCGCCCCCTCGTCGGAGTACTCGCCCTGCAGGGCGACGTCCGTGAACACCTTGCCGCACTGAACGATTCGGGCGCCGACGCCGTGGGCATCCGTCGCCCGGAGGAGCTCGAGAAGATCGACGGCCTGGTGATCCCGGGCGGTGAGTCGACGACGATGAGCAAGCTGCTGCAGATCTTCGAGCTGCTCGAGCCGCTGAAGGCCCGTCTGCGCGACGGGTTGCCCGCCTACGGGTCCTGCGCCGGGATGATCCTCCTCGCGAGCGAGATCCTCGACACCCGGCCCGACGCCCAGCATCTCGGCGCCATCGACATGACCGTGCGCCGCAACGCATTCGGCCGTCAGGTCGATTCCTTCGAGTCCGACCTCGAATTCGAGGGAATCGTCGGCGACCCGATGCGGGCCGTGTTCATCCGGGCCCCGTGGGTGGAGCGCGTCGGCGACGACGTCCAGGTCCTCGCCCGGGTGCCCGAGTCGGGTGGCGCGGCCGCCGGGCGCATCGTCGCCGTGCGGCAGGGTTCCGTGGTGGCGACGTCGTTCCACCCGGAGGTCACGGGGGACCGGCGAGTGCACGAGTTGTTCGTCGACATCGTCCGCGGGGTCTGACCCGCCGGGCGAGGCGCGACGAGCGTGTTGAGGAGCGCCGCACCCTGGGCTGCGCCGTCGACGGTGGCGGGGAGTCAGAGCGCGGCGTCGGTGCGGATCCGGGCCGCGACGACACCGGCGATGCAGGCGGGGAGGCGCGTGCGGGACGTCGTCATTGTGTCGTGGTCTCCTTGATCACGTCGAGCATCTGTTCGGTGTCGAGTCCGAGGCGTCGTGCCTCGGCGACGAAAGTGCGTGCGGCTTCGGTCAATCCGGTGCGGATCGGGTCCGTGTCGGCGCGCACGACCGCGCCCCGGCCACGGCGGAGGTCGATCAGCCCCTCGTCGCGCAGAACGGCGTAGGCACGGAGCACCGTGTGGAGGTTGACGTCGATGGACTCGGCCAGCGCCCGGGCGGAGGGCAGCCGGTCGCCCGCGCCGATCTCGCCGCGCAGGAACGCGCCGCGCACATTGGCGGCGATCTGGTCGCCCAGTGGGGTGCCGGAGCTGTGGTCGACCCGCATCAACATGTTTGCATTCTATGCAAACAATGGTGACTTGTGCGAGTTGTTACCCCGGGATCGCGCAGGGGCGGCCGGGCTGCGGGTAACATCGTCAAAGCTGAAACCGCGCATTCGGCGTGCCAAAAGCAGCAGGAAAGGGGCTTGAATCGCATGAGCGGCCACTCCAAATGGGCCACCACCAAGCACAAGAAGGCTGTGATCGATGCCAAGCGTGGCAAAGCCTTCGCGAAGCTGATCAAGAACATCGAGGTGGCGGCCCGTACCGGCGGTGGCGACCCTGCGGGAAACCCCACCCTGTACGACGCCATCCAGAAGGCCAAGAAGACGTCGGTCCCCAACGACAACATCGAGCGTGCCCGCAAGCGCGGTGCCGGTGAAGAAGCGGGCGGCGCCGACTGGCAGACCATCATGTACGAGGGCTACGGACCCAACGGCGTCGCCGTCCTCATCGAATGCCTCACCGACAACCGCAACCGTGCGGCCGGCGAGGTGCGGACCGCGATGACCCGCAACGGCGGCAACATGGCCGACCCGGGTTCGGTGTCCTACCTGTTCGCCCGCAAGGGCGTCGTCACCCTGGAGAAGGGCGATCAGACCGAGGACGACGTGCTCATGGCGGTCCTCGACGCGGGCGCCGAAGAGGTCACCGACCTCGGCGAGACGTTCGAGATCGTGAGCGAGCCCACCGACCTCGTGGCCGTGCGCAGCGCCCTGCAGGAGGCGGGCATCGACTACGACTCCGCCGAGGCCGACTTCCGTGCATCCGTCGAGGTCCCGGTCGACGCCGACGGGGCCCGCAAGGTGTTCAAGCTCGTCGACGCGCTCGAGGAGTCCGACGACGTGCAGAACGTCTACACCAACGTCGACCTCTCCGACGAGGTGCTCGCCGAACTCGACGATTGATCACGCGGACGCACGGCGCGGGGCGGGGGAGCGGTGCTCGCCCGCCCCGCCGCGTTCTGCGTGTTGGTGCGCCGGCACGTCCGACCCCACGGCTAAGCTATCGAACAGCTGTTCGGCGTGGGAGAGGTGGCTGTGCGTGCGTGTGCTGGGTGTGGATCCCGGTCTGACCCGGTGTGGATTCGGAGTGGTGGACGGCGGCAACGGTCGCACCGTCACACCGGTCGCCGTCGACGTGGTCCGAACCCCGGCGGACCTCGAATTGTCGTCCCGGCTGCTGCGGATCTCCGAGGCCGCCGAATCGTGGATCGATCTGCACCGGCCCGAGGTCGTGGCGATCGAGCGGGTGTTCTCCCAGCACAACGTGCGCACCGCGATGGGTACCGCGCAGGCCGGCGGCGTCGTCGCCCTCGCCGCCGCGCGCCGCGGCATCCCCGTGTGTTTCCATACCCCCAGTGAGGTCAAGGCGGCCGTCACCGGAAGCGGATCGGCAGACAAAGCTCAGGTGACGGCAATGGTGACACGCATCCTCAAGCTGGCGGCCGCGCCCAAACCGGCCGACGCCGCGGATGCGCTGGCCCTGGCGATCTGCCATTGCTGGCGAGCGCCGATGATCGAACGCATGGCCCGCGCCGAGGCCGCGGCCGCCGAACAGAAACGTCGCTACCAGGCCCGACTGGCCGAAGTGAAGAAGGCAGGTACACGATGATCGCGTCCGTCCGCGGCGAGGTGCTCGAGATCGCCCTCGACCATGCGGTGATCGAATCCGCGGGAGTGGGGTACCGCGTGAACGCGACCCCGGCCACGCTCGGTGGGCTGCAGCGGGGAACCGAGGCCCGGCTGGTCACGGCGATGATCGTCCGCGAGGACTCGATGACGCTGTACGGGTTCCCCGACTCGGAGTCCAAGGAGTTGTTCGGGCTGCTCCAGACGGTGTCGGGGGTCGGTCCGCGCCTGGCGATGGCGACACTCGCCGTCCTCGAACCGGAAGCGTTGCGGGCCGCGCTCGCCGAGGGCAACGTCACGGCACTCACCCGGGTGCCGGGCATCGGCAAGCGCGGGGCCGAGCGGATGGTCGTCGAACTGCGAGACAAGGTCGACGCGGTCGCGTCCACGTCCGGGGCGGTGCCGCTCGGCGCGGGCGGCGGCGGATCGGTCCGCGACCAGATCGTCGAGGCGCTCGTCGGGCTCGGGTTCCCTGCCAAGCAGGCCGAGCAGGCTACCGACTCCGTCCTCGCCGAGGCGCCCGAGTCGACCACCTCGTCCGCGCTGCGCTCCGCCCTGTCCCTGCTCGGGAAGACCCGATGACTTCCGAACCCGGCGGCGACTACGACGACGAGTCCCCGGTCTCGGCCGGTCTCGTCGCCGGCGACGGCGACATCGAGGCCAGCCTGCGGCCGAAGAACCTGCACGATTTCATCGGGCAACCGCGGGTCCGGGAGCAGTTGCAACTCGTCCTGACCGGCGCGAAGATGCGCGGCGGCACCCCGGATCACATCCTGCTGTCCGGTCCGCCCGGGCTGGGGAAGACCAGCATGGCGATGATCATCGCCGCCGAACTGGGCTCCTCGCTGCGGCTGACGTCGGGTCCGGCGCTCGAGCGTGCCGGCGACCTGGCCGCCATGCTGAGCAATCTCGTCGAGGGCGACGTGCTGTTCATCGACGAGATCCACCGCATCGCCCGTCCGGCGGAAGAGATGCTCTACCTCGCGATGGAGGACTTCCGGGTCGACGTGGTGGTCGGCAAGGGTCCCGGCGCCACGTCCATCCCCCTGGAGGTCGCGCCGTTCACCCTGGTCGGGGCCACCACCCGGTCGGGTGCGCTCACCGGGCCGCTGCGCGACCGATTCGGGTTCACCGCCCACATGGACTTCTACGAACCGGCGGAGCTGCAGCAGATCCTCCTGCGATCGGCGGGCATCCTCGGGGTGCGACTCGGCGAGGAGGCCGGCGCCGAGATCGCGAGCCGGTCGCGGGGCACGCCCCGGATCGCGAACCGTCTGCTCCGCCGCGTCCGCGACTACGCCGAGGTCCGCGCCGACGGCGTCGTCACCCGCGAGATCGCGCACGCGGCCCTCGCCGTGTACGACGTCGACCAGCTGGGACTCGACCGCCTCGACCGCTCCGTCCTCAGCGCCCTGGTGCGCAGCTTCGGCGGCGGACCGGTCGGGGTGTCGACCCTGGCCGTCGCGGTGGGTGAGGAGCCCGCCACCGTCGAGGAGGTGTGTGAGCCGTTCCTCGTCCGGGCCGGAATGATCGCCCGCACACCCCGCGGCCGTGTCGCCACTGCGGCCGCGTGGATGCAACTGGGCCTGACCCCGCCGCCGGACGCCGTGACCGGCGGAATCGAGGTCCGCGTCAACGAGCCGCAGGCCTCCCTGTTCGATCCTGAAGACCCCTGATCGACGCCGGGAGAAACGCCCGCCCGGTGCCGACCGAACCGGTGCCCGGGCCGGTGATGGCACACTGGTGTATTGCATCGGTCCAACCGGGACCAGTGCTTCGGACCGTGCGACATACCTCGAGGTTGACTTACAGATGGATTTTCTCTTCCCGCTCCTGATTCTGGCGCTGCTCGTCCCGATGTTCCTGGGGATCCGCCGGCAGAAGAAGGAGGCGGCCAAGGTGACCGCTCTGCAGGACTCGCTCTCGGTGGGCGACCGCATCCTCACGACCGCCGGACTGCACGGCACCGTCGTCGCGCTCGGCGACGACACGATCGACCTCGAGATCGCTCCCGGCGTGGTCACCACGTGGTCGCGTCTCGTGGTCCGCGAGCAGATCGTCGACGCCCCGCTGCAGGGTGACGGTGCCATCGACCACGAGTCGATCGATCAGGAATCGATCGGCACCGAGGCCCCCGCCACCGACATCGTGCGCGAGGATCGTGAGAACGGCGGCGACACCCCGCCGCGGTTGAACAAGGACTGACCGGCGCTTCGGCAGCGCACCCGCGCAGCCGTCGCGTCGCGAACGCCCCGGGCACGGCGACCGGGGCACAGCCCTGCGTCGGCCGGTCCCGTGCGCTGTGAGCGCTCCCACCCGAACTGCACGTACTGAGGAGACATAGAGATCGTGGCACCTTCCACAGGATCGGTGCATCCCGTCCGCTACCTCACCGTTTTCGCGGTGCTCGTGGCGGTTCTGTATGCCCTGGTGTTCTTCACCGGCGACAAGTCCGCGACACCCAAGCTGGGCATCGACCTGCAAGGTGGGACCCGAGTCACCCTCACCGCACGCACCCCGGACGGCAGCAAGCCGACGCCGGACAGCCTGCGGCAGGCGCAGGAGATCATCGAGACCCGTGTGAACGGACTCGGCGTGTCCGGCTCCGAGGTGGTCATCGACGGCGACAACCTGGTCATCACCGTGCCCGGCGACGACAGCGCCCAGGCCCGGTCGCTCGGCCAGACGGCGCGGTTGTACGTCCGCCCCGTCCAGACGTCGCAGGCCGCGGCCGCTCCCGGCACGCAGGTGCCCGCCGCCGGTGAGACACCGGCGCAGGCGCCCGCCGGAACCGAGACCCCCGCGCCGCAGAACCGGCCGTTCCCGGCGCAGGATCCGTCCACGTCACCCGAGCCCGCCCCCACGGCGCCCACCGACGAGTCCGGGACCGAGACCGCCGAGGCAGCCGACGAGATCGCGGCCGCCCGGGCCACGCGCCAGAGCACCGACCCCGCGGTGCAGCAGCAGGCGATGGCGACGCTCGACTGCACCGTGCCCGACCCGCTGCGCGGCAACGACGACCCGGCACTGCCGCTGGTCGCGTGCTCCACCGACGGTCAGGCCGTGTACCTGCTCGAACCGGCGATCATCGACGGCCAGGAGATCGCCGACGCGACGTCCGGGTACAACTCCCAGCAGTCGCGGCACGAGGTGAGCCTGACGTTCAAGTCCGAGGGCAGCAACACCTGGGCCACGTTCACGTCGCAGAACATCGGCAAGCAGGCCGCGTTCACGCTCGACTCCAAGGTGGTCAGCGCGCCGGTCGTGCAGGGTGCAACACCCGCAGGCAGTTCGACGTCGATCACCGGTTCGTTCACCGCGGACAGCGCGAAGGAACTCGCGAACACCCTGAAGTACGGTTCGCTGCCGCTGTCGTTCGCGGCGTCGGAGGCCGAGACGGTGTCCGCGACCCTGGGTCTCGCCTCTCTGGAGGCCGGTCTCATCGCCGGTCTGGTGGGTCTGGTCCTGGTGTTGCTCTACTGCCTGCTCTACTACCGCATGCTCGGAGTGCTCACGGCGCTGTCCCTGGTCCTGTCCGGGGTGATGGTCTACGCGATCATGGTGCTGCTCGGCCGGTACATCAACTTCACTCTCGACCTCGCAGGCATCGCCGGCCTGATCATCGGTATCGGCATGACTGCCGACTCGTTCGTGGTGTTCTTCGAGAGAATCAAGGACGAGATGAGAGAGGGCCGCAGTTTCCGGTCCGCCGTTCCGCGCGGCTGGGCCCGTGCACGCCGGACGATCCTGTCCGGTAACGCGGTCAGCTTCATCGCCGCCGCGGTGCTGTACATCCTCGCGGTCGGCCAGGTGCGCGGCTTCGCGTTCACACTCGGCCTGACCACCATCCTCGACGTCGTCGTCGTGTTCCTGGTGACGTGGCCGCTGGTCCACCTGGCCTCGAAGTCGCCGTTCTGGTCCAGGCCGGGTGTCAACGGGCTGGGTGCCGTGCAGCAGATCGCCAAGGAACGCAAGGCTGCCGCAGCGTCGGCGAAGGAGTCACGAGTATGAGCGAATCGACCACGTCGCCCAAGTCTGCCTCGCAGACGGACCCCGAGTCTTCGCTGTCAGATTCGGGCGTCAACCAGACGTCGATGCCCCAGCACAGCTGGCTGTCCCGGCTGTACACCGGAACCGGCGCCTTCGAGGTGGTCGGCCGCCGCCGCTTCTACTACATCCTGACCGGCACGATCGTGCTGATCTCGCTGCTGAGCATCCTCGTCCGCGGATTCACCCTCGGTATCGACTTCGAGGGTGGATCGCGGATCCAGTTCCCCGCGGGCGACGGGATCGACACCGCGCAGGTGGAGAACGTCTACTCCGAGGCGCTGGGTATGGACCCCGTCTCGGTGCAGACGGTCGGCTCCGGTTCGAGTGCAACGGTGCAGATCCGCTCGGAGGCGCTCGACGCGGCCCAGGTGGTGAAGCTTCAGGATGCGCTGTACGACGAGTTCCAGCCGAAGGACAGTGACGGCACCGTCAACGAGAACGTGATCAGCGTCGCCGACGTCAGCGAGACGTGGGGCGGGCAGATCACCCAGAAGGCGCTGATCGCGCTGCTTGTGTTCCTCGTGATCGTCAGCGTGTACATCGCGGTCCGGTTCGAGCGCGACATGGCGATCGCCGCGATCGTCGCACTGTTCTTCGACATCGCCGTCACCGCCGGTGTGTATTCGCTCGTCGGCTTCGAGGTGACCCCCGCGACCGTCATCGGTCTGCTGACGATTCTCGGGTTCTCGCTCTACGACTCGGTGGTGGTGTTCGACAAGGTCGAGGAGAACACCCGGGGAATTCTGCACCTGACCCGACGCACGTACGCGGAGCAGGCGAACCTGGCGGTCAACCAGACGTTGATGCGCTCCATCAACACCACCCTGATCAGCGTGCTGCCGGTGCTCGCGCTGATGGTGGTCGCGGTGTGGATGCTCGGTGTCGGAACGCTGAAGGACCTGGCGCTGGTGCAGCTCGTCGGCATCATCGTCGGTGCGTACTCGTCGATCTTCTTCGCGACTCCGTTGCTGGTCACCCTGAAGGAGCGGTGGGGTCCGGTGGCCGCGCACACACGCAAGGTCCTGGCCCGCCGGGCGACCCTGGCCGGAGGCGGAGCGCACAAGGCCGGCGCCCCGGCGACCGCGGCCGCCACGACGGAGGCCGCCGTGCCGCGCTCCCGAACCGCGTCGACCGCACCCGCTCCGGGCTCCCGCCCCACCGGGAAGCGCAACAAGAAGAGGCACTGACATGCCCGCATCGCACAGCACCCGGCGCGGTGCGCCCACCCGACCCGGCCGGACGGCGGCCGTGTCGGGTGCCGGTCTCCTCGCGACCGTGCTCCTCGCAGGCACCCTCGTCGGGTGTGCCGAGGAGGGCGAGCAGATCCCGTCGATCGGCTACGCCATCGACAACACCGTCACCACCTACAATGCGAACACCGTCGCGGGTGCCGTATCCGGGGCGCGTCAGGCCTTCGCCCGGGTACTGCCCGGGTTCACCTACACGGGGCCCGAAGGCGGACCGGTGGCCGACACGGACATCGGCACCGCCAACGCGATGCCCGGGGACGCTCTCACCATCCAGTACAAACTGAACCCCGACTCCGTCTACTCCGACGGCGTCCCGATGTCCTGCGACGATCTCGTGCTCACGTGGGCGGCGAACAGTGGCCGGTTCCCGATGTTCGATGCGGCGAGCACCGCCGGCTACGCGGACATCGACCGGGTCGACTGCCAGACCGGCGCGAAGGACGCCGTCGTCACGTTCAAGGCGGGACGCAACGTCACGGACTGGAAATCGCTGTTCGGTGCGACGTCGATGATGCCCGCCCATGTGGTCGCCGCCGCGGCGGGGGTCCCCGACATCGTTGCCGCCGTGCAGAGTTCCGATACCGGCGCACTGTCGCGCGTCGCGGACTTCTGGAACGGCGGATGGACGATGATACCGGGCGACCTCGACCTCGCCAAGTTCCCCGCGTCCGGCCCCTACAAGGTCGAATCGTTCTCCGCGGACGAGGGCCTGGTGCTGGTGGCCAACGACCGTTGGTGGGGGAACCGCCCCGCCACGTCCCGGATCGTGGTGTGGCCCAAGTCTTCCGACGTCCGCGCGCGGATCGGTGACGGTTCCGTCGAGGTCGTCGACGTCGCCGCGGGTTCGGCGCCGGATCTGGACCTCGGCGGGTTTGACGTGACCGAGGTGGCCTCCCGCAGCGTCGAGCAGTTCGTCCTGTCCACCTCGGGTCTGTTCGAGAACGCAGCCGGACGGCGCGCGTTCGCGGCCTGCCTGCCCCGCGACGAGCTGGCGTCGAAGTTCGGGCTCGCCGCCGAACCGGACACGGACGGCGCCGGCTCCGGCGCTGCGGTCGACACGCGGGTCACCGCACCCGACAGCCTGGTCCATCAGTCGGTGGCCGGCGCCGTCGGCGGCCGGTACGAGACGGCGGACACCGCTGCGGCCACCGCCGCGCTGGCCGAGACCGACAACACGTCGGCGACCGTCCGGATCGGATATCTGGGGCCGAACCCGCGGCGCGCCGAGATCGTGTCCGCGGTCGCGGCGGCCTGCGCCCCGGCGGGGATCACCGTGCAAGATGTCGCCTCGCCCGACTTCACGCCGTCGATGCTGCGCGGCGGACAGGTGGACGTGGTGCTCGCGGGCACGGCGTCCGCTCCCGGTGCGGCGGGCACCGCCGCGGCCACCACCGCGATGTACGCCCTCCGCAGCGGAAACGGCTCGAATGTCGGCGACTACAGCAACAGTCGCGTCGACCAGATCGTCGACCAGCTCGCCGTCGACGACTCGACCGCCACCCAGCTGTCGCTGTCGACGGAGGCGGAGAACATCCTGTGGTCGGACGTGCCGACGGTGCCGCTGTTCGACCAGCCGCGGACCGTCGCGTTCGCCTCGGGTCTGCAGTCGGGAACGGTCAATCCGACCGTGTCGGGCGCCGGATGGAACATGGACAGGTGGGTTCTGCGCCGGTGACCGATCATTCCGCGGCCCGCGACGCCGTCACCCGGCTCACCCGGTGGGCCGACGACTTCCCGCAACCCGGCGTGCGGTTCGCCGATCTGACGCCCGTCTTCTCCGACGCCGACGGTTTCCGCGTCGTCGTCGACGCGCTCGCCGCGTGCGCCCCGGCGGCGGAGGTGATCGCCGCCGTCGACGCGCGGGGGTTCCTCCTCGGCGGCGGCGTGGCCCGGGAGCTGGGATCCGGTGTGGTGGCCGTGCGGAAGTCGGGCAAACTGCCGCCGCCCGTGCTGTCGCAGGCGTACACCCTCGAATACGGAACGGCCACGCTGGAGATCCCGGCCGGATCGATCGGCCTGGACGGGCGCTCCGTGCTCGTCGTCGACGACGTCCTCGCCACCGGCGGCACCCTCGACGCGACGGCGCGGCTCGTGGAATCCGCAGGTGCCCGCGTGATCGGCATCGCCGTGGTCCTGGAGATCGCCGCGCTGGGCGGCCGGGAGCGCCTCGGAAAGTACCCGCTCACGTCCCTCGTCACGGTCTGAGTACTAAAGTTGGGCCTGGTGGTCGCCACGGCCACCGGGGCGCATGCCCGAGACCAACCAGGGCCCCAGAGCCCGAGCCATTTCAGTGGTAGGAGGTGACGGCATGACTTCGAATCTTGATCGGTCGCAGAACACGGGAACACCCGCGTCTGCGCAATCCGATGCCGAGTCACCTGCAGCGAACCCGGCTTCCGGTAACAACCGTGGAGCACAGGGATTCGCCGTTCCGGCGTCCGCATCGCGCCGGGTACGAGCGCGACTCGCCAGGCGCATCACAGGACAGCGGAACACGACCATCCGGCCGGTTCTCGAACCCCTCGTCAGTCTGCATCGCGAGCTCTACCCCAAGGCGGACCTGGCGCTCCTGCAGCGCGCCTACGACGTGGCCGAGGAGCGGCACGCCAGCCAGCGCCGCAAGTCGGGCGACCCGTACATCACCCATCCGCTCGCCGTCGCCAGCATCCTCGCCGAACTGGGAATGGACACGACCACCCTCGTCGCGGCACTGCTCCACGACACCGTCGAGGACACCGGCTATTCCCTCGAGCAGCTGACCGACGAGTTCGGCGAAGAGGTCGCGCACCTGGTCGACGGGGTCACCAAACTCGACAAGGTGGTGCTCGGCAACGCCGCCGAGGGCGAGACCATCCGCAAGATGATCATCGCGATGGCCCGCGATCCGCGCGTGCTGGTGATCAAGGTGGCCGACCGGCTCCACAACATGCGGACCATGCGGTTCCTGCCACCCGAGAAGCAGGCCCGCAAGGCCCGCGAAACGCTCGAGGTCATCGCGCCGCTGGCCCACCGGCTCGGCATGGCCACCGTGAAATGGGAACTCGAGGACCTGTCGTTCGCGATCCTGCATCCCAAGAAGTACGACGAGATCGTGCGGCTCGTCGCCGACCGGGCGCCGTCCCGCGACACCTACCTGGCGAAGGTGCGCGCGGAGATCAACGCGACCCTCACTGCGTCGCGCATCAACGCGGTCGTCGAGGGCAGGCCCAAGCACTACTGGTCGATCTACCAGAAGATGATCGTCAAGGGCCGCGACTTCGACGACATCCACGACCTGGTCGGGGTGCGGATCCTGTGCGACGAGGTCCGCGACTGTTACGCGGCCGTCGGTGTCGTCCACTCGCTGTGGCAGCCGATGGCGGGCCGGTTCAAGGACTACATCGCGCAGCCGCGCTACGGCGTATACCAGTCGCTGCACACCACCGTCGTCGGACCCGAGGGCAAACCCCTCGAGGTGCAGATCCGCACCCACGACATGCACCGGACCGCGGAGTTCGGCATCGCCGCGCACTGGCGGTACAAGGAGACCAAGGGCAGACACTCCGGTGACGTCGCCGAGGTCGACGACATGGCGTGGATGCGTCAGCTCCTCGACTGGCAGCGTGAGGCCGCGGACCCGGGGGAGTTCCTCGAGTCGCTGCGCTACGACCTCGCGGTCAAGGAGATCTTCGTCTTCACCCCCAAGGGCGACGTGGTGACTCTTCCGGCCGGGTCGACGCCCGTCGACTTCGCGTACGCGGTGCACACGGAGGTCGGGCACCGTTGCATCGGCGCCCGGGTCAACGGCAGGCTGGTGGCACTCGAACGCAAGCTCGAGAACGGCGAGGTGGTGGAGGTCTTCACCTCCAAGGCCGTCAACGCCGGTCCCAGCCGCGACTGGCAGACGTTCGTCGTCTCCCCGCGCGCCAAGACGAAGATCCGGCAGTGGTTCGCCAAGGAACGCCGCGAGGAGGCGCTCGAGGCGGGCAAGGACGCCATCGCGAAGGAGGTGCGGCGGGTCGGCCTGCCGCTGCAGCGCCTGATGAACGCCGAATCGATGGCGTCCATCGCGCACGAACTGCACTACACAGACGTGTCGATGCTGTACACGGCTGTCGGCGAGAGTCACGTGTCGGCGCAGCACGTCGTCCAGCGTCTGGTGGCGCACCTGGGCGGAGTCGGCGACGTCGAGGAGGAGCTGGCCGAGCGGTCCACCCCGTCGACCATGCCGATGCGTCCGCGGAGCACCGGCGACGCGGGCGTGCTGGTTCCCGGTGCGGAGGGCACGGTCGCCAAACTGGCCAAGTGCTGCACACCGGTGCCCGGCGACGAGATCATGGGCTTCGTGACCCGGGGCGGCGCGGTCAGCGTCCACCGCACCGACTGCACCAACGCCGGCTCCCTGCAGGAGCAGTCCGAGCGGATCATCGAGGTCAAGTGGGCGCCGTCCCCGTCGTCGGTGTTCCTGGTGGCGATCCAGATCGAGGCGCTCGATCGGCACAGGCTGCTGTCGGACGTGACGAAGGCGCTCGCCGACGAGAAGGTCAACATCCTGTCGGCGTCGGTGACGACGTCCGGCGACCGGGTGGCGATCAGTAAGTTCACGTTCGAGATGGGCGACCCGAAGCACCTCGGGCACGTGCTGAACGTGGTCCGCAACGTCGAGGGCGTGTACGACGTGTACCGGGTGACGTCCGCGGCGTAGCGGTCGTCCCCGGCGACGAACGGGACGGTCGTTCGATCAGATCGAACGACCGTCCCGTTCGTGCATCCGGGGAGTGGGCAGCCGGCAGGGGTCAGCCGACCTTCGCGGTCTCGATCTGCACCGGGGTGTTCGGCTTGCCGCCGCCTGCGGACATGGATCCGTCGTCGCCGTCCGCCGCGATCTTCTCGACGGTCGCGAGGCCCTCCTCGGAGATCGACCCGAAGACGGTGTAGTTGGGCGGGAGCACCGAGTCGGCGTAGACGAGGAAGAACTGGCTGCCGTTGCTGCCGGGCTGCCCGCTGTTGGCCATCGCGACGGTGCCGCGGGGGTAGACCACCGGATTCGCGAGTGCCGGATCGTTCGGCGCGAACGCGGTCTCCGGGTACTCCGTGTCGAATCCGTAGCCCGGGCCGCCGGTGCCCGACCCGCTCGGGTCGCCGCACTGCAGCACCTGCAGACCCACTTCGGTCGTCAGCCGGTGGCAGGGGGTGTCGTCGAAGTATCCCTGCTGGGCCAGGCTGGTGAAGCTGTTCACCGTGCACGGGGCCTCGGCGCGGTCCAGGACCAGCCCGATCGGTCCGGCGCTGGTCTGGAGATCCACAGGAACCGTGCCCACCGTGGACACACCGGACGTGGGCGGCGGGGTGACGTCCTTGACGGCGGGCCGCCCCGCCGGGTACGTGCAGTCCACGGTGGCCCCGGCGGGAGCCGGGACCGCGGGGAGCGTGCCGAACCTGGACAGATCGAGCGACTGCTCCGCCGCGCTCGTGGCGGCCGCCTTCGACGAGGTGCCGGTCGACGAGCCGCCGGAGTCGGACGAATCCGAACAGCCGGCGAGGAGGACCGCGAGGCTCACGCCTGCGACGAGAATCGAGGTGCGTTTCATCGGTCCATCCTCACACGAGACGTCAGTCCATCCGGACGGACGTGATGTCGATCGGCAGGTTGGGCTTGCCGCCGCCGGCCTGCATCGATCCGTCGTCGCCGGCCGCCGCGACCTTCTCGATGGTCGCGAGACCGGTCTCGTCGACCTTTCCGAACGCGGTGTACTGCGGGGGCAGCTGCGAGTCGGCGTAGACGAGGAAGAACTGGCTGCCGTTGCTGTCGGGCTGACCGCTGTTGGCCATCGCGATGGTGCCGCGCGGGTACGTCACCGGAACCTGCAGCGACGGGTCGGACGCCTCGTACTGGTCGGTGGGGAATTCGTTGGCGAACCCGTAGCCCGGTCCGCCGGTGCCCGCGCCGGTGGGATCGCCGCACTGCAGGACCTTCAGTCCCTCGGACGTGACGAGCCGGTGGCAGGGGGTGTTGTCGAAGTAGTTCTGGCTCGCCAGGCTCAGGAAGTTGTTGACCGTGCAGGGGGAGTCGGCGTTGTCCAGGACCAGGCCGATATTGCCCTGCGTCGTCTGCATGCTGACGCTGACTTCCCGGAGCGTGGTGTCGATCTCGTCGGTGCGCGGCGGGTTCACCTGCTTCGCCGGCGGCTGACCGTCGGGGGTGTACGTGCACGACACCTTCTCGGGCAGCGGTTCGGACCGGCCTGCGGGCATCACACCGGGCGACTGCGGTGATGCCGTCACCGACTCCGCCGCCGATGCCTCCGTCGCCTCGTCGTCGCCGCGGGTGAGGGAGAAGACGACGGCGCCGGCGGCCACCACGAGCACGACACCGAGCACCGAACCGGCGATGGTCAGCTGCTTACGCTTGCGTGCTCTGTCGGCGCGGCGTTCGAGCTGACGCTCGAGCTTTCGTTTCGCTGCTTCCCGGCGCTGCTCGTTGCTCGGCACTGCGGTGGTCCTCCCGTGTCGGTCTGGCTGGAAGTCGGTCGATAGGGCAGGTGGCCGGTGCGAACTGCCCCCGGCACACGACCTCCAGAGTCTGCCATCCGAACCTGAGAACATCCTGGCGGGGCGGCGGCTTAGGCTGTAGCGACTGCAAGGACCACTCGAACAGGAGCGTCGCGCGTGCTCGTCACAGGATTCCCGGCCGGGATGTTTCAGACCAACTGCTACATCCTCGCCCAGGACGACGCCCCGGAGTGCGTCGTCGTCGACCCAGGACAGGACGCCGCCGAACCGCTGTTCGAGTTCCTGGACCAGTCGAATCTGACCCCGACGGCGGTCCTGCTGACCCACGGTCATCTCGACCACGTCTGGAACGCC
This sequence comes from Rhodococcus sp. NPDC057529, assembly GCF_042802055.1. NCBI lineage: Bacteria > Bacillati > Actinomycetota > Actinomycetes > Mycobacteriales > Nocardiaceae > Rhodococcus > Rhodococcus sp. NPDC057529. The sequence continues at coordinate 42,207 of NZ_JBHVEY010000005.1, forward strand.
TACGACGTGTGCGAGAAGTTCGGGATCCCCGCGTACATCCACCCCGAGGACCGGTACATGCTGTCGGACCCCGGCCGCGGCATCGGCCCGACGATGAAACCGTTCATCGAGGGCATGACGTTCGTCGAGCCCGGCGAGGTCATCGAACTGGCCGACGGCGACGTGCTCGAACAGGCCGGGATGTCGTTCGCCGTCGATCACACGCCGGGGCACACGCAGGGGTCCGTCGTCTTCCGGACCCGGGTCGACACCGAGAACGGCCCCGTCGAGATCGCCCTCACCGGTGACACGCTGTTCCAGGGATCGATCGGCCGCAGCGACCTGCCCGGCGGCAACCACGAACAGTTGCTGCAGTCGATCGCCGACAAGCTTCTGGTCCTCGCCGACGACACGGCGGTCCTCCCCGGGCACGGCGGCTCGAGCACCGTCGGCGCCGAACGTGGGTCGAACCCGTTTCTCGTTGGACTCCCGGGATCGAAATAAGGAAAAGTAACGACAGTGAGCAAAGCCAGCACCTTCTCCGCCCCCAAGGGCGTCCCCGATTACGTCCCGCCGCAGTCGTCCGAGTTCGTCGCGGTCCGTGACGGACTCACGCGCGCCGCGCGTCTGGCCGGATACGGCCACATCGAACTGCCCATCTTCGAGGACACCGCGTTGTTCGCTCGGGGTGTCGGTGAGTCCACCGACGTCGTCAGCAAGGAGATGTACACGTTCGCCGACCGCGGTGATCGTTCGGTGACACTGCGGCCCGAGGGCACCGCGGGCGTCATGCGGGCCGTGATCGAGCACGGCCTGGACCGCGGCCAGCTGCCGGTGAAGCTGAGCTACGCCGGCCCGTTCTTCCGTTACGAGCGGCCGCAGGCCGGCCGGTATCGCCAGCTGCAGCAGGTCGGGGTGGAGGCCATCGGCGTCGACGACCCGGCACTCGACGCCGAGGTCATCGCCGTCGCCGACGCCGGTTTCCGCGGCCTCGGTCTCGAGGGTTTCCGGCTGGAGATCACGTCCCTCGGCGACGACACGTGCCGTCCGCAATACCGGGAACGGTTGCAGGAGTTCCTGTTCGCGCTCCCCCTCGACGAGGAGACCCGCCGACGGGCGGAGATCAACCCGCTGCGGGTGCTCGACGACAAGCGCAAGGAGGTGCGCGAGATGACGGCGGACGCCCCGCTCATGCTCGATCACCTCTCGGACACGGCGAAGGCGCACTTCGACGAGGTGCTCGCGCACCTCGACGCGCTGGGGGTGCCGTACGTGGTCAACCCGCGGATGGTCCGCGGCCTCGACTACTACACGAAGACGACGTTCGAGTTCGTCCACGACGGTCTCGGCGCGCAGTCGGGTATCGGCGGCGGCGGACGGTACGACGGTCTGATGGCCCAGCTGGGTGGTCAGCCGTTGTCCGGCATCGGTTTCGGGCTCGGTGTCGACCGCACCGTCCTCGCGCTCGCCGCGGAAGGCAAGACCGCGGGCTCGACGGCCCGCTGCGACGTCTTCGGCGTCCCGCTGGGCGAGGACGCGAAGGCGAAACTGGTGGTGGTCGCGCAGCAGTTGCGCGCCCAGGGAATTCGAGTCGATCTCGCGTACGGCAACCGCGGCGTGAAGGGCGCGATGAAGGCCGCCGACCGGTCCGGCGCCGCGCTGGCGCTGGTGCTCGGCGACCGCGACATCGCCGAGGGCACGGTGGGAATCAAGAATCTCGCGACCGGCGATCAGGAATCGGTGTCGTCGGCGGATGTTGTCGCGCGCGTCGGAGCCATCCTTGGCGCCTGACGACACCGCGCCGGTGTCGCTCGATCTCGTCCCGATCGCGTTGATCGCACCGCGGCTCAAGAAGGTCGCGGCGATCGCCGTGCTGATCGGTGTCGTGGTCGGCGTCGTCGTCGGGTTCTTCGGTCCGGTGTGGGTCGGTGTGACGGTCGGGGCCGTGATCGCCGTCCCGACCGCCGCGTCCGCGCTCCTCACGTTGCGGCGTCGCATCACGCTGCAGGCCGGGCGGATCCGGTCGACGGGCGGACTGCGCAGCCGGCACGTCGACGTCACCCGCGCGGTCGCCGCGGAACTGGTGGTCCGTTCGGCCCGGGTCAGTGAGGTGAGCGTGCGGATCACGGATCCCGACGGGAGCCTCGCGGTTCCGCTCGCCCTCTACACGACGGACGGCGGCCGGGAACTCGAGATCCTCGGGCTCCGCCGGCTCGCCGACGCCCTGACGACCAGCGAACTCGTGCCGGCCGCCGCGATTGCGTCGGTCCTCATCGAGCAACTCCGCGCGGAAGCGCGTGGCGCGGCCCTGCCCGAACGCGCGTTGTTCCGGGCCGTGGAACTGGTGCGTTCGGAGGGCCGCGTGCCGACCACCACGCTCACCGATCACGAGGTGGCGGCACTGCTCGACTGAGTGATCAGCCGCGATCGCCGAACGCGGCGTCGTCGAGATCCTCGCCGCCGATCACGGCGGGCGCGACCATCGGCAGGTCGCCGGCGAACGCGTTGTTCTCGCCGGCGTTGACGAGGTAGCTCGGAGTGGACCGGCCGCTCAGCTGTTCGTCGCCGCCGCGCCCGGCGCCCGCCATGCCGGTCCCGCCCATTGCCCCGCCCGGTGCGAGAGGGGACGAGGCGGCCGGAGTGGCGCCGGGTACCGGAGCGGTGCCCGGTGTCGTCGGGGTCGCGGTCGCCGGCGGCACGATCGCCCCGGAAACCGCTCCGCGGGGTACCGAACCGCTTCCCGCCGAGGCGCTGCCGCCGTACAGGCCGATGCCCGCGCCGCCGGCCGTGCCCACCGCGCCGGGAACTCCGCCCGCGGCCCCGTGTGCCGCGGTGGCGCCGGATTTCGCCGCGACGGTGTCGGCGGGGAGATCGGACGCGGAGGCACTGGCCGCCTGGGTGCTCGCCGACACCAGGTCGCCGACACCGTCGGTGACGGTGGAGATCATCGGTTTGCCGACACCCTCGATCACGGTGGAGGCGATGGCGAACGGTGATGTCGGGGCGGCGCCCGCCATCGCTGCGGGCGCCGGCGGCGGCGGAACCGGAACGGGCGCGGCCAGACCGTTCATCGTGAGGGTCTGCTCGTTCAGTTCGGTGCGCGTCTGGGTCACGACCCCGATGGCCGCCTTGAGGTGCTCGGCCGCGGACGCGAGAAGCATCGCCTGCCCGGGCGGCGTCAGTACCATCGGCGCGGCGGCGACCGCGGTGGCCGCGAACGACTCCGAGATCGTCATCAGGTTCGCGTTGCCCCGGGCCACGGACGCGGCGGCGGTCTGGGTGGTGGTCGAGATCTCCGTGCCACGTTCGCTCAGTTCGGTGCCGCTCGCCTGGGCCTGCACACCCTGGGACTGCGCTGCCTGCGCCGCCTGACTCTGCCAGATCTGGTCGAGGACCTTCAGGCCCGACAGGCTCATCGACATCGCCTGGTCGATCAGGCCCGAGGACATGTCGAGGACGGACGTGGGGTCGAATGCGCCGAACGTGCCGGTGCCGAAGCTCCCGGCGAGATCGGTGAGCGGCTTGAACAATTCGTCCACACCCGGCAGTGCGGGCAGAGCGTGCCCCTGCAGCAGAGCCTCGACCGGGTTCGGTGGCAGGGGCGGCAACGACGGCAGGGCCGGTAGAGGTGGCAGCTCACCGAGCGGCGCATCCAGTAACGGGCCGAGCGGGGAATTCTGCACGGCCTCGAGCGGGGTGTTCGGCAATGGTGTGGCGAGGGCGTCGCCGACGGGTGAGCCCTGGATCAGGTCGAGGATCGATCCGGGCGCGGCGGGCTGTCCGGCGGATTCGGGGGACGTCATGCGAGGCCCCCGAGCGTGTCGCCGACGGCGCCGAGCGCGGCGCCGTTGGCGCCGTCGACGGAATCGTAGGACTGGGCGGTGGCGTGGGCCGCGATCGCGGTCTGCGCGTAGTGCGTTGCGAGTTCGGCGACCGAAGCGGCGTGACTTGCCTGCGCGGCAGCGAATGACGCGAGAAAGTCGGCTCCGATCGGGCCGAACACGGGCGCGAGCGCCGCGAGATTCGCGCCGAGATCGAGTGCGGCGGCGCTGGTGATCTGTTCGGCGGCCTGCGCAGCGGTGGCGCCGTATTTCCTGATGCCGTCCGTGACGACGAAGACTTCGCTCAAGATAACCCCCCAGTGACTAAGCGTTCGCCAGACTTTATCGCACGGGGACGACATGCACGGCTAGAGGTGAACGGATGTTCCGCCCTCGGTCTCGGCGAGCAGTGCGCGCGACTTCGCCCGGATGTCGTCCAGCGGTTCCGTCCATCCGAGTGCGCGGAGGCAGGTGTCGGCGAGGAGTCCGGCAGCGCCCTCGTTCTCGGGCCCGGGGAGCAGTCCGCGTTCGATGTCGGCGCGGGTTGCGATGGCGCTCTCGACGATTCGGAACGGCAGGTCGGCCAGGGCGGGGAAGGTGCTGCCGGAGACGCCGGTGATTTCCGTGAGCGCCCGGTCCGCCAGCTGCCGATAGTGACCGCGCAGCAGGGTGCGCTGGGTGCGGAACGGCTCGAACCGATCGGTCAGCAGTTCCGGGAGAAGGTACAGCGCACCGAGATTCCATCTGGTGGCCGTCAGTTGCGTGACGTCGTAGGTGGCCAGCGCATGCAGGCGCACCGTGGCGGCGGCGTCGGCGTCGGCGCCGGTGAGCCGCTCGGCGGCGGCGAGCGCGGGGGAGACCGTTTCCTCGAGCAGCGCCGCCAGGATCTCCTCCTTGTTGGGAAAGTGGTGGTAGAGCGACGCCTGCCGGATGCCGACCATCTCCGCGATCCGCCGGGTCGAGGTGGCGGCGAAACCCTTGGTGGTGAACAACTCTCCGGCGGCGTCGAGGATCTCCTCGGGAGTGGTCTGCCCTGGTCTGCGCTGACTGGTCAGTCGGGGTCGTCCCGGCCCTGTGGTCACCGCTCCATGATGTCAGGTCCTGTCCGGACCCGACCCCGACCATCCTCCGTGAGGGTTTCGTCACGCGGCCGAAACGTCGGCAACGATGCTGTTACGGCGGACCGTGATCTGGATACGCGGGCGTCACCCATCGAGGCCTCTCCGCGAGAAAACTATCGAGCGACAGATATTGCTCTCGCCGAAGGAGTACGCCCTTGAGTACACCCACAAGGACTGCGCACGTGCTGTCCGCGCCGGCTCCCGCACCTCCCCGTCCGGCCGGCGTCGACGACACGGGCGACCTCGGCGAATTCGGCTACGAGCAGCAGCTTCACCGCTCGCTGGGTAAATTCGCGTCGTTCGCCGCCGGCTTCTCGTTCGTCTCCATCCTCACCACCATCTTCCAGCTGTTCGGCCTCGGATTCGGCTTCGCCGGGCCGGCCTTCTTCTGGACGTGGCCGGTGGTGTTCGCCGGCCAGTTCATGGTGGCGCTCAACTTCGCCGAACTGGCCGCCCGGTACCCCATCTCCGGGGCGATCTACCAGTGGTCGCGCCGGATGGCCGGTGAGATCGTCGGCTGGTTCGCCGGCTGGTTCATGATCCTCGCGCAGATGGTGACGGCGTCCGCCGCGGCCATCGCCCTGCAGGTCGTCCTCCCCAATGTGTGGAGCGGGTTCCAGATCATCGGCGACGACAGCACATTGACGTCCGCGAGCGGTGCGTCGAACGCGGTGCTGCTGGGCTCCGTCCTCCTCGTGCTGACGACGTTCATCAACTGCATCGGCGTCAACTGGATGTCCCGGATCAACAACATCGGGGTCACCTGCGAGATCATCGGCGTCATCGCGGTGATCGGCATGTTCCTCACGCACGCCCAGCGCGGACCGGACGTCGTGTTCGACGCCGGCACGGCGGGAGCGTCGCCCGGTTACGGCTGGGCGTGGATCGTGTCCGGGCTGATGGCGGCGTACGTGATGGTGGGATTCGGCTCCGCGGGCGAGCTCGCCGAGGAGACACGGAATCCGCGCCGGGTGGCGCCGCGCACGATCCGCCTCGCGCTGTCCGTGTCGGCGCTCGGCGGCGGGCTGATGATCATCGGTGCACTGATGGCCGCGCCCAGCCTCACGGACGGGCGCCTCGCCGCGGAAGGTCTGCCGTACGTGCTGTCGTCGATCCTCGGCTCGCCGTGGGGCACGCTCCTGCTCGTCGACGTCGCGATCGCCGTGTTCGTGTGCACCCTCGCCATCCAGACGGCGGCATCGCGGCTGGTGTTCTCGATGGCCCGCGACGGGCGCCTGCCCGCCTCGCGGATTCTGTCGAACGTGAACACCCGCACGGGAACACCCGTGGCGCCGTCCGTCCTGATCGGCCTGGTCTGCGTCGGCATCCTCGCCGTCAACGTCGGGAACTCCGCGATCTTCGCGACCCTGTCGAGCGTCTGCATCATCCTGATCTACCTCGCCTACCTGATGGTCACCGTGCCGCTGCTGCTGCGCAGGCTGAAGGGCTGGCCGCACGGCGGACCGCAGGTCGACGCGGACGGGCGGACGTTGTTCTCGCTCGGACGGTTCGGGCTTCCCGTCAACATCCTGGCCGTCGGCTACGGCGCGGCGATGGTCGTCAACCTGTCCTGGCCGCGCGCCGAGATCTTCGACCCCAGCGGCGACTACCCCCTGCTGCGGTGGGCCGCCCCCGTCACCGTCGCCGCCGTGGTCGCGCTCGGAATCGCGTGCTTCCCCCGTGGCCGCACCACACCCAACCCCGTCACGATCGGAGCCTGACATGACCTCAGTGGACACCTCGACCACCAGCGCGGCGAGGGAACACGCGCGCGCCCAGTCGGGAGTGGTCACCGACTCGATGCCGGTGGTCCCCGCGTCGTCCTGGCCCACCCCTCCTTCCGACGTCGATCCGGCGCTGCTGACGTGGGCGGAGACCGTCCCCGGCGGCCGGTACACCACGAAGGTGCTCGCCCGGGGAACGCGACTGCGACTGCGGGACGTCGACGGCCGGGCCTGCGCCCACCTGCTGCTGTACCGGGCGGACGCGCCGTGGGAGCGGCTCAACGTCGCCGACACGGTGAAGGTGCCCTGGCAGGCGTACACGGGGACCGGGCATCCACTGCTGTCCGATCAGGGGCGCGTGCTCGCGACCGTCGTCTCGGACGGGTCGGGGCGGCACGACGCCCTCTGCGGCACCACGTCGCTCGCCACGAACACCGCGAAATACGGTGACGGCAGCCTGCATTCGGAGTCTCCGGCCGGCCGTGAACTCTTCACGGTGGCCGCCGCGAAGCACGGACTCGAACGTCGCGACCTCCCAGCGTCGCTGTCGTTCTTCCACGGGGTGCGGGTGGGTGCGGACGGATCGCTGAGCAGCATCGGATCCGCCGGCGCGGACACCGCCGTCGAACTCGTGATCCACCTCCCGGTGATCGTCCTGATCGCCAACACGGCGCACCCTCTGGATCCGTCGCCGACGTACGACACGACCGCGCTCGAAGTGCTCGCCTGGACCGGCGCCGACGTGGCCGAGCCCGTCGACGCCGACCCGGAGTACCGGCGCGCCTTCCTCAACACCGAAGACGTCTGGGCTGCCGCGCAGCGCCAGGGACGGGAGCAGGCATGACCACCACCATCGAGACCGCGCCACTGGTACCGGGAACGGTGATCCTGGACGAGGAGGTCGGCGCCCGCGGACCCTGGTCCGCCGTCGTCGCGGGCGGCGACGTCCTGACCATCGTGGATCTGTGCGGCAACCAGGCCGTCGACACCCTGATCTACGCGGCCGACGACCACCGGCAGCGCTACTCGGCCGCCGCGACGGTGTCGGCGCAGCGAAATCTGTTCCTGACCACGGGAAGTGTGCTCCGCACCGACGATCACGACGCGCTGATGACACTCGTCGCCGACGAGGTCGGCTCGCACGACACGGTGGGCGGAGCCTGCTCCCAGGAGTCGAACACCCTGCGGTACGGCCACCACACCAAGCATCAGCACGCCTGCGTCGAGAACTTCCTCGCGGAAGGGGCGCGGTGGGGGATCGGCAAGCGGGATCTGGTGTCGAACATCAACTTCTTCATGAACGTGCCCGTCGACGCCGACGGCACACTCGGCATCGTCGACGGCCTGTCCGCACCCGGCCGCCGGCTCGCGCTCCGCGCGGACCGCGACGTTCTGGTACTGGTGTCCAATTGCCCGCAGATCAACAACCCCTGCAACGGTTTCGATCCGACGCCGGTGCGGATGATCGTGACCCGGCCGGCGGGAGCTCCCGCATGAGCGCCAAGATCACGGTTCAGCGGCCCGGGATGCTCACCACGGTGCAGGACTTCCCGGGCCGGACCGGGTACTGGCACGTCGGGGTACCGCCGTCAGGGCCGATGGACGACCTGTCGTTCCGGCTCGGGAACACCGCGCTCGGCAACGACGAGGGCGCCGCCGGAATCGAATGCGCCATGTCCGGCCCAGCGTTGCAGTTCGACGAGGAGACGGTGGTCTGCGTGACCGGTGCGCCCGCCCCGGTCACGGTCGACGGTGTGCTGCACGCGCAGTGGCGTCCGGTCCGGGTTCCGGCGGGCGGGACCCTGGACGTCGGCGCGGTCGCCGGGCCCGGCTTGCGCATCTACCTCCTCGTCCAGGGCGGGCTCGACGTCGAGAACTTCCTCGGCAGCGCCTCGACGTTCACACTGGGCAAGTTCGGCGGTCATCAGGGCCGCACGCTGCGCCAAGGCGATGTGCTCGCGGTCGGTGAGCACGACGGCACCCGCACGGCCGCCGTTCCCGCAGAACACGTCCCCGCCCTGTGCCGTCGCTGGGAGATCGCGGTCACCGAGGGCCCGCACGGCGCACCCGAATTCTTCACCCGCGCCGACATCGACACGCTGTACCGGACCGACTACGAGGTGCATTTCAACTCGGACCGCACCGGGGTGCGGTTGATCGGGCCCAAACCCGACTGGGCTCGCACCGACGGCGGCGAGGCGGGACTGCACCCGTCCAACATCCACGACAACGCGTATTCGGTCGGCGCACTGGACTTCACGGGAGACACCCCGATCCTCCTGGGCCCGGACGGGCCGAGCCTCGGCGGGTTCGTGTGCCCCGTCACGGTCGTCGCCGCGGAACGCTGGAAACTCGGACAACTGGCGCCCGGCGACACGGTGCGCTTCGTGCCGATCCGGGCCGACCGGGCCGCGTCCACGCGTGCGCTGGGGCCTGCGCGGCGGGCGGCGTTCTCGACGGTCTTCTCCACCACCGGTGACCGGGACGACGGTGTGATCGCCCGGCGCGACGGCGAGACCGCCGTGACGTACCGGCGGTCCGGCGACGACAACGTGCTGGTCGAGTACGGCGACATGAGCCTCGACCTCGCCTTGCGGGCCCGCGCACACGCGCTGCATCAGCGCCTCGAGGTCGCGAAACCGGCCGGGCTTCTCGACCTGACACCCGGCATCCGGTCGTTGCAGGTGCGGGTCGACCCCGACGTGCTGCCGATCCCGAAGTTGATGGGGCTGCTCGCCGAGGCGGAGGGCGCGCTGCCCGCGGCGAACGAACTCGTGGTGCCGAGTCGGTCCGTGCGGATGCCGCTGTCGTGGGACGACCCCTCGACGCGGGAGGCGATCCAGCGGTACATGCACGGTGTCCGCGCCGACGCGCCGTGGTGCCCGTGGAACATCGAATTCATCCGCCGCATGAACGGCCTCGGCAGCGTCGACGACGTCTTCGACACCGTCTTCGGGGCGGAGTACATGGTGCTCGGACTCGGCGACGTCTACCTCGGCGCGCCCGTCGCGACACCCCTGGACCCGCGGCATCGGCTGGTCACCACGAAGTACAACCCCGCCCGCACGTGGACGCCGGAGAACGCGGTCGGCATCGGTGGGGCATACCTCTGCATCTACGGGATGGAGGGCCCCGGCGGCTACCAGTTCGTCGGCCGCACCACCCAGGTGTGGAACCATCGGCACCCCGAGAAGTCCGGACCGTTCGAGGACGGCACCCCCTGGCTGCTGCGCTTCTTCGACCGGATCTCCTGGTACCCCGTGGAACCGGACGAGCTGATGGACCTGCGATCCGACGTCGCCGCCGGCCGCGGCGGCGGAATCGAGATCACGGAGGGCACGTTCTCGCTCGCCGAGCACCAGCAATTCCTCGCGGCCAATGCCGAATCGATCGGCGGATTCCGAGCCGAACAGGCCGTCGCGTTCGCCGCCGAGCGGCAGCGATGGTCCGCGGCAGGGGAATTCGCGACGGTGGACTGAACCTGCGCTGGTCACGCGCCCAAGACTCTTGCGCATGTCCGGCCTCCTCGGTTACACCTGTCGTTCGGCGAGTTCGGCGAGTTGCTCCGTGACGGTGCCCCAGCCGTCGTAGAAGCCCATTTCTTCGTGGGTGTTCCGGTCGGAGTTGTTCTTGTGCATCACGTGGGCGACGTATTCGGTGCCCGTCGGATGGTCGGTCAACGTGATGATCGCGGTCATGAACGGCTGTTCGGCGGGTCGCCAGCCACCGACGAGGGAGTTGGTGAACACGATGCGTTCGAGTTCGTCGACGGCGAGGAAGCAGCCGCTCAGGTGGGGCACGAATTCGCCTCCGTCCTCGCTGATCTGGGTGGTGAGCGCGCCGCCCGGGCGCAGTTCCATGTCGACGACCCGGCACCGGGAGGGCGCGGGGACCCACCATTGTTCGAAGCTGGCGGGGTCGGTCCAGGCGCGCCACACGACGGCCCGGGGCGCCCGGATGATGCGCGAAATCGTGAGGTCGAGATCGGGTCTCGCTGTGTCGGTCATTGCGGGGTGTCCTTCGCGTGAGTGGTGACTGTGTGTTCGGTGACGAATTGTTCGAGCCTGTCGGTGCGGCCCTCCCAGAGTTCCTGTTGCTCCGCGAGCCACGATTCGACTGCCGTGAACGGCGCCTTCTCGATCGTGCACGTCCGTACCCGGCCTTCCTTGCGTGTCCGGATCCACCCGCTGTTCTCCAGGAAGTGGATGTGCTTCATGAAGGAGGGCAGGGCCATGTCGAACGGTTTCGCGAGTTCGCCGACCGTGGCCGGGCCGCGGCTCAGGCGGCCGAGCACCGCCCGCCGGGTGGGGTCGGCGAGCGCCTGGAAGATGCCGTTCAGCTGCTCCGGATACTGAGCCACAAGGCAAAGTATTCACCGCGACGACAGTTAGCGCAAGGGCTCACTGTCGGGGTGGGTCAGCCGAGTTTGCCGTGACCGGGAACGAGCGGGACGTCCAGGGCGTCGTAGAGCCCCGGCGCGGCCGTCCGCAGCCACGGAATCGCGTTGACCAGGCGCCCCACCGCGGTGGCATTGCCACCGGCCGCCCGATTGCCGCCCTCGTCGGTGGCCTCCACATTGACCTGGATCCGTGGGCGGCCCTCGATGATCACCTTGTGGGCGCCGTCCCCGCCGTCCGGTGGCACTGGCCAGTCCGGGGCGCACGACGGGTGGATCCGCGTCACGTGCTCGATGACGATGCGGGGTTCGCCGCCCACGATGCCCTGGACCTCGAAACGCAGTGCCCCCTGGGTGCCCGCCTCGAACTCGCCCATGAGCTCGGTCATGATCGTCTCCTCGAGCGGCCGGCGGAGCAGCGTCTCCCGGATCTCGTCGAGTTCCACCCCGAGAGCGCGGGCGATCAGCCGGATCTGCCCGCCCCACACCATCGTCGGCACCGTCGCCGCGACCATTGGCGGTTCGTAGTCCATCGGCTGGCCCATGCCGACGAGGTACCGCACCGAATCGTGTTGGTCGTACGTGGTGTAGTCGAAGATCTCCTGGCAGCGGATCCGATCGATCGTGCCCGCCAGGCCCGTCATCAGGACCGGCAGGATGTCGTTGCCCCATCCCGGATCCACGCCCGACACGAACAGCGCGCCGCCGCCGGACTTCGCGGCCGCCTCGATCGGGTCGCGCAATTCGGCCGGCGCAGTGCGGTGGTCGTAGAGCGCATAGATCGACGGGGTCACGACGACCGCCCCGGCATTCAACGCGCGGGTGATGTCGGCCGCGGCATCGTCCGGGCGGATGTCACCCGACGCGGCGTAGACGACGGCGCCGGGAGAGTTCGCGAGCACGGCGCCGGCATCGTCGGTTGCCGCCACCCCGAGCGAGCGGCCGAGGCGCGCGAGGTCGCCGGCGTCGCGTCCGACCTTCTCCGGGTTCGCCACGAGCACCGCCGACAGTTCGAGTCCGGGGTGGGCGTCGACGGCGCGGATCGCCGCCCGCCCCACGTTCCCGGTTCCCCACACCACGGTCCGGATCTTCCCCTGGTCGGCCATGAAATCGGACCCTACCCAGTGTGCGCGACGGGCATACCCCGAATCGGGCAACGCCGGCCCGCTCGTGGACCGTGTTCAGGTGGACCGTATGCAGGTGGACAATGGGTAGATGCACCCGCACGGGACGCTGCCCGGCTCGGACAAGGGATTGAGCAGAGCCGAACTGCTGGCCGCGGTATCGCTGGCGATCGACCTCGGTCTGGGTCAGCCGATGGAGCACATGCTTCGATCGTCCCTGATCGCGATACGGATCGCCGAGCGGATGGAACTCGACCCCCGGCAGCGGGCGACCGTGTACTACGCCAACCTGATCGGATGGATCGGTTGTCACGCCGACTCCCACGAACTCTCGGCACTCGTCGGCGACGACATCGCTTTCCGAGCCGACACCTACGCGGTGGACATGACCGGTCTGCCGTTTCTTCGACTGATGACGAGTCACGTGGGGCGCGGGTTACCCGGCTGGGAGCGCGGAATCAGCGCCGCCGGATTTCTGGTCGCGGCTCGCAGCCAGGTCGCCACGCTGATCCATTCGCATTGCAGTTCCGCCGGGGTTCTGTCCGACCGGATGGGCTTGGACGGGCAGGTCGGAAAGGCGCTGGCCTACGTCTTCGAGCGCTGGGACGGTCGAGGGCTGCCCAACGGGTGTCGCGGAGAGGGCATCCCGGTCGAGATCCACATCGCTCACGTGGCAGACGTCGTCGAGGTGCACCTGCGGACGGGTGGGCTGGGGCACGCGAAGGACGTTCTCCGTTCCCGGCGCGGCAGTCAGTTCAGCCCGGCCGTGGTGGACGTGTTCGAACGTGACGCGGCGGCAATCGTGGACGGGTTGTTCGACACGGACGTCTGGGTTGCGGCGTTGACCGCAGCACCGGATCGTGACCGAACCCTGACGGCCGAGGAGAGCGACGAGTTGCTCAGGGCCATGGCTGATTTCGTCGACCTCAAATCCCCGTACACGCTGGGGCATTCGCGTGGCGTCGCGAATCTGGTTGGTGGGGCGGCCCGCCACCGGGGCATGTCACCACCGGACGTCGGCCTGCTCTACCGTGCCGGCCTCGTGCACAGCCTCGGCAAAATGGGAGTGTCCAACCAGATCTGGGAGAAGAAGGGGCCGCTGACGACGGCTGAATGGGAACGGGTACGGATGTATCCGGATCTGACCGGCCGGATCCTGAGGCGAGTGAACGGCTTGGAGTCGGTGGTGTCCGTCGCGATGAAGCACCGGGAACGGATCGACGGGTCCGGCTTTCCCCGGGGGATCGCCGGCGCGGAATTGACTCCGAAGGACCGGCTGCTCGCCGCGGCGGAGGCGTACCAGGGTCTGCTCGAGCCGCGTCCCCACCGGCCGGCGCTCGATGCGCGGGGCGCCGCCGATCGGCTGCGCGGGGACGCGCGTGCCGGGCGCCTCGACGCCGAGTCGGTGGCCGCCGTGCTGGCGGCGGCCGGACAGCGGCTGTCGAGGCGCACGCCCTGGCCGGCCGGGCTGACCGACCGCGAGGTCGAGATCCTGCGACTCGTCGCGCAGGGCCGGTCCAACCGGGAGATCGCCGCCGACCTGTTCATCGCCGAGAAGACGGCACGCAACCACGTCGAACGTGTCTACGCCAAACTCGGTGTCAACAACCGCACGCAGGCCAGTCTCGCTGCGATCGATCGGGGTCTGGTGGGCTTCCCGGTCAATGAGGTCGCAGGGAAGTGACGCGTCCGGCGTCCGGCGGGACCGACCGTGCCGGGCGGTCATCGCCGGGATGCGCCGGGCCGGGATCGCCGGTCCAATACCCACACCGTGGCGAGTGTGAGGCCCACGGCAAACGAGGCGAGCGCGAGGAGACTGCCGCCGGTACCGCCCCGGAAGGTGTCGCCGTAGGCGGACATGGCCGGCACCGCGGTGCTGTACCGGTCGAGGTCCAGGTCACGACCCAATGCTTCGAAGGCATGGCGGTTGGACAGGCCGAGGCTCATCAGGCGTCCCGGGACGGCCATCTCGTCGACGGGGACGATGGCGCCACCGAACAGAACCTGAGGGAAGCAGAGCATCGGCAGGGCGAGGGCGGCCTGCGCGGCGTTGGACACCGCGGCCGAGGCGAGCAGTCCGAGGACCAGCGCGGACGTCGCTTCGATCACAATCGTCACGAACAGGAAGGCGTACACGTGCCATCCGACGGCGGGGAGCCGACCGAGCGCCCGCAGAACACCGAGAAGCAGCGCGCTCACTCCGGCCAGCACCGGAAGCAGCGCGGTCACCTTCGAGGCCACGTAGGCGCTCACGCCGAGCCCGGCCAGGCGCTCCTGCCGGAAGACGGCCATCTCCCCGACGATCTGGAGCAGGCCGTAGGTGAGGCCGAAGAAGAAGCCCGCGAAGGCGATCCAGAACACGATCTGGGCGGGGCCGAGGTCGGCCGCGCCGCGCGGATCGAACGCGCCGCGCTGGAACAGCGTCGCCATCATCGCCGTGACCAGCACCGGTGAGCCGAGCAAGACCGCCAGGGTCAGCCGGTTGCGCAGAAGAACATCGACATTGCGTCGCGTGAGGAGCCACCACTGCTGCACGATGCCCGGGCGTTCGACGTTCGAGCGGGTGGCGGCGCGGGGCGGTGGGGCCGTGCCGGGCCGGGCGCCCGAATTCTCACCGCAGGCCGCGAATCGCTGCGCCCAGATCTGAGGGGTGTGCTCGCGTGCCAGCCGGTCGTACACCTCGGCGAGATCCTCCACACCGAAGTAGCGCCGAGCCTCGGTCGGGCTGCCGGTGAAGGCCAGGTGTCCGTCGCGTGCCAGGAACACCACCCGGTCGCACCGGTCGATGCCCGCGGGCTCGTGTGTCGTGAGGACGACCGTGACGCCGCGCCGGCTGAGCCGGTGCAGCAGGCGCATCACGTCGGCTGCGGTCGACGGATCGAGCCCGGAGGTGGGTTCGTCGAGGAAGAAGAGCCGTGGCCGGGTGAGTAGCTCCACGGCGATACTCGCCCGCTTGCGTTGGCCGCCGGACAGCGCACGGACCGGCACCTCGGCCCGATCGGCCAGGTCGAGGTCCTGCATGGTCTCGTCGACGATCCGGTCCGCTTCGGCCGCCGACGTGCCCGCGGGCAGCCGGAGCCGCGCCGCGTACCGCAGCGTGCGGCGCAGCGGCATCTCGAGGTGGATGATGTCGTCCTGGGGTACGTAGCCGATACGGGAATCGGCGACGACCCGGGCCCCGCGAACGACGCCGTCGTGCCGAACCTCCCCGGCCGACGGTGGTTGCAGTCCGGCAAGGATCTCCAGCAACGTGCTCTTTCCCGCTCCGCTGCCGCCGGCAATGGCGACCAACTCGCCCGGTTCGACCGATAGCGACAGCTCCTGGAGAATCTGCCGCCGCCCGACACTCCTGCTCACGTCGACCGCATCGACCCGCCCGCCGTCCGCCGCGTCAGGTCCGTGATCCGACAGGCACGTGCCGACCCGCCCGACGGTGGGTGGTTCGAATGCAGATTCGGTCGTGACCGGTGATTTCCGTGATTCCTGAACTCGCTTCGTCATGCCCTGATCATCGGTCCGCCGGTTCCGTCGTCGCATGGGGCGTTTGCCTCAAATCGCGAGGTCCCTGCTGCTCTTTCCGGCCGTCAACCGTCGATTCTCGGGACAGGACGTGCTCGGCCGCGCCAGCTACGCTGGCGTGATTGCGGTGGGCAATGTCGAGGAGTGCGTCGAAGGCGGCTTCCTGGCCGCAACCATATTGCTCGGCCAGGAGTGCTACCGCGGTCGACAGCAGCTGTGCACGTGCCATCTTCGACGAGTTCCGTCCGGCTGCAGCGGAGGTGTCAGTTGGCACGGAAAGTCCTTTCGCTCTGTCGGCGGTCCAGGCGACCTGGGCGACCACTTCAGAGTCGTCGGCGAGACGAACAGAGAACACCGACATTCGCCTAGTCGTTCCCAGGCGTGCGGGCGGCGAGATTCGAGAATCGCGACGCCCGAATCGGTGGCAGTAGTTGGTGTGATGGTCTGCGGCGACGGACGTTCCATCGATATGGTCGACGAGGTGGATTTCGGGACGTTTGAGGGTTGACAGGTCTGTGGGTCACGGCGAGCGGCATGAAGTGCGCACGCCGGACCCACACTTCGACGGAGGTGGGTATGACGGTCGCTGACACGGTGGCTCCGCTGGTTCGCGCGGTGCTCGGTACGCAGGTTCCGGTGGGGATCAGGTGCTGGGACGGTAGTCGCAGTGGACCTGCGGACGCGCCGTGGCAGGTGCACCTCGTCAATCGGCGTGGCCTGCGGCGGTTGCTGTGGGCGCCGAACGATCTCGGTTTCGCCCGGGCCTACGTGTCCGGCGACATCGACATCGAGGGTGACCTGCTCGCCGGACTGGACGCGCTGGAGGAGGTTGCGGACCCGAGCCGGGGCCCCGGTGTGCGGATCGACGGGCAGACGAAGAAGGCGCTGGCGACGGCGGCGCTGCGTCTGGGGATCGTCGGGCTGCCACCGAAGCCGCCGGCGGAGGAGATGACATCGCCGCGCGGGCGCCGGCACGACAAGGCCCGGGACGCCGCCGCGATCAGCCACCACTACGACGTCGGCAACGATTTCTATCGACTCGTGCTCGGTGAGTCGATGACCTATTCGTGTGCGTACTGGGCGGAGCCGGGCGGGGATCTGGACGCGGCCCAGTACGCCAAATGCGATCTGGTGGCCCGCAAGCTCGGACTGACCGCGGGGATGCGGGTACTCGACGTCGGCTGCGGGTGGGGGACTTTCGCGCTGCACGCGGCACGTCGTTACGGTGTGCACGTCGTCGGTGTCACCCTGTCCCACGAGCAGGCGGACTACGCCGCCAAACGGATGGTCGACGCCGGGGTGGGGGAGTTGGTGCAGATCCGGGTCCAGGATTACCGTGACGTCGCGGACGGCCCCTACGACGCGATCTCGAGCATCGGCATGGCCGAACACGTCGGCGAAACGATGCTGTCGACCTACGCCGCGGACCTGTTCGCCCTGTTACGCCCGGAGGGCCGGTTGCTCAACCACGCGATCTCGCGGCGACCACGCAAGACCGCGGACACGTTCTCCAGAACGTCGTTCATCGATCGCTACGTGTTCCCGGACGGTGAAATCGAACCGATGGCACCGATGATCGACGCGCTCGAAGGGGCCGGTTTCGAGGTGCGCGACGTCGAGTCGCTGCGCGAGCACTACGCGCTGACCCTGCGGGCCTGGGTGGCGAACCTGGAGGCGAACTGGGACGCGGCGGTGGCCTCCAGCAGCGCCGGACGGGCACGGGTGTGGCGACTGTACATGGCCGGGGCGGCGTTGGCGTTCTCGGCGAACCGGCTCGGGATCAACCAGATTCTGGCAGTCAAGAGCACCGCACGGGGCAGCAGCGGCATGCCCGGAACCCGCGACGAACTCTTGCGGGCGCACACCTGAGCAGCGGCGTTCCGCACCCGGTACGCGCCGAACCGCGCAGGTGCGGAGGCCCGCTCAGGTCGTCGCGGGCCTCGACACCACCCGGTCAACGGGCGTAGCGCGGGTCGATCGGAGGCAGGGCGGTGGGGCCGAAGTTGTTCGCGATCGGCATCATGGCCGTGAACCAGGTGCGGGCCGGCTCGGTGCCGCCGAACAGGTTTCCGTCCCCGCACGCGCGCAGCGGGCTGGTGCAGATCTGGCCCGGGGTCGGCGTGTCACCGAACACGTAGACGCTGCCTGCCAGGTTGTTCGTGTACCCGACGAACGCCGACGACATGTGCGATTCGGTGGTCCCGGTCTTGCCGGACATCGGCAGCTTCCACCCGGCGGCGCCGGCCGCGGCCGACGCGGTGCCACCGGGCAGGTCGTCCTTGCTGAGCGCGTTGGACAGGGTGTCGGCCAGGCCGGGATCGATGACCTGTTCGCACGCCTGCTGGGTGAGCGGCACCGGCCGGCCCTGCCGGTCGACGATGGAGTCGATCGGGCTCGGCGGGCACCACTTGCCGTGTGAGGCCAGGGTCGCGGCGACATTCGACAGTTCGAGCGGATTGATCCACACCGGGCCGAGGGTGAACGACCCCAGATTCTGGGCCTTCTGCATGTCGGCCAGACTCTGGTCCCCGAACCCGGAGGTGCCCGGTTCGTTGTAGGACCGCATGCCGAGGCGTACTGCCATGTCCACCGTCGCATCGACCCCGGTGGCCTGGAGAAGTTTCACGAACGCGGTGTTCGGTGACTGGGCGAGGGCGTCGGTGACCGACAGTGCCCGCGGATACGGGGCGGCGTTCTGCACGCAGTAGGCGCCGCCGGGGCACCCGGGGGCGCCGCCGTCGCCCATCCCGTAGGCGTCGAACCGGCCCGGTACGTCGAGGATCGCGTTCAGACGCAGCCCCTTCTCCATGGCCGCTGCGGTGGTGAAGATCTTGAACACCGATCCGGCTCCGTGCCCGGACAGGGAATAGGGCAGTTCCTGCACCGTCTCGGCGGCGGCTGCGTCCAGACCGTAGTTGCGACTGCCGGCCATGGCCAGGACCCGGTGTTGGTCCTGCCCGGGCTGCACGACGTTCATCACGCTCGCGATGTCAGGGAGTTTCGGGTCGGCGTAGGTGGTCACCGCCGACTTCACCGATCCCTGCACGGCCGGATCGAGGGTGGTGCGGATCAGGTAGCCGCCCCTTTCGAGTTGCTCCCGCGACAACCCGGCGTTCTGGAGGTACTGCAACGCGTAGTCGCAGAAGAACCCGCGGTCGCCGGCGGCGATGCATCCGCGGGGCAGGTTGTTCGGTTTCGGTAGCACCCCGAGCGGCGTTTCCTTGAGGGCGCGGATCTCGGCGGCCCGGTCCGGAACATTCACGACCAGGGTGTCCAGGACGACGTTGCGGCGCTCGAACACCCCCTCCGGGTTGGTGTAGGGGTTGAGTGCGGAACTGGACTGCACCATGCCCGCGAGCATCGCCGACTGCGCCAGGTTCAGGTCCTTCGCGTCGATGCCGAAGTAGGTGCGGGCGGCGTCCTGCACCCCGAACGAACCGTTGCCGAACGGCACCAGATTCAGATAGCGGGTGAGAATTTCCTCTTTGGACAGTTCCTGGTCGAGGGTCATCGCCATCCGGATCTCCCGGATCTTGCGGACCGGCGTGGTCTCGATCGCGGCCCGGCGTTCGCCGTCGGTCTTGGCGACCACGTGCAGCAGGTAGTTCTTCACGTACTGCTGATCGATCGTCGAGGCACCCTGTTCGATCTGACCGCTGGTGGTGTTGGTGAAGAACGCCCGCATCGTGCCCTGCCAGTCCACCCCCTGGTGTTCGCCGAACCGTCTGTCCTCGATGGAGAGAATCGCCAGTTTCATGTCGTTGGAGATCTGGTCGCTGGGGACCTCGAATCGGCGCTGGTCGTACAGCCAGGCGATCGGGTTCCCGGTGACGTCGGTCATCGTCGTCACCGCAGGCACCACCCCGTCGGACAGTTCGGCCGAGGAATTACCGACGCTGTCGGCGGCGCGGTTGGATGCATACCCCAGCCCGGCGGCGATCGGGAACATCACCCCGGCCAGCAGCACTCCCGCGGCCACCGTGGCACCGGTGAGTTTGAGAACGGTCCTGGTTTGCAATTCGGCACCTCCTGCGACGATGCACCGGCAACGACGCAACCGGTGCTCGCCCGATTATCGGGCCACTCGACGCGGTTGGGGCGTGAATGACACGCACGGGGTATTCCCGCAGGGTGTGTCAGCCGAGGATGCGGACGAGCGAGGCGGCGGAGACGACGGTGGTCACGCCGCCGAGCCGGGTCGAGATCTGCGCGAACGGCATCAGGTTCATGCGGTTCGATGCAGACAGGATCGCGACGTCGCCGGTTCCGCCGAGGCCGCTGTGGCAGACGGTCACCAGGGAGGCGTCGACCGGGTACATGCCGATCGCCTTGCCCACGAAGAACCCGACCAGCACCATCGAGAGCACCACGGCGGTACAGGTGATCACGTAGCCGATCGAGATGACGTCGATGACATTGTTCAGCGGCACGTAGAGCAGGCCGAGCCCGATCATGACCGGGTAGATGAAGTAGCCGGAGATGATCGTGTAGACGCCGCGGGCGCTGTCCTCGACACTGGCGGGGAAGACGTCGAACAGCTTGCAGATCACCGAGATGAGGATGACCAGCACCGGGGCCGGCAGGTGGACGAGATGCTCGAGGAGGGTGCCCAGCACGAACAGGCTGCAGATCGTCAGCACACCCATCGCGTAGTGGGGTGAGGTACTCGACTCCTGTTCCGCCGCATCGTCGCCGGGGGAGAGAAGGTCGTCGGCGCCACCGGTCTTGACCAGCCGGCCGCCGCCGTCGAGGTGCGGCCTGCGCTCACCGATCCGGCGCAGGACGCCGGCGCCGATGATGGCCACGATGTTGCCGATGATCGCGGCGGGAATCAGCTGGGCGATGTAGTCACCCGACTCTCCGCCGAGCGCGGAAGCGTAGGCGGCCGACAGCGGGATGACGCCTTCCCCGATTCCGCCGCCGAGGATGGGGACGACGATGAAGAACAGGGCGCGGTGGAAGTCGTAGCCGAAGGCCGTGGCGACGCCGATACCGACCGAGACGGCGACGGCGGTGCCGAGAACCAGCGGCGGGAAGATCTTGATCAAGCCGCCGACCATCACCGTGCGGCTCATGCCCAGGATGCTGCCGACCACGAGTGTGCAGATGACGAAGTACAGGAAGTTCGCTTCCTTCATCAGCGAATGCACCGCGTCGAGCGTGTTGTCGTTGAAGACGCCGAAGTAGACCAGAATCGACGGCGTCATCAGGCACACGAGCGCGCCGCCGCCGATCTTGGACACGATGGGAAGCCGATTTCCCAACGGCCCGAGGAGCATTCCCAGCCCGACGATGACGGCGAGCCCGCCGATCATGTTCTTCGGGATGGAGTCGAACAGGCCTGCCACCATCACGATGGCGGTCAACGTGATCGGGATGATCAGCGGCACACCGTCGAGGCTGGCGCGGCGCAGCGGCGAAGCCGGCTTCGCCCGAGTCTTGTCCGGTGGGGTCTTGACGCTCATGGGTGTTCCTCTTCGGGAATGTGGCGGCCTCACCGGCCGCGAATGGAGGGAGCGGAGAGGTCGCGCTCGCCGATCAGGATCGGACGAGCGCGAGGCCGGCGTTGGTGTCGAACCGGCGGCAGATCGCGTCGCCGAGGGTCCTGGTGGTGGCGGTGCCGCCCATGTCCGGGGTGAGTGCGTCACCACCGGCAGCGAGGACGTCCTCGACGGCCGTCATGATCGCCGCGGCCGCTTCGAATTCGCCGAGATGCTCGAGCATCATGCTCGCGCTCCAGATCTGCCCGATCGGGTTGGCGATGCCCTTGCCTGCGATGTCCGGTGCGGAACCGTGAACCGGTTCGAACAGGCTCGGGAACGTGCGCTCGGGGTTGATGTTTCCGCTCGGCGCCACGCCGATGGTGCCGGTGCAGGCCGGGCCCAGATCGGAGAGGATGTCCCCGAACAGGTTGCTGGCGACGACGACGTCGAACCAGTCCGGGTGCAGCACGAAGTTCGCCGTGAGGATGTCGATGTGGTACTTGTCCACCGCGACGTCCGTGAAGTTTCGGGCCATCGCTTCGACGCGCTGATCCCAGTACGGCATCGAGATCGAGATCCCGTTGCTCTTCGTCGCCGACGTCAGGTGCCTCTTGGGCCGGGACTGCGCCAGGTCGAAGGCGTACTTCAGGATCCGGTCCACGCCGGTGCGGGTCATCACCGTTTCCTGGATGACGGTTTCCCGGTCCGTGCCCTCGAAGATCGTGCCGCCGATGCTCGAGTACTCGCCCTCGGTGTTCTCCCGCACCACGTAGAAGTCGACGTCCCCGGGTTCGCGGCCGGCGAGCGGGCTGGTGATGCCGGGCAGGAGCTTGACCGGGCGGAGGCTCACGTACTGGTCGAAGTGGCGGCGGAACTGCAGCAGGCTGCCCCACAGGCTGATGTGGTCGGGCACCACCTCGGGCCAGCCGACGGCGCCGAAGAAGATCGCGTCGAACTGGTTGAGCTGGTCGAACCAGCCCTCGGGCAGCATCTGGCCGGTGCGGGTGTAGTAGTCGGCGCTGGCGTAGTCGAATTGTTCGTAGTCGAGCCGGAAGTCGAACGCCGAGGCCGCGGCCTCGAGCACCCGAAGTCCCTCCGGGACGACCTCCGTCCCGATCCCGTCGCCGGGGATGACCGCGATCCGATGTGTTGCACCCATGGTGTACCTACTTTCTGACAACGTTGCGAACGTCGGCTCTCCCTGACGGGGTGAGGAAATCGGTGACTGGAGCACTGATTCGCCGACTACTGTGGGCATGGACACAGCGTATCCGGCAACAATCAGCCCAAAAAGGTGCACATGCGCAAGACAGTCTTGCCTGAAACGAAAGAATAAGCGACGCCATGAGTGAAGCATCGGCCGACGACGCCCTGTTCTTCGACGTCGTCGCACGATCGTCGAGCCTGACGGAGGCCGCCCGCGAATTCGGCGTCTCGGTGTCGTCGGTGAGCAAGCGGCTCAGTCGGATCGAGCGCCGCCTGGGCGTCCGCCTGATCCAGCGCACCACCCGGCGCCTGACGATGACGTCGGAGGGGGAGCGTTACGCGGCCGGGGCCGCGGTCATCGCGGCGGAACTCACCGAACTCGAGGAATCGATCTCCGAGGCGCACGCCGAACTCGTCGGCCGGGTGCGTATCCACGCGACCCTGGGTCTGGGGCGCGCGCACATCGCACCGTTGGTCGCCCAATTCCTGGACGAGCATCCGCGGCTGAACGTCGAACTCGATCTGTCCCCGCTCCCTCTCAACATCGCAGGCACCACGTTCGACATCGGCATCCGGGTCGGGTCGCTGCAGGACTCGCGGTTGACCGCGAAACGGTTATGCCGGAACCGGCGTGTGGTCTGCGCGTCGCCCGCCTACCTCGGCCGCAGCGGAATCCCGCTCGAGCCGAAGGATCTCGAGCACCACAACTGCATCGTGATCCGCGAGAACGAAGGCGACTACGCGCTGTGGCGGTTCGGAGTCGACCACGAGGAGACCGCGGTACGGGTGTCCGGGAATCTGCTGTGCAACGACGGCGACGTGGTCACCCAGTGGTGCGTGGACGGCCACGGGCTGATCATGCGCTCGATCTGGCACGTCGCCCCACTCCTGCGGGACGGCACCCTCGTGCAGGTGCTGGCCGACATCCCCACCCCGTCGGCGGACGTACACGCGCTGTACTCGGCCACCACCCACGTTCCCCGCCGCATCCGCGAACTCGTCGATTACCTCGCTGCCGGACTGCACCCCAGAATCGAGGTGTGAGACCGACCGATCGACTCGTCGGCGACGTCGACGGCGCCGGACCCGCGCGGGCGTCACGGGTTGACGTGGTGGCGTGCCGCGTCGAGTTCGTCGGGCGTTCCGAGAGCGATGAGGATCGTGCCGGGTTCGAGTTGGACAGTGGGGGCCGGATTGGCGACGAACTGACCGGACACGGCGCGAATCGCAAGCAGCAGTGCGCCACTGACGTGAAGTCCCATCTGCGCAAGCGTGTATCCCACCCAGGGTGAGGTGGACCCGACGGTGATCTCTTCCATTCGGTAGTCGAGGGTCTCGTCGTGCATCACCACGTCGAAGAATTCGGCCACGTGGGGTTGCAGCGCAAAGGAACCCATTCTGCGGCCGCCGATCAATTGCGGGTTGACCACCCGGTTGGCGCCGGCGCGTACGAGTTTGGACATCGACCCCTCGTTCCGGGCGCGGGCGATGATGACGAGATCCGGGCGCAATGCCCGGCTCGACAGCGTGACGTACACGTTGTCGGCATCGGTGTCGAGTGCGGAGATCAGAGCGTGTGCGTGTGCGATCCCGGCTGCTTCGAGAGTCCGGTCGTCGGTGACGTCGCCGATGACGGTGGGATGCTGGATATCTCGGAGTCTGTCCGCTTCGCGGTCGATGACGACGATCTCGCGGCCGAGTGAGGTGAGGTACTGGGCGCTCGCAGTACCCACCCGGCCCCATCCGCAGATGATGATGTGGCCGGTCATCCGGCCGATGCGTCGATCCATTCGCCGTCTCTCCATGTGGTGGCGCAGGTGGCCCTCGATGAGCGCCTCGAGCAGGACGCCGAACATGTACAGCGCGGTGCCCACCCCCGCGAGGATGAGGGTGATCGTGAATATTTCTCCGACGCGGCTGAGTGGATGTACTTCGCGGAATCCGACGGTCGTGATCGTGGTGACCGTCTGATAGAGCGCGTCCAGGATCCCGAAGCCGAGGACGATGTATCCGGCCGTGCCGATGACAACGACCAGCGCGAACGCGAGGAGCGCTCGACCGATTCGTGCCAAGGGGCTCACCGCGACAATTGTTCCCCCGATCTCGTCGAAGAGTGGGTATTTCCGATGGACCACCGACGGGTGGGGAGGCGGACAGGGCGTACGCCGGTGCGGTGCCGCCTCCCCGGATCGTCAGTCGCCGACGACGGCGTCGGCCTCGATCTCGATGAGCAGTCCCGGGGCGATCAGCGCGCTGACCTCGAGGATCGTCGTGGCGGGACGGATCTCGCCGAAAACCTCGCCGTGTGCGATGCCCGCTTCTTCCCACCGGCTCATGTCGGTGAGGTACATGCGGGTGCGGATCACATCGGTCGTGCTCGCGCCGGCCTCCGCGAGCGCCGCCTCGATTCGGCGCAGCGCCTCGCGTGTCTGCTCTGCGAGATCGTCTCCGCCGACGGGGCCGTCGGGACCCGACGCGGTGGTACCCGACACGGACACGAGTTGACCGATCCGCACGGCTCGGGAATAGCCGATCTTGCCTTCCCACTCGGAACCGGACGAGATGTTGTTTCTGTTCGACATGAGCGACATTGTCGCAATCCCGGATCCGGCACCCACCAGCGCGGTCGACGTCGAGGAACTCGCGTTCGCCCGGCGCGAAGCCTTGACACCGGTTAGAACACATGTTCGCATGTACTCATGAGGTGGGATGGGCAAGCGGTCGACGCCGACGACGGTGCATTGCCAGGGCTGGAACGCGCCGGACTCGTGCGCAGCGTACAGACACCCGAGTTCGACGGCATCACCTTTCACGAAGTGCTCTGCAAGAGCGCGCTGAACAAGATGCCCGAGGAGTCGCAACTGCCATTCCGGTTCACCGTCAATGCCTTTCGCGGGTGCTCGCACGCATGCCGCTACTGTTTCGCCCGGCCCACCCACGAATACCTCGACCTCGATGCGGGCGGCGACTTCGACAGTCAGATCGTCGTGAAGACCAACGTCGCGGCGGTGCTGCGCAAGGAGTTGGGGCGCAGGTCGTGGAAGCGTGAACACGTGGCGCTCGGCACCAACACCGATCCGTATCAGCGCGCCGAGGGCCGGTACCGTCTGATGCCCGGCATCATTCGGGCGCTCGCCGAATCCGCCACCCCGTTCTCGATTCTGACCAAGGGGACGCTGCTGCGGCGCGACCTTCCGCTGCTGACTCTGGCCGCCCGTCAGGTGCCGGTGAGCATCGGCGTCTCGCTGGCGATCCACGATCCCGACCTCCAGAAGTCGATCGAGCCGGGAACGCCCACCCCGAAGGCGCGCCTCGACCTGATCCGGGCGATCACCGACGCCGGGCTGCCGTGCAATGTGATGGTGGCTCCCGTCATTCCGTTCCTCACCGATTCGGTGCGCCACCTGGACGGCCTGCTCGAATCGATCGCCGATGCCGGTGCCTCGGGCGTGACCGTCTTTCCGATGCACCTGCGCGGCAGTACCAAGGGCTGGTTCCTGAACTGGCTGTCGACGGAGCATCCCGCGCTCGTCCGCCAGTACCGGCAGTTGTACGGGCGGGCGGCCTACGTTCCGCCCGAATACAAGTCGTGGCTGAAGCAGCGAGTCGACCCGCTCGTCGACCGGTACGGTCTCGGCGGCGGTGCGAAACACCGGGAGGCCGGGCAGCCCGAACCGGATCGAGGTGAACTGGTCGGGGCGGGTCGTCCCGGACCGGCGCTCACCCTCTTCTGAGGTGGACGGTCCGTCTCGGTTCGTACCATTCGGCGTCTGCGGGTTCTCCCGCCATGTTCCAACTCCACGAGATGGTCGGTGCGATGCGCACATAAATGCCGGGTCCGACCATGCCGTCCCGTTCCACCGGCTGATCGGCCGTGCCGTAGACCCGGATGGATCGCGCGACGAACGGCTCGAACGAGACCAGGTCGTCGACGACCAGCGACACCTTGTCGTTCCCGGCCCGGATGTTCCGGAACTTGCGGGTACCGGCGACGGACGGACCGGAACCTCCCACCCAGAAGTCCGTTCCGTCGAACTCGAACGCGAGTGGAACCACGTCGGGTTGCCCGTCTGCGCCGACGGTGGCGACGCGGGCGATCGGCTGCGACCGCAGGTAGGCGATCTCTTCGTCCGTGAACGACATGGAAACTCCTCGAGGCCAACCGATGTTCCTGTGTCGACACTAGTCAAAGGGACGCGCAACGCGCCCCGCCTTGCCGCACCCACAAAGGGGAGGGGTTCGCCCGCCGGCGCACGATCGAGAAGCGTTTCGTGGGCACGTCCCGGGTGGAGGCGAGTGCACCGCCTCCCGAACTCGGGCACCGCGGAGAGTCACGCGAAGACGTCGTCCAGCCAGGACGTCCACGCGTCCTGCGACTTCTCCTGGTCGGCGCCCGCGGCGAACAGGTGGTGCGCCGCGTCGACCGTTCCGCCGAACGCGTTGCGGCCGTAGAACCGGTACAGCGCGTCGCCGGTCCGGATGCCGATGAAGTGCGGCGTCAGGTAGTCGACGACGCCGTCCACCGTGCCGAATCCGGGAACGTCGACGGTGACCGTGTCGCCGGCGGTCGACGTGTCGGACAGGCCGAGCGCGCCGCGAAGCGTGGTCATCGCTGCGGGATCGGCGGAGGCAGCCGGGCCGCCGGCCGCGATGTAGGTGGCCGCGCGGCCCGCGAAGTGCTGGACGTACTGGCCGAGGCTGTGCAGGTAGAACGTGGTGTGCTTGTCGGCACCGTCGTACTGGGCGTCCCAGTCGTCGGTGAAGATGCCGCTGTGGACGTAGCGCAGTGCCGCGGTGCCGCCGTCCCGCGCCTCGATGAGGTACTCCAGCGCGTTGAACCAGCCGTCGGGGCCCTCCTGGCGGACCGCGAACTTCTGCGGCGGCTCCCAGGCGACGACGGCGGGGTCGTCGGGTCCCTCGTTGCCGGTCCCCGGATCGAGGTCGGTGGGGAACATCCAGCCGCCGGTGCCGGTGGTGACGGCGGCGAACACGTCCTCGGCGGTGGCGTTCAGGACGACTTCGCGGCGGATCTCGAAATTCTTCGACATGGCTAGTTCTCCTCGTGACGGTTGCCGGATGACTTCGGTTGCGCGGACGGTGTTTTGAGGCTCGGATGCAGTGCGACGACGAGGCGGTGCCTGCGCCCGTTCGGGGCGTTCTCGTCGTGGTAGCGGGCCACCAGGTTCTTGACGGACTCGCCGAGTTCGTCGGCGAACGCGGACCGGTCGGCCGCCGATGCGAACTGGATCTCGCTGTCGATCGCGTAGGTGGCCAACGGCTGACGTGCCGCGGTGGCGCCGGCGATCAACTCGCCGACCTCACGCACCAGTCGCGCGGCCAGCGCCACCAGCCATCGGGCCGACAGTTGGTCCGGAGCCCGGTCGGGGTCGGGCGCGAGGGCGGCGAACGCGGCGGGGGAGATGACGTACGACGCCGCGGTGGCCTGGAACAGCCGTTCGGTGACGTTGCCCTTCCTGCGTTCCTCGACGAGTTCGACGAGGCGGTGTTCCTCGAGCGCCCGCAGGTGGTAGTTGGCCTTCTGCCGTGTCAATCCCACCTGGGCGGCGACGGAACTCGCCGAACCGGGTTCGGCGAGCGCCGCCAGCAACCGTGCCCGGACCGGGTCCAGCGAAATCTCGGCGGCGGCCGCTTGATCGATCACTGCTACGTCCAACATGCATCAACTCTCGCACCGACAGTAAATTCTGTCAAGACAAAAAGGTTTGTCGGCGTGGGATGGTCAGCGGAGTGCGGGCGGGGTGTTCAGATCGCGTGCCGAGTAGGTGTCGCAGGCCTGCACCTGGCCGGTCCGGTATCCGGTCGCGAACCACTTCTGGCGCTGCTGCGAGGAGCCGTGCGTCCAGCCCTCCGGATTGACCCGGGCGCCCGCCGACTGCTGGATGCGGTCGTCGCCGACCGACGAGGCGGCGGACAGGGCGTCGTCGATGTCGGCGTCGGTGAGGGTGTTCAGGAACGGAGGCCCGCCGTCGGGGCCGGGGAGGGTGTCGGCGTAGTGCGCCCACACGCCCGCGTAGCAGTCGGCCTGCAATTCGGTCCGCACCGCGGCCGAGTCGGCGCCCCGCGGGTCGGCCTGAGCCCGTCCGATGTCGCCGAGCTGATTCTGAATGTGGTGACCGAACTCGTGCGCCACGACGTACTCCTGCGCCAGCGGACCCCCACTGGACCCGAAGCGGTCGACGAGGAGCTGGAAGAAGCTGGTGTCGAAGTACGCCGTCGAATCGGCCGGGCAGTAGAACGGCCCGACCTCGCTGGTGGCGTTGCCGCACCCGGTGTTGACGGAACCGGAGAACAGCACGACCTCCGGTGGCACGTACGCGGTGCCGGTCTGTTGCGCGAGTTCCTGTCCCCACACGGAGTCGAGGCTGCCCGCGGTGAACACCACCCGGCAGTTCACGTCGCGGTTGGCGTCCGCGCCGGTCTCACACCCTTCGAGGCCGGCGCCCGAACTCTGGCCGGACTCGGTGGTGCCGCTGAGACCACCGAGCAGCGAACCGGGATCGCCGCCGAGGAGCAGCGCCAGAACCAGCACGATCAGACCGCCGGCGCCGCCGCCCATCGCGAACTTCCCGCCGAGGCCACCGCCGCCCCCACCTCCGGTCGACACCCGGCCCGAGTCCATTCGGGCGCCCTCGTTGAAGGTCATGTGTCTTCGCTTTCTCTTCAGTTTTCCGGTGCGTGCCGATCGAGCCTCCCACGAGAAGCGGGTATGCGTTTCCGCTCACGCGCGGTGTCTCCGTAGGATCTCAGCCAACGAAGTAGCTTGCCCCATGTTTCGAAAGGAATCCCGTGCTGCGCACACATCTCGCCGGTTCATTGCGAGCCGAGCAGGCCCAGCAGACCGTAACCCTCACCGGTTGGGTTGCCAGGCGTCGTGATCACGGCGGGGTGATCTTCATCGATCTACGTGACGCGTCGGGCGTGTCCCAGGTGGTGTTCCGTGAGGGCGCCGCCGCCGAGCAGGCCCACCGTCTGCGCGCCGAGTACTGCGTCAAGGTCACCGGTGTGGTCGAGGTCCGTCCCGAGGGCAACCAGAACTTCGAGATCCCCACCGGGGCGATCGAGGTCAACGTCACCGACCTCGAGGTCCTCAACGAGAGCGCACCGCTGCCGTTCCAGCTGGACGACCAGGCCGGGGAGGAAGCGCGCCTGAAGTACCGCTATCTGGACCTGCGCCGTGAGGGCCCCGGCCACGCCATCCGGTTGCGGTCCAAGGTTAACGCCGCGGCCCGCGCGGTGCTCGCGCACCACGAGTTCGTCGAGGTCGAGACGCCCACGTTGACGCGGTCGACGCCGGAAGGCGCCCGCGACTTCCTGGTTCCCGCGCGTCTGCAGCCGGGCAGCTTCTACGCGTTGCCGCAGAGCCCGCAGCTGTTCAAGCAGCTGCTCATGGTCGGCGGTATCGAACGCTATTACCAGATCGCGCGCTGCTACCGCGACGAGGACTTCCGCGCGGACCGGCAGCCCGAGTTCACGCAGCTCGACATAGAGATGAGCTTCGTCAACCAGGACGACGTCATCCTCCTCGCCGAGGAGGTGCTGACCTCGCTGTGGAAGCTGGTCGGGCACGAGATCAAGACGCCGATCGCGCGGATGACGTACGCCGAGGCGATGCGCCGCTACGGTTCCGACAAGCCGGACCTGCGCTTCGGTGTCGAACTGGTCGAGTGCGCCGAGTTCTTCACCGACACCACGTTCCGCGTCTTCCAGCAGGAATACGTCGGTGCGGTGGTCATGCCCGGTGGTGCGAGCCAGCCGCGGAAGCAGCTCGACGCCTGGCAGGAGTGGGCGAAGCAGCGCGGGGCGAAGGGCCTGGCGTACGTGCTGGTCGGCGAGGACGGCACCCTCGGCGGACCGGTGGCCAAGAATCTCACCGACGCCGAACGTGAGGGCCTCGCCGCGCACGTCGGCGCGAAGCCGGGCGACTGCATCTTCTTCGCCGCCGGCGCCACCAAGTCCTCCCGCGCCCTGCTCGGTGCCGCGCGCGGCGAGATCGCCCGGAAGCAGAACCTCATCGACCCGGACGCGTGGGCGTTCGTGTGGGTCGTCGACGCACCGCTGTTCGAGCCGACGGCGGATGCCACCGCGAGCGGCGACGTCGCACTCGGTTACAGCGCCTGGACGGCGGTGCACCACGCGTTCACCTCGCCGAAGCCGGAGTCGATCGACACGTTCGACACCGACCCGGGGTCCGCGCTCGCGTACGCCTACGACATCGTCTGCAACGGCAACGAGATCGGCGGCGGCAGTATTCGTATCCACCGCAAGGACATTCAGGAGCGAGTGTTCAAGGTGATGGGGATCTCCCACGAGGAGGCCGAGGAGAAGTTCGGGTTCCTGCTCGACGCGTTCGCGTTCGGGGCGCCGCCGCACGGCGGCATCGCGTTCGGCTGGGACCGCATCACCGCCCTGCTCGCCGGTGTCGATTCCATTCGTGAGGTCATCGCGTTCCCGAAGTCGGGTGGCGGTGTCGATCCGCTGACGAGCGCTCCGGCTCCGATCACCGCGCAGCAGCGCAAGGAGTCCGGGGTGGACGCGAAGCCGGAGCCGAAGGGCGACGCCGCCGCGGCGAAGCCCGACGCTCACGCCGCGAAGTAGGCGGGTGCGCCGGCGGACGCCGGCGCACCCGAACGATCGGACGACGCGGAACAGCCGGGGGACACGATGTTGCACCTGCGAGTGATCTGTCCGGCCGAGCGCACCGAGGACGTCCTCGGTGTGCTCGCCGCGGAACCCGGCGCCACCCACGTGGTGGTGCTGCGACAGGCCGCGATCGACCCCGCCGGCGACGCGATCCAGACCGACGTCGCCCGGGAGGCCGCGAACGACGTGATCGGCGCGCTCGAGGCCCTGGGAATCGATCGCACCGGCGCGATCACCGTGGAGCCCGTCGAGACGGTGCTGTCGAAGTCCGCGCACGAGGCGGAGAAGGCGGCGCCGGGCGATCCCGCGGACAGCGTCGTGTGGGAGGAACTGGTCAGCCGGACGCGTGAGGAATCGACGCTCAACGTGACGTTCCTCGCGTTCCTCACCATCGCCTGCCTGCTGGCCGCGGTGGGGGTGGTGACCGACTCGCCGATCACCGTCGTCGGGGCCATGGTGGTGGGGCCGGAGTT
This sequence comes from Rhodococcus sp. NPDC057529, assembly GCF_042802055.1. Classification (NCBI taxonomy): domain Bacteria; kingdom Bacillati; phylum Actinomycetota; class Actinomycetes; order Mycobacteriales; family Nocardiaceae; genus Rhodococcus; species Rhodococcus sp. NPDC057529. Next base: position 73,714 of record NZ_JBHVEY010000005.1, read on the forward strand.
CGGCCCCCTCGCCGCGCTCGCCGTCGCATTGATGCGGCGTAAGCTCGGGCTGGCCCGGCGGTCGCTGATCGCCCTGCTGTTCGGTTTCCCGTTCGCGATGGCGGCGACGCTGGTCGCGACGCTGTTGATGGAGCGGGCCGGGTGGATGGAGTTCGAGAGCATAGAGTCCCTCGACCAGGTCGACTTCATCTACCGCGTCGGCCCGCTGTCGCTGATCGTCGCGCTGCTCGCCGGCGCGGCGGGCATGCTCGCGCTCGTGTCCTCGAAGTCGGCGGCGCTCGTCGGCGTCTTCATCTCCGTCACCACCGTTCCGGCGGCCGGATTCGCCGTCGTCGCGGTCACCGTCGGCGAATGGCGCGTCGCGGCACTGGCGGCGCTGCAACTCGGGGTCAACATGGTGGGCATCGTGGTCGCCGGCGTCCTGGTCCTGGCGCTGCGACTTCGCAGCGGCGGCGATCCCCGCAGGCTGCTCGCGCAGGCGCGGAAAGACCGCACCCCGCCGCAGCGGCGGAGGGCCTGATGAGCGTCTCGCCGCACGACGGCGCGGGCTACGACGAACTGTTCGACGACGCCGGCGGCCTCCGCGAACCGTGGGCGGAACTGGCCCGGGACTTCACGGACGGCGGCCCCGAGTCCGTCCGCCGCCTGCAGGCCCGCATCCGGCTCCTCGTCGACAACCACGGGATCACCTACAACCCCCTCGACGGTTCGGACGCGCCGACCGCATCGCCGCGGTGGGAGATCGACGCCGTCCCGCTGATCGTCGCGGCCGACGAGTGGGAGCAGCTGGCGGCGGGCTTCGTGCAGCGCTCCCGGCTTCTCGACGCGGTGCTCGCGGACCTGTACGGACCGATGACGCTCGTCCGGAGCGGCGCCGTCCCGGCCCGCACGGTGTTCGGGCACCCCGGCTACGTCCGTGCGGCGCACGGCATCACGGTGCCGGGCCGCCACCAGCTGTTCCTGCACGGACTCGACGTCGGACGCGGGGCGGACGGCACGTTCCACGCGCTGCGCGACCACACGCAGTCCCCGGCGGGCGCCGGGTACGCGATGGCGGACCGACGCGTCATCGCACGGGCGATGCCCGGCATCTACGAGGCGGTCGGACCGCGCCCGCTGTCCTCGTTCGCCCAGTCGATGCGGCTCGCGGCGATCGACGCCGCCCCCGCGGGCACGGAGGACCCGCTCGTCGTCGTCCTCAGCCCCCGTACCCGGTCCGAAGCCGCATTCGATCAGGCGTACCTGGCGACGGTCCTCGGGTTCCCGCTCGTGGAGAGCGCCGACCTGGTGGTCCGCGACGGTCACGTGTGGATGCGGTCCCTCGGCAGTCTGGAACGCGTCGACGTCATCGTCCGGCGCGTGGACGCCGACCTCGCCGACCCCCTCGACCTTCGCCCCGGCTCCCGGTCCGGGGTGGTCGGTCTCGTCGAGGTGCTGCGGCGGGGCGCGGTGACCGTCGTCAACACCCTCGGCAGCGGAATCCTCGAGAACCCCGCACTCACCCGCTTGCTTCCGGACCTGTGCCGCAGGCTGCTCGACGAGGATCTGCTGTTGCCGTCGGTTCCCAGTTTCTGGGGCGGCGACCGGTCCGAGCTGTCGCACATCCTCGCAAACGCCTCGTCGATGGTGCTGCGCGCGGTGCACGGGGGTGCGCCGATCGTGCCCGCCGACCTCGGTGACGCCGACCGGGACACCCTGCTGGACCGGGTGCGAGCCGAACCCGAGCGGTGGGTCGGGCAGATCGTCCCGGACCCGTCGTACGCGCCCGCCGCCGAGGGGGCCGGGGACGTCGCGCTCGCACCGGTCGGGATGCGGCTGTTCAGCGTGGCGCAGCAGGTGGGATTCACGCCGTTGGCCGGCGGTCTCGGCACCTCCCTCGTTCCCGGGGCCGAGCGCGGGGACCGCCGCCACGCCGGCGCGAAGGACGTCTGGATCCGGATGGCACAACGCGCCGCGTCCACCGACCCGGGCGACGGCACCGAGCGGGACGGCGAGACCCTGCCCACGTACGCCGGAACGACGTCCGACCTGATGACGTCGCCGCGTGCACTGACCGAACTGTTCTGGATGGGCAGGTTCGCCGAACGCGCCGAGGGCGCGGCCCGGCTGATGATCGCCGTGGGGGAGAAGTACCGCGACTACCGCCTGCGACCGTGGCTGGCGGGCGGTGGGAGCCTCCCGATCCTGCTGAACACGGTCCTGCGGGTCGCCGACGCCGGGAATCACCCCGTTTCCGACTCGGACTCCGACCCGGTCAGCGACCAGCGGCGGGTGCGCTCGGAGTTCCGCTCCCTGACGGCGGACCCCGACCGGGACGGGTCGCTCGCCCATGCGGTGCGCGGCGTCGAGCAGGCCGCGCGGGCCGTGCGCGGGCAACTGTCGAACGACATCTGGGCCGTCCTCAGCTCTGTCGAACGCACGCTCGGACAGGTCGCCGCCGACACCGTCGACGACGGGTCCGCACTGTTCGAGGCGCAGTCCGCCGTGCTCGGCGGCATGCTCGCCCTCTCCGGGGTCGCCGCGGAGTCGCTGGTCCGCGACACCGGCTGGCACGTCATGGACATCGGCAAACGGATCGAGCGGGCAGCCACCCTGATCGCACTGGTGGACTCCACCCTCGGGCGGAAGACGGATCCCGCGACCGAGCGGGCGGTGATCGAATCGCTCCTCGTCGCCACGGAGAGTTCCGTGGTCTACCGCCGACGCAACCGCAGCATCCGCCCGGCGGCCGTGGCCGAGTTGCTGCTGTTCGACGTGAAGAACCCGCGGTCGCTGGCGTTCCAACTGGAGGCGCTGCGCACGAATCTGGCCGCACTGCCGGACGCCTCGGGTGCGTCCCGTGCGGAGCGGCTCGCCGAGGACATGGTCAACACCGTGCGGCGCGTCGATCCCGTCCGGCTCGAATCGGTCGACGCGGGCGGGTCCCGGAAGGAGCTGGGTGAGCTGACGACCACGATGCGCGCACTGCTGAGCGAACTGTCCGACGTGATGCTGAAGGGTCAGCTGTCGCTGCCCGGCGGCACCCAGCCGCTGTGGGGCAGCGGCACCCCCTCGAGCACCTTCCCGGGCGGAGTTCCCGCGTGACGGACACGACGCCGCCCACCGGCCCGGCAGCGGAACGTCCGGTTCTGCGCCGATACACGATCACCCACCGCACGACGTACACGTACTCGGGGCCGGTGACCTCGTCGTACGGCCGGGGTTACCTGCTGCCGCGCGACACCGAGGAGCAGCGGTGCGTCGCCTCCGTCGTCGACATCACACCGCCGCCCGCGGACCGCTCCACCGGCTCGGACGTGTACGGCAACCGGGACCTGTACTTCCAGGTGAGCACGCCGCACGAGGAACTGGTGGTGGCGGCCGAATCCGAGATCGAGGTCTACGGACCGGACAGGGCGAGACTCGCGGTCGCACCGGCGAACGCGCCGTGGGAGCTGTCCCGGCCCGTGGGCACCGAGGGCGCGATGGCGCAGGAGTTCGTGCTCGACCTCGAACCTCCCGAGATCGGCGACGCGGTCCGCGAGTACGCGGCACCCAGTTTCCCGCCGGAACGGCCCCTCGTCGACGCGGTGGTCGATCTCACGACCCGCATCCACCGCGACTTCGAGTACAAGTCGGGGTCGACGTCGATCTCGACGCGGGTCGCGGAGGTGCTGGAGAAGCGCTCGGGCGTCTGCCAGGACTTCGCCCGGCTCGCCATCGCCTGCCTGCGCTCACGCGGACTCGCGGCCCGGTACGTGTCCGGGTACCTGGCGACGCAGCCGCCGCCCGGCAAGGAACGGATGATCGGCGTCGACGCGACGCACGCCTGGGCCGCGGTGTGGATGCCGGGGGACCGGTGGCTGGCCTTCGACCCCACCAACGACCAGCTCGTCGACGAGCGGTACACGGTGGTCGCGTGGGGCCGCGACTACGCCGACGTGCCGCCGCTGCGCGGTGTCATATACACAGAGGCACGAAACAGCACCATTGCGGTGTCGGTTGACGTGGCGCCGATGGAAGTACTCGCACCGGATCAGCCGAAATGCTGAAATTCATCGGGGCTTCCGGAGGAGGACTCGATGATCCGTGTCACTAGCAGGTAAGTTGGTCCGCGATGACTGCAATACTGGCAGACCCCGTTTCAGAGGTAGTTGCCGCAGCCGAGAAGCTGCTCACCCGTCGCACAGGGGCACCCGTGACACTGGTGGATCCCGTGGATCTCGGCGGTAGTGGCCGCACCATCGTGCTCCGTGTGCGGGTGGCGGAGAATCCGTTCTCCCTTCCCCGGACGTTGGTGATCAAGCAGGTCCGCGAGGAGTCCGGGGTGTCCGGCGCGCGGGCCGTCGATCCCGACGACCTGTCCGGCGACAGCCGCAGCGCCTTCCTCCGCGAGGCCGTCTCGTACCAGTTCGCCACGGCGCTGGCGACGGACAGCCGCCCCGGAGCCGAACTGCTCGCCTCCGACCTCGACGCCCGGCTCCTCGTGCTCAGCGACCTCGGGGACGCCACCCCGATCAGCGCGCTGCTCGAGCACTCCGACTCCGACACCGTCACCAACACCCTGATGGCCATGGCCCAGGCACTCGGCCGCATGCACGCGGCCACCGTGGGCCGCGAGGAAGACTTCACCGCACTGCTGCGCCGCGCCGAGGTGGCGCACTGCGACGACACCGTGGCCGAGCAGGTCGAGCGTGCGGTGCCCGCCGTGCCCGGCCTGCTGTCCGACATCCTCCGCGTCGACGTGTCCCCGGAGCTGACCGAGCAGGTGGCCCGGGCCGCGAAGCTGTTCGAGAGCGGCCGGTTCCGGGCGTTCAGCCCGTCCGACCTGTGCCCGGACAACATCATCGTCAACGACGAGGGCGTCCGATTCCTCGACTACGAGTGGGGCGGGTTCCGCGACGCGATGCTCGACATCGCGTACGCGCTGGTCTCGTTCCCGGGCTGCCTGTGCAGCATCGAACTGTCCGAGGACCGCACCCAGGCGATGATCGAGGCCTGGCGGGCGGAGGTCGTGGGGATGTGGCCCGCGCTCGCCGACGACAACGTGCTCGCCGCCCGCATGGTCGAGGCGCAACTGATCTGGGTGTGGCTCAGCACCTACCTGTTCCTGCCGGACAATCACACCCGGATCGCCGCGGTCCGCGAGCATCACCTGTCGGTGCCGCGGTCCGAGGCGCTGACCCAGCGCTGGGACAAACTGGCCCGTTCCGCGGATCACGCGGGGAACACGGTGGTCGCCCACGACGCCCGCGTCATCGCCGACAAGATCCGGGGACTGTCCGTCGGCTGACGCGAGGTCCGGCCGGACTGGGTCGGACGGTGCGGGTTCCAGTAGCGTCGAACTTGTGAGCGATCTTTTCGGTTCGGATGTCGGCGAGGACGAGTCGGCGGGCCTGTTCGAGACGGCGCGACCGGACGAGGCCGCGGCTCCGCGCTCGGTTCCCGGTCCGGTGCCGGTCGACCACCGCGCACCGCTGGCCGTGCGCATGCGTCCCCGCACGCTCGGCGAGGTGGTCGGCCAGCAGCATCTCCTCGGCCCCGGTGCGCCGCTCCGGCGCCTCGTGGAGGGGTCGGGGGCGGCGTCCGTGCTGCTGTACGGTCCGCCCGGCACCGGCAAGACCACGCTGGCGTCGCTGATCTCGGGCGCCACGGGGCGCCGCTTCGAGGCGCTGTCCGCGCTGTCCGCGGGGGTGAAGGAAGTGCGCGGCGTCATCGAACTCGCCCGCCGACGACTCCTCGCGGGCGAGCAGACGGTGCTGTTCATCGACGAGGTCCACCGCTTCTCCAAGACCCAGCAGGACGCACTGCTGGCGGCGGTGGAGAACCGGATCGTGCTGCTCGTGGCCGCCACCACCGAGAATCCGTCGTTCTCGGTGGTGTCCCCGCTGCTGTCGCGCTCACTGGTCCTGCAACTGCAGTCGCTGACGGCGGACGACATCGAGAACCTCCTCGAGCGGGCGCGCACCGACGAGCGGGGTCTCGGCGGGGACATCGAGATCGCAGGCGACGCGATGGACCACCTGGTGCGCCTCGCGGCCGGTGACGCCCGGCGCGCGCTCACCGCGCTCGAGGCGGCGGCGGGTGCGGCGCTCGACCGGGCCGGTGACGCGGACCGTCCCGTGCTGCTGGACCTCGCGACGGTGGAGGCCAGCGTCGACAAGGCGGCGGTCCGCTACGACCGTGACGGCGACCAGCACTACGACGTGATCAGCGCGTTCATCAAGTCGATCCGCGGCTCGGACGTCGACGCCGCCCTCCATTACCTGGCGCGGATGCTGACCGCGGGCGAGGATCCCCGCTTCATCGCGCGGCGGCTCGTCGTCCACGCCAGCGAGGACATCGGGATGGCCGATCCCACCGCGTTGCAGACCGCCACCGCCGCCGCACAGGCGGTGCAGCTGATCGGGATGCCGGAGGCGCGCCTCGCCCTCGCACAGGCCACCATCCACCTCGCGACCGCGCCGAAGTCGGGGGCCGTCATCGCCGCGCTCGGCGCCGCCATGGCGGACGTCGCGGCGGGAAACGCGGGGCTCGTCCCACCGCACCTGCGCGACGGCCACTACGCGGGGGCGGCGAAGCTCGGCAACGCCGTCGGCTACCGATATCCCCACGACCACCCGGACGGGGTACTGGCGCAGCAGTATCCGCCCGACGAGCTCGTCGGCGTCGACTACTACCAGCCCACCAGCCACGGCGGCGAGCGCGACATCGCGGGACGTGTGGACAAACTGCGCGCCATCGTCCGCGGCACGAACCGTCAGGGTGGCCGGTTAAGCTGAATGTTGCCGAACCGCCGGGTGTGCCCAGCCACCCGGCGACCGTAGTTGCCCTCGAGACAGACAATAAGGATCACTGACGTGCAGACCCACGAGATTCGCCGGCGCTTCCTCGACCATTTCGTCAAGGCGGCCCACACCGAGGTACCTAGCGCCTCGCTGATTCTCGACGATCCGAACCTGCTGTTCGTCAACGCCGGAATGGTGCAGTTCGTGCCGTTCTTCCTCGGCCAGCAGACTCCGCCGTACCCGCGGGCGACCAGTGTCCAGAAGTGCGTGCGCACCCTCGACATCGAGAACGTGGGCATCACCACACGGCACAACACGTTCTTCCAGATGGCCGGCAACTTCTCGTTCGGCGACTACTTCAAGCGCGACGCGATCAAGCACGCGTGGGCGCTGCTGACCTCCGGCGTCGACGACGGCGGTTACGGGTTCGACCCGGAGCGGATCTGGGTGACGGTGTACCTCGACGACGACGAGGCCCGCGACATCTGGCGCGACGAGGTCGGCGTTCCCGAGACGCGGATCCAGCGCCGCGGCATGGCCGACAACTACTGGTCGATGGGCATCCCCGGCCCCTGCGGCCCGTGCTCGGAGATCTACTACGACCGCGGCCCCGAGTACGGCAAGGAAGGCGGCCCGGAGGCCGACGAGGACCGCTACATCGAGATCTGGAATCTCGTGTTCATGCAGAACGAACGCGGTCTCGGCATCAGCAAGGACAACTTCGAGATCCTCGGGCCGCTGCCGAAGCAGAACATCGACACCGGCATGGGCGTCGAGCGCGTCGCGTTCCTGCTCCAGGGCGTCGACAACGTGTACGAGACGGATCTCGTGCGCCCGGTCATCGCGAAGGCCGAGGAACTGTCGGGCCGCAAGTACGGCGTCGTCCACGACGACGACGTGCGGTTCCGGGTGATCGCCGACCACGCGCGCACTGCCGCGATGCTCATCGCCGACGGCGTGAACCCCGGCAACGACGGCCGCGGCTACGTCCTGCGCCGCCTGCTGCGGCGCATCGTCCGCTCCGCGAAACTGCTCGGCGCCGACAAGCCCAGCATGCGGGAGTTCATCACCGTCGTCCGCGACACGATGGCGCCGTCGTACCCCGTCCTCGACACCGACTTCGGCCGCATCGAGACGGTCGCCGTGGGCGAGGAGACCGCGTTCCTCAAGACCCTCACGTCCGGTTCCAAGCTGTTCGAAGGCGCCGCCGAATCGGTGAAGGCGTCCGGCGAGTCGACCATCGGCGGCGACCAGGCGTTCGCGCTGCACGACACGTACGGCTTCCCGATCGACCTGACTCTGGAGATGGCGGCCGAGGCCGGTCTGACCGTCGACGAGGAGGGCTTCCGCACGCTGATGGCCGAACAGCGGCAGCGCGCGAAGGACGACGCCCAGGCGCGCAAGCACGCGCACGCCGACCTGACCGTCTACAAGGAACTCCTCGATCGCGGACCCACCGAGTTCACCGGATTCCACGAATTGGTTTCCGAGGCACACGTTCTCGCGCTGATCTCGCAGGGGCAGCGCGTCCCCGTCGCGGCGGCGGGCCAGGACGTCGAGGTCATCCTCGACCGCAGCCCCCTGTACGCGGAGGCGGGCGGCCAGATCGCCGACCTCGGCACCCTCACCGGCCCGGGGCTGCGGGTGAAGGTCAACGACGTCCAGAAGATCGCCAAGAAGCTGTGGGTCCACAAGGTGACCGTGCAGGAGGGGCAGATCACCGAGGGCGACGTCGTGCTCGCGCAGGTCGACGCCGCGTGGCGCAAGGGCGCCACCCAGGGGCACTCCGGCACGCACATGGTGCACGCCGCACTGCGACAGGTGCTCGGCCCCAACGCCGTTCAGGCCGGCTCGCTGAACAAGCCGGGCTACCTGCGGTTCGACTTCTCCTGGCAGGGCGCGCTGACGGAGGCGCAGAAGCAGGACATCGAGGTCGTCGCGAACGAGGCGGTGGCCGCCGACTACTCCGTGAACACGTTCGTCACCGACCTCGACAAGGCGAAGTCGATGGGCGCGATGGCGCTGTTCGGCGAGAACTACGGCGACGAGGTGCGGGTCGTCGAGATCGGCGGACCGTTCTCGATGGAGCTGTGTGGTGGAACTCACGTGGGCAGCTCGTCGCAGATCGGCAACGTCACGCTGCTCGGTGAGCAGTCCGTCGGTTCCGGCGTGCGCCGCGTCGAGGCCTACGTCGGGCTCGACTCGTACCGCTACCTGGCCAAGGAACGGGCCCTGCTCGCCGGGTTGTCGTCGTCGTTGAAGGTGCCCTCGGAGGAGGTGCCCGCCCGCGTCGAGGCAATGGTGGAGCGACTTCGGGTGGCGGAGAAGGAACTCGAACAGACCCGCGCGCAGGCGGTGCTCGCCTCGGCGGGCACGTTCGTCGACAAGGCGCAGCGCGTCGGGCCGGTGCTGCTGGTCGCGGACTCCGCCCCGGCCGGTGTCGGCGGCAACGACCTGCGCGGGCTCGTCACGGACATCCGCGGCCGGTTCGGCACCCAGCCCGCCGTCGTCGTGCTGCTCGGCGACGTCGACGGCAAGGTGCCGTTCGTGGTGGCCGTGAGTAAGGCCGCGCAGGAACTCGGCCTCTCGGCCGGCGACCTCGTGAAGGAATTCGGTCCGAAGATCGGCGGCCGCGGCGGCGGGAAGGCCGACATGGCACAGGGTTCCGGTTCGGACACCAGCGGAATCGCGGCCGCCCTCGACGCGGTCCGGGCACAAGTCGCAGACAAGGTGGGGAGCCAGTAGCGGTGGGTCACGCGGAACAGGGTCCGGATCGACCGGGAGTCGACGACCCTGGGCGTGGTCGGCGTATCGGCATCGATGTGGGCAGTGTCCGCATCGGTGTCGCGTCGAGCGACCCCGACGGGATCCTCGCCACCCCGGTGGAGACGGTGCCCCGGTCCAAGGAACGCGGGCCCGACGCGCCGGACATCCGGCGCATTGCCGACATTGTCGAGGAATACGAGGCGGTGGAGGTTATCGTCGGTCTGCCGCAGACCTTGCGGGGTGAACGGGGAAAAGCCGCCTCGATCGCTACTGTGTTCGCGAAGCGATTGCGAAGGAAGGTCGACCCGATACCGGTGCGGATGGCGGACGAACGTCTGACGACCGTCACCGCCGCGCGGGCGCTTCGCGAGAGCGGTGTCAGTGCGAGGGGCCAGCGTCCTGTGATCGACCAGGCTGCGGCGGTGGCGATCTTGCAGGGATGGTTGGACGAGCGGAGCAGGTCGGTGAATGCAGGGGATTCGGGTGGGGACGCGCAGCGACCGGAGGCGGGCCAGTGAGCAATCACCGCCGCCCCGCAAGTGAGCGACCCGACTTCCAGTACATCCCCCGCGAACCCCGGCGGCACCGCTATCTCGACGAGGACGACGACGAGGTCGACTACACGCCGCCCCCCGACGACGACCTCGTCACCACCGGCCGGCACGCCGTCGTGTACGACGAGCCGCATTTCGACCAGCCGCACTACGAGGAACAGCGCCCCGACGGACAGCACGTCGAGGAACCGCAGCGCCACGAACCGCACCGCGAGTACGCGGAGCCGCGATACGAGCAGCCCTACGACGCCGAGTCCGTGTACGAGGACGGATACGGTCCGCGCTCCTACGGCGACGCCCGCGCGTACCGGGAGCCGCCGGCCGGCGACCGCCCACATGTGGACGACTACGTCGACGAGCCGGCCGAGGCATACCCCGACGACGGCTACGACCGTCCGCAACCGGACGTCGCGTTCGCGGAGGCCGAGACGCAGATAATCTCGGCGATTCCCGAGGAGATCCCACCCTCGGCGATTCCCGAGGCGATCCCACCGACCCGCGCCGCTGCTCGCACGCAGGCCCGCAGGCGCAAACAGGCCAGGGGACGCGCGCGCCGGGGCAAGGTGTTCGGCGTCCTCGCTGCCGCGACGGTCCTCATCGTGCTGGTCGGTGTCGTGTTCGTCGGCGGCAAGCTGTTCTTCGGCGGGTCCGACGCGCCCGCGGACTACGCAGGCCCCGGTGGTCCCGAAGTGGTCGTGCAGGTCCATCCGGGCGACACCGCGGAGGAGATCGCCACCACCCTGGCGGACCGCGACGTCGTCGCCAGCGGATCGGCGTTCTTCAACGCCGCAGTCCAGAGCAACGCGATGAACTCGGTGCAACCCGGTTTCTACAGCCTCTCCACCCAGATTCCGGCCGCTGACGCCGTGCAGGAACTGGTCGACCCCGCTTCCCGCGTCGGGCAGATGATCATCTCCGAGGGCAGGCAACTCCACGACACGACCGACGTGCAGACCGGCGCCAAGAAGAAGGGGATCTACACGCTGATCTCCGAGGCGAGCTGCCTGGGTGACGCCGGCCGGGAGAAGTGCATCAGCTACGACGACCTCAACGCCGCCGGTGCGGGCGACCTGTCCGCGCTCGGCGTGCCCGACTGGGCGAAGGACTCGGTCGCGGGTGTCCCGGACCGGGATCGCCAGCTCGAGGGGCTGATCGCCGCGGGCAGTTGGGATTTCGATCCCACCGCCGGTCCGGTCGCGATTCTGCAGCGGCTGGTGTCGGAGAGTTCCGCGAGCTACGAGAAGACCGGGATCCTCACCGCGGGCAACCAGGTCGGTCTCACGCCGTACAAGATGCTGGTCGCGGCGTCGCTGGTGGAACGCGAGGCGATGCCCGACGACTTCTCGAAGGTCGCCCGCGTCATCCTCAACCGGCTCGCCGTCAACCAGGCGTTGCAGTTCGATTCCACGGTCAACTACGCGCTGGACACCACCGAACTGGCCACCACCGACGCCGACCGCGCGCAGGTGACACCCTGGAACACGTATGCCAGCCCCGGCCTGCCTGCGACGCCGATCTCGTCGCCGAGCATCGGGGCGCTCCAGGCGGTCGAACAACCGGCGCCCGGCGACTGGATCTACTTTGTGACGGTCGACGCGAAGGGCACGACACTCTTCACGAAGAGCTACGACGAACACCTGGCCAACATCGACCAGGCTCTGAACAACGGGATTCTCAACAGTGGACGATGAGTTGGCGACCGCACGCAAAGCTGCGGTGCTGGGCAGCCCTATTGCGCATTCGCGATCACCGCAACTGCACCTCGCGGCGTACCGGGCGCTCGGTCTCACCGGGTGGACGTACGACCGCATCGAGTGCGACGGGGAGCGACTCCCCGGGCTGGTGTCCGGGCTCGGCCCGGAATGGGTCGGCCTGTCCGTCACGATGCCGGGCAAGATCGCCGCGCTCGAATTCGCGTCCGAGCGCACCGACAGGGCTGTGGCGATCGGTTCCGCGAACACCCTCGTCCGCATCGAGGGCGGGTGGCGTGCCGACTGCACCGACGTGGACGGGGTCAGCGGCGCGCTCACCGCGGGCGGTGTCGGTGCCATCGCGGGCGCCGAGGCGGTCGTCGTGGGTGCGGGCGGCACGGCCAGGCCCGCGCTCGTCGCCCTTGCCGACCTGGGCGTGAAATCGGTGACCGTCGTGGCCCGCGACGCGGGTCGCGCGGCAGGTGCGCTGGGGTGCGCGGAATCGGTCGGGCTCGACGTCCGCTTGCTGGGCTTCGACAGCCCCGAACTCGGTGCCCGCTGCGCCGCGGCCGCCGCACTCGTCAGCACCGTCCCGTCCGCCGCGATCACCGACTACGCGGATGTTCTCGGCCGGGCGCCGTTCGTGCTCGACGCGATCTACGACCCGTGGCCGACCCCACTGGCGGCCGCGGTCGAGGCGGCCGGGGGAACGGTGGTCGGCGGTTTGGCGATGCTGCTGCACCAGGCGTTCGGGCAGGTCGAGCAGTTTACCGGTCGCCCGGCGCCGCGCGAGGCGATGGCGGCCGCTCTGGGTTAGTTGTCCACAGGCCCGGCCGCCATCCACAGGGCGATCGTTCCCGCAGGTCGCCGCGAGGGGGCCGGGTGCCCCGGCTCGCACACTGGTCGGCATGTGGTGGCTGATCGCGACGAGTGTGGTGGCCGGTGCGGGTGCGGGACGGTGTGCGCGCCTCACCGCGGGCCGGTTCGTGGGCCCGGTACAGGCAGGCTGGTGCGAGGTGGTGTGCGCGGTCGGCGTGGCCGCCACGGTCTGGGCCGACGCCGGCCGCAACCCGGTGTGGTTGTTGCCGGGTGCGCTGGTGTTCTGGTGGTGGTGTGCGAGTCTCGCCGCCACCGACCTGTGTGCGCGGAGGCTGCCGAACCTGCTGACGCTGCCCGGGTTCCTGGTGATCGTCGGCATCGGTGCCGCGACCGGCGCCGCGTCGGCCGCCGTGATGGGCGGTCTCCTGCTGGCGGCGGCCTATCTCGCCCTCTACCTGGGAGCGCCCGGTGCGATCGGCGCGGGCGACGTGAAACTCGCGCTCGGGGTCGGCGCGGCCGCCGGTATGGCCGGGGGAGAAGCCTGGGTGTTCGCGGCCGCGCTCGCGCCCGCACTGACCGCAGTGGCGGGCTGCATCGTCCTCGCCGCCCGGCGCTCGTCGCCGCCGCTCCCGCACGGACCTGCGATGTGTGCCGCGACACTGGTGGCGCTGGTCGCCGGGCACCTCACCTGACCGAGTCCGCACCCCGCGCGCGCCCCGGGAGGACCACCGTCACTGCCGGACGCGGCGACATGGAAGGATATTGGCGTGCTGCGCTGGATAACTGCCGGAGAATCCCATGGTCCCGCCCTCGTCGCGATGCTCGAGGGGATGGTCGCGGGCGTCGAAGTGACGTCCGAGGACATTTCGACCCAACTCGCCCGACGTCGCCTCGGCTACGGCCGCGGTGCGCGGATGAAGTTCGAGGCCGACAAGGTCACCATCGTCGGTGGTGTCCGACACGGCCGGACGCTCGGCGGCCCGATCGCCGTCGAGGTGGGCAACACCGAGTGGCCCAAGTGGGAAACCATCATGTCCGCGGACCCGGTGGACGCCGACCTGCTGGCCGATCAGGCGCGGAACGCGCCGCTCACCCGTCCGCGCCCCGGTCACGCCGACTATTCGGGCATGCTCAAGTACGGGTTCGACGACGCCCGCCCGGTTCTCGAACGCGCGAGTGCGCGCGAGACCGCGGCCCGGGTGGCGGCCGCGACGTTCGCCCGCGGTTTCCTGCGCCAGGTGTTCGGCGTGGAGGTGCTGTCGCACGTGATCTCGATCGGCGCGTCCGATCCGTACGTCGGCCCGGAACCCACCGCGTCGGACCTCGCGGCGATCGACGCCAGCCCCGTCCGGGCGTTCGACAAGGCCGCCGAGGAATCGATGATCGCCGAGATCGAGGCCGCCAAGCGGGACGGCGACACCCTCGGCGGTGTCGTCGAGGTCGTCATCCACGGTCTCCCCGTGGGTCTCGGATCGTTCATCAGCGGCGCGGACCGCCTCGACGCCCGTCTGGCGTCCGCCCTGATGGGCATCCAGGCCATCAAGGGCGTCGAGGTCGGCGACGGCTTCGAGACCGCGCGCCGCCGCGGCAGCCAGGCGCACGACGAGATGCGGCCCGGCCCGGACGGAATTCTGCGTTCGACCAACCGCGCAGGCGGCCTCGAAGGCGGCATGACCAACGGCGAGGCGCTCCGCGTGCGCGCGGCGATGAAGCCGATCTCCACGGTCCCGCGCGCCCTGGCCACCGTCGACATGTCGACCGGTGAGGAAGCCGTGGCCATCCACCAGCGGTCCGACGTGTGCGCGGTGCCCGCCGCCGGTGTCGTGGCCGAGGCGATGGTGGCGCTCGTCGTCGCCCAGGCGGCGCTCGAGAAGTTCGGTGGCGACTCGGTCGCCGAGACGGCCGCGAACTACGAGCGTTACGCGTCGGGTGTCGCAGCCCGGCTCGCGCGATGACCAGCCCGTCTGCCGTCACGCCGGGGCGGTGACCGGTGATGGCACCGAAAGCCGTGCTCGTCGGTCCGCCGGGAGCAGGTAAGTCCACGATCGGGCGTCGCCTCGCGCAGGCGCTGGACCTGTCGTTGTTCGACACCGACGTGGCCGTCGAGGAAGAGGCGGGACGCACGATCGCCGAGATCTTCGTCCAGGAGGGTGAACCCGCCTTCCGGGCCCTCGAGGAAGAGATCGTGCGGAAGGCCATCGAGAGTCACGAGGGGATCGTCTCGCTCGGTGGCGGGTCCATCCTCTCCGAGCGCACCCGCGAGTTGTTGAAGGGCCAGACGGTGATCTACCTCGAGATCAGCGTGGCCGAGGGGCTCAAGCGCACGGGAACCAACACGGCGCGTCCCCTCCTCGCCGGTGGCGACCCCCGCCAGAAGTACACCGAGTTGATGCGCAAGCGCCGACCGCTGTACCGGGAGGTGGCGTCCATCCGGATACGCACGGACGGGCGGAGTCCCGCCCGGGTGGTGCAGCAGCTGGTGGCGAAACTCGCCGAGTGATCGGCGACCCGGCGGAACTACAGACATCCGAGAATCTCGGACAAGACGGAGCGGAGCAGCAGACAGTGACCGAACCGGTACGCGTACAGGTGCAGACGGCGAACCCCTACCCGGTCATCATCGGGCGCGGATTGCTCGGCGAGCTGGTGGACGAACTCACCGGCACGAGGACGGTGGCGATCTTCCACCAGCCGCCGCTGGCGGAGACGGCGGAGGCGGTGCGCGCGGCGCTCGCCGAGAAGGGGATCGATGCGCACCGCATCGAGATTCCGGACGCGGAGGACGGCAAGGATCTGGCCGTCGCCGGGTTCTGCTGGGAGGTCCTCGGCCGGATCGGCCTGACCCGCAGTGACGCAGTCGTCAGTCTGGGCGGCGGCGCGGCCACCGACCTCGCCGGGTTCGTCGCGGCGACGTGGATGCGCGGGGTGCGCGTGATCCACGTGCCCACGACGCTCCTCGCGATGGTGGATGCGGCGGTCGGCGGCAAGACCGGCATCAATACCGAAGCCGGTAAGAACCTGGTGGGATCGTTCCACGAGCCGTCGGCGGTGCTCATCGACCTGGCGACGCTCGAGACGGTGCCCCGCAACGAGATCGTCGCGGGCATGGCGGAGGTCGTGAAGACCGGATTCATCGCCGACCCCGTCATCCTGGAGCTCATCGAGAAAGATCCCGAGGCCGCGCTGGATCCCACGGGAACCGTTCTGCCCGAACTGATCCGGCGGTCCGTGGAGGTCAAGGCCAAGGTCGTGGCCGCGGACCTGCGCGAGTCGGATCTGCGGGAGATCCTCAACTACGGGCACACGCTCGGGCACGCGATCGAGCGGCGTGAACGGTACCGCTGGCGTCACGGTGCGGCGGTCGCCGTCGGGCTCGTGTTCGCGGCCGAGCTGGGGCGGCTGGCGGGACGCCTGGACGATGCGACGGCGGACCGGCACCGCACCATCCTGGAACTGGTGGGTCTGCCCACCACGTACGACGCGGACGCGTTCGGCCAGCTGGTGGAGGGAATGCAGACGGACAAGAAGAACCGGGCCGGCGTGCTGCGGTTCGTGGTGCTCGACGGGCTCGCGAAGCCCGGACGGCTCGAGGGCCCGGACCCGTCCCTGCTCGTCGCCGCCTACTCCGCGGTCGCCCGCGAGGCGACACCGGGCACCGGCGGTGCCGTCCTCCTGTGACGTAACGGAGAAGGCAAGGACGCGGGGGGGGGGGGGGGGGGGGTTCTCCACACGCGGTGGGGGGGCGTGTGTTGTTCCGTCGGGTGGGGGGAGGGGAGGGGGGATAATCCCCCGGAACATGGCCGTCCGCGAGCC
>NZ_JBHVEY010000005.1:90133-124462 GCF_042802055.1 Rhodococcus sp. NPDC057529
ACTCTCTCTCTTCCCCCCCCCCCCTCCCCCCGTTCCCCCCCGCACACCACCCCGCCCCCCCTCTTCCCCCCCCCCTCTCACCACAACGAAAAGAACGAGACCCTGGGGGTGAGGTCGCTCCCCCCCCCCCCCCCGCGTCGTCGGTCGGTGTGTCGTCCGTCGGGTGTGGGAGAGCCGGGAGCGGCTACTCGCCGCGGCGCTGGTCGTCCGCGGTCCGCTTCCCGAGGTCGACCGGGTCCTGCCAGGTGGTGTCCCCGCCCTGCGGCTGATCGAGGTCCGAGGGGTCCTCGCGGTAGTTGTGCACCGGTTCGAACACGGCCGTGTCGGCATCGGAACCGGCGTACCCGGTGTCCGGGGTCTGCTCGTACGCCTGGCCGGGGTAGTTCTGGCCGTACCCGTCGTCGTCTGCCACGGCTGCGGCTGCGGTTCCCCCCGCTGCGGCTCCTGCCGCCACTCCGGCGCCGTGCGCCGCCGTCCGGCGTTCGCCGCGGCCCTTCTCCGTCTTCCTGGAGTCCCGGCCGACGAAGAACCGGCCGAGGAACACGGCGAGCATGGCAGGAACGAAGATCAGCAGGACTGTGAACGCCGCCCCGGACGTGATCTCGAAGAAGAACGAGTTCTGGGTGACGTTGAGGTTCGGCACCAGGTTGGCCAGCCAGCTCCCCACGCCCGCGACGACTCCGCCGAGCAGGGCCGCCTTCAGCCACAGCATCGTCAGGTCGGCGCCGTCCTCCGGGTCCGGGTTCCGGCGGCGGTCCCGGATACCGTCGATGCCGGCCCAGATCAGTGCCACGAACACCACGATCAGCAGTGCGAGCCATCTCAGAGCGGAACCCTGAAGCGGCCACTGTGTGATCGACACACCGAGGATCACACGAACGAAAACATGTATCAGGGCCATGCCGAGGCCGCGTACCACCCACGCATTCATGGGCACAGCGTAACGAGCGGGTTTCCGCCCGTGTGGCCTAACCCACACGGGGACGGTCTGAAACCTGTTCTCGCCTGTGGTCGGGTGCCGTCGATCCGCGCCCGCGCGGCGGCGGATTCCCGGTACGTTTGACGACATGCCTGCTGATCATGGTTCGCGGCGCGCGGCGCTGCGCGCGGCCCTCGCCGCCCGGGATCTCGACGCACTTCTGGTGACGAATCTGGTGAACATCCGGTATCTCACCGGGTTCACCGGCTCCAATGCCGCGCTGCTCGTGCACGCGTCCGACGCCGAGGGCGCCGAGGAGCGCACCGTCATCTGCACCGACGGCCGCTACCTCACACAGGTCGGAGAACAGGTTCCCGATCTGCGGGCCGAGATCGCCCGCGCCAGCGCAGCCCACCTGATCGAATCCGTGGGTCGGCGGAACCCGTCGTCGCTGGCGTTCGAGAGTCACGTCGTCACGGTGGACGAGTTCGCCGCCTGGTCGGTGCTCGCGCCGGACGCGCGGCTCGACCCGGTTCCGGGTCTCGTCGAGGAACTACGGATGGTGAAGGACGACTTCGAGGTCGGGCTGCTGCGCGCGGCGTGCGCGGCCGCCGACTCCGCGCTCGCCGAGTTGATCGAGCGCGGTGGTCTCCGCCCCGGGCGCACCGAGAAGGAGGTGGGCCGGGAACTGGAGGCGCTGATGCTCGCGCACGGCGCCGACGGCATCTCGTTCGAGACCATCGTCGCGGCGGGCGCCCACTCGGCGATCCCGCACCACCGCCCGACCGAGGCGGTGCTCGGCAGCGGCGACTTCGTGAAGCTGGACTTCGGGGCGGAGATCGGCGGCTACCACTCGGACATGACCAGAACGTACGTCCTGGGGCAGGTCGCCGACTGGCAACGCGACGTATATGCGCTGGTCGCGCGGTCGCAGGAGGCAGGCCGGGACGCGCTGCGCCCGGGAGTCGAGGTGTCCGCGGTGGACGCCGCCGCCCGCCGGGTCATCGAGGACGCCGGCTACGGGGAGCTGTTCCTGCACGGGCTCGGACACGGCGTCGGCCTGGAGATCCACGAAGCTCCGGGAATCGGCAAGCTGGGCACCGGTACACTTCTGGACGGTGCGGCGGTGACCGTCGAGCCGGGCGTGTACTTCTCCGGGCGCGGAGGCGTGCGGATCGAGGACACGCTCGTGGTTCGTGAGCAGGGACCGGAGCTGCTCACACTCACCACCAAAGACCTGACTGTCGTGTAGACGGTTTCGACCTTATCGAGGAGACGCGAAGCAAGTGGCTTCAACCAGTGATTTCAAGAACGGCCTGGTCCTGCAGATCGAAGGCCAGCTGTGGACGATTACCGAGTTCCAGCACGTGAAGCCCGGCAAGGGTCCCGCGTTCGTGCGCACCAAGTTGAAGAACGTGCTCTCGGGCAAGGTCGTCGACAAGACGTTCAACGCCGGCGTCAAGGTGGACACGGCCACGGTCGACCGCCGTGACATGACCTACCTCTACCACGACGGCACCGACTACATCTTCATGGACGGCGCCACGTACGACCAGATCTCGATCAGCGAGGCCACCGTCGGCGACGGCGCCCGCTTCCTGCTCGAGAACATGTCCGTGCAGGTCGCGACGCACGAGGACGTTCCGCTGTTCGTCGAACTGCCCGTCACCGTCGAACTGGTGGTCAAGCACACCGATCCCGGTCTGCAGGGCGACCGCTCCACCGGCGGCACCAAGCCCGCCACCCTCGAGACCGGCGCAGAGATCAACGTTCCGCTGTTCATCAACACCGGTGACAAGCTGAAGGTCGACTCCCGCGACGGCAACTACCTCGGGCGTGTGAATTCCTGAGTGTCCGGTTCGCATAAGAAACTCGGCGCACGGCACAAGGCCCGCAAGCGCGCCGTCGATTTCCTCTTCGAGGCCGAGGCGCGAGATCTCGATCCGGTCGATCTCGCGAACGAGCGCGCGGAATTGTCCGGCAAGGACGATTCCGTGGCACCGGTCGCCCCGTACACCGTCACCGTGGTGACGGGTGTCGCGGAGAACCTGGACCGCCTCGACGAGGTGATCTCGTCCCACCTGCAGGACTGGACGCTCGAGCGGCTGCCCGCCGTCGACCGCGCCATCCTGCGCATCGCCGTGTGGGAGCTGTTCCACGCCACCGACGTGCCTCCGGTCGTGGCCGTGGACGAGGCGGTGGAGCTCGCCAAGCAGCTGTCCACCGACGAGTCGCCGGGTTTCGTCAACGGCATCCTCGGCCAGGTCGTGCTGGTGGCCCCGCAGGTGCGGTCGGCTGCGGCCGCGACGTCGCGGCGTGCCGAGACCGCCGGCGGCGAGTCGAACGACGCCCGCTCGTAAGTTCGTGTCCCGCTGCGGGCCCGTGTCGGCGGGTCCGCAGGTCAGGGGTCCGGGCCTGGCGCAGTCGACGCGCTGATAAGCTGTCCGCGTCAGGCATCCTTTAACGATCCGTCCAGTGAGGCGGAGAAGGAGGTCGTTGTATGCGCGTGCCCGAAGGGTCTCGCCCCGCCGGGGAACCGGCGGATTCAACACCAGAAGAGTCCCCGTCCGTCGAACCCGCACGGGAGCTGCTGTCCGCAGCCGATGTGGGACGGACCATTGCGCGAATCGCGCACCAGATCATCGAGAAGACCGCGATCGACGCCGCCGACGGTGAGGCGCCGCGTGTCGTTCTGATCGGCATCCCGACCCGGGGCACGACGCTGGCCGCGCGGCTCGCCGGGAAGGTCGAAGAATTCTCCGGGGTGCGTCCACCGGTCGGCTCCCTCGACATCACCCTGTACCGCGACGATCTGCGCACCAAACCGCACCGCCCCCTCGAACGGACCTCGGTGCCCGAGGGCGGCGTCGACAACACCCTGGTCGTCCTCGTCGACGACGTGCTGTTCTCCGGCCGCACCGTCCGCTCGGCGCTCGACGCCCTCCGCGACCTCGGGCGGCCCCGGGCCGTCCAGCTGGCCGTCCTCGTCGACCGCGGGCACCGCGAACTGCCGCTGCGCGCCGACTACGTGGGCAAGAACGTGCCCACCGCCCGCACCGAGGACGTCAAGGTGCTCCTGAGCGAACACGACGGCCGCGACGCGGTCATGATCTCCGGGGGGAAGAGCTAAGTGAAGCACCTGTTGTCGATCGCGGACCTGACACGGGAATCGGCCGTCGAACTTCTCGACGAGGCCGAACGCTTCGAACAGGCCCTCCTCGGACGTGAGGTGCGCAAGCTCCCGACGCTGCGCGGCCGGACCGTGATGACCGTGTTCTTCGAGAACTCGACCCGCACCCGGGTGTCGTTCGAGGTCGCAGGCAAGTGGATGAGCGCGGACGTCATCAACGTCAGCGCCTCCAGCTCGTCGGTGTCGAAGGGCGAGTCGCTGCGGGACACGGCGATGACGCTGCGCGCCGCCGGCGCCGACGCCCTGATCGTGCGGCACCCCGCGTCGGGTGCGGCCCACCAGATCGCGAACTGGACCGGACGTCAGGACGACGGCGGACCCGCGGTGATCAACGCCGGCGACGGCACGCACGAACACCCCACCCAGGCGCTGCTCGACGCGCTCACGCTGCGGCAACGCCTCGGCGACATCGACGGCAAGCGCATCGCCATCGTCGGCGACATCCTGCACAGCCGGGTCGCGCGGTCCAACGCGCTGCTGCTGTCGATGCTCGGCGCCGAGGTCGTCCTCGTCGCGCCGCCCACGCTGCTCCCGGTCGGTGTGTCGTCGTGGCCGGTGTCGGTGGCGCATTCCCTCGACGCGGAACTGCCCGGTCTCGACGCCGTCCTCATGCTGCGGGTGCAGGCGGAACGGATGAACGGCGGGTTCTTCCCGTCCCAGCGGGAGTACTCGATCAATTACGGCCTGTCGGAGAAGCGGCTCGCGCTGCTTCCCGAGCACGCGGTGGTGCTGCACCCCGGTCCGATGCTCCGCGGCATGGAAATCGCCTCGGCGGTGGCCGATTCGACGAGAACCGCCGTGCTGCAGCAGGTGACCAACGGTGTGCACATGCGGATGGCGGTGCTGTTCCGGCTGCTGGTCGGATCGGAGGAAGTAGCGGGATGAGTGACAGTGCAGTGACAGGAGAGACAGTGCTCATCAAGAACGTGTTGCTGTACGGCGAAGGCGAGCCCACCGACGTTCTGCTCGGTGACGGCGTCATCGCCGCGATCGGTGCGGACGCGGGCACGGACGCCGCGCCGGACGCCGAGGTGATCGACGCGGCGGGGCAGATCCTGCTCCCCGGTTTCGTCGACCTGCACACCCACCTGCGGGAACCGGGCAGGGAGGACACCGAGACCATCGATTCCGGTTCCGCCGCCGCCGCGCTCGGCGGGTACACCGCGGTCTTCGCGATGGCCAACACCAGCCCGGTCGCCGACTCGGTGGTCGTCACCGACCACGTGTGGCGCCGCGGCCAGGAAGTCGGGCTCGTCGACGTGCACCCCGTCGGAGCGGTCACCGTCGGGCTCGAGGGCAAGCAACTCGCCGAGATGGCCACGATGGCGTCCGGGACCGGCCGGGTGCGGATGTTCTCGGACGACGGCCATTGCGTCTACGACCCGCTGATCATGCGCCGGGCCCTCGAGTACTCGAGTTCGCTCGGCGTGCTCATCGCGCAGCACGCGGAGGAGCCGCGACTGACGGTCGGAGCGATCGCGCACGAAGGGCCCACCGCCGCCCGGCTCGGGCTGGCGGGCTGGCCGCGCGCCGCCGAGGAGTCGATCGTCGCCCGCGACGCACTGCTCGCCCGCGATGCCGGGGCGCGCGTGCACATCTGCCACGCCTCCACCGCGGGCACCGTCGAACTGATGAAGTGGGCACGCGGACAAGGTATTTCGATCACAGCCGAGGTCACCCCGCACCACCTGCTGCTCGACGATTCCCGGCTCGAGACGTACGACGCCGTCAACAAGGTGAACCCGCCCCTGCGGGAGGCGAGCGACGTCGCCGCGCTCCGGGCCGGACTCGCCGAGGGGACCATCGACTGCGTCGCCACCGACCACGCGCCGCACGCCGAGCAGGACAAGTGCTGCGAGTTCGCGGCCGCCCGCCCCGGAATGCTGGGGCTCGAGACGGCGCTGTCGATCGTCGCGCAGACGATGGTCCGCACGGGGCTGCTCGACTGGCGCGGCGTTGCCCGGGTGATGAGTGAGCGCCCGGCCGAGATCGTCGGACTCGACGACCAGGGGCGTCCGATCGCGGTCGGCGAACCCGCCAACCTCGTGCTGATCGATCCGGACGCCGAATGGACCGTCCACGGCCCCGATCTGGCCAGTGTCGCCCACAACACGCCGTACGAGTCGATGACGCTCCCGGCGCGGGTGACCACGACGATCCTGCGTGGCCGGATCACCGCCAGCGACGGCCGGGCCCGCGTGCCGGCACGGAACGGCAGGGGATGACGGTGGAGAGAATTCTGTGGATCGTCGGCCTCGTCGCGTTCTGGGTGCTGGCCATCTTCCTCATGTACGTCGGCTGGCGGGGGCGTGCCCGTCGGCAGGCCGACCGGGTCGGGCAGCTTCCCGCCGTGCCCGCGCACCTGGGCGAGCAGACGATCGCGCCGGTCTCCGGCCTGTACGTGGGCAGCACCCTCGCCCCCAGCTGGCAGGACCGTATCGCGGTCGGCGACCTCGGCTTCCGGGCGACGGGCGAGATCTCCCGCTACGACACCGGGATCCTGCTCGAACGGGACGGGGCGTCGGCGATCTGGATTCCGCGGGACGCGGTCCGCGCGGTGCGCACCGAACGCGGCCTGGCGGGCAAGGTCATGAGCAAGGACGGCGTCCTGGTGATCCGGTGGGAGCTGCCGACCGGCACCGAGATCGACACCGGTTTCCGCAGCGACGACAAGTCCGTGTACCCCGCCTGGGTGGGCACAGGGAAACCGGACGGCAAGACAGACAGTGAAGATTCAGCGAATGCGGCGAGCTCTGGTGAGGTCGAGCAGAACGGAGAGAACGCATGAGCGGCTACGACACCGACTCTGCAGTACTGGTCCTCGAGGACGGACGGGTATTCCGGGGCACCACTTTCGGCGCCGTCGGCCAGACACTCGGTGAGGCCGTCTTCAGCACCGGCATGACCGGGTACCAGGAGACGCTCACCGACCCCAGCTACCACCGCCAGATCGTCGTGGCCACCGCGCCGCAGATCGGCAACACCGGATGGAACGACGAGGACGACGAGTCCGTCGGGCCCACCGGCAGCAGCGCGGAGGCGAAGATCTGGGTCGCCGGGTACGTCGTCCGCGACCCCGCCCGCCGCACCTCCAGCTGGCGCGCCACCGGATCCCTGCAGGACGAGCTCGTCAAGCAGGGAGTCGTCGGGATCGCCGGCATCGACACCCGGGCCCTGGTCCGCCACCTGCGCACGCGCGGTTCCATGCGCGCCGGCGTCTTTTCCGGCGACGCCCTCGCCGACACCGACGTGCTGCTCGAGCGGGTGAAGGGCCAGCCGTCGATGCTCGGCGCGGACCTCGCCGGCGAGGTCAGCACCACCAGCGGCTACGTCGTCGAGCCGACCGGGGGAGAGGCGCGCTTCACGGTCGCGGCCATCGACCTCGGCATCAAGACCAACACCCCGCGCATGTTCGCCGAGCGCGGCATCCGGGTGCACGTGCTCCCGTCCGACGCCACGCTCGCGCAGATCCTGGACCTGAAGGCCGACGGCGTCTTCCTCTCCAACGGTCCCGGCGACCCGGCGACCGCCGACGGCGCCGTGCACCTGACGAAGGAAGTCATCGGGCAGGGCCTGCCCCTGTTCGGCATCTGCTTCGGCAACCAGATTCTCGGGCGCGCACTCGGTCTCGGCACGTACAAGATGAAATTCGGTCACCGGGGCATCAACATCCCGGTCGTCGAACACGAGACGGGACGCATCGCGATCACCGCGCAGAACCACGGGTTCGCGCTGGAGGGGGAGGCCGGACAGGAGTTCGACACCCCGTTCGGCAAGGCCGTCGTCAGCCACACCTGCGCCAACGACGGCGCCGTCGAGGGGGTCCGCCTGCTCGACGGATCCGCCTTCTCGGTGCAGTACCACCCCGAGGCCGCGGCGGGCCCGCACGACGCCGCGTACCTGTTCGACCGCTTCACCAGCCTGCTCGAGGGAGTCAAGAACTAATGCCACGCCGTACCGATCTCTCCCACATCCTGGTGATCGGCTCCGGGCCGATCGTCATCGGCCAGGCCTGTGAGTTCGACTATTCCGGAACCCAGGCCTGCCGGGTGCTGCGCGAGGAGGGCCTGCGGGTCAGCCTCGTCAACTCCAACCCGGCCACGATCATGACCGACCCCGAATTCGCCGACGCCACGTACGTGGAGCCGATCACCGCCGAGTTCGTCGAGAAGGTCATCGCCCTCGAGGCCGAGAAGGGGCACCCCATCGACGCCGTCCTCGCGACGCTCGGCGGCCAGACCGCCCTCAACACCGCGGTGGCGCTGCACGAGCAGGGCATCCTCGAGAAGTACGACGTCGAACTGATCGGCGCCGACTTCGACGCCATCCAGCGCGGCGAGGACCGGCAGAAGTTCAAGGACATCGTCGCCAAGGTCGGCGGCGAGTCCGCGCGCTCCCGCGTCTGCTACACCATGGACGAGGTCCGGGACACCGTCGCCGAACTCGGTTTCCCCGTCGTCGTGCGGCCGTCGTTCACGATGGGCGGACTCGGCTCCGGAATGGCCTACGACGACGAGGACCTCACGCGGATCGCCGGCGGCGGCCTCGCCGCGTCACCCACCGCCAACGTGCTGATCGAGGAGTCGATCCTCGGGTGGAAGGAATACGAGCTCGAGCTGATGCGCGACGGCCGCGACAACGTGGTGATCGTGTGCTCGATCGAGAACGTCGACCCGGTCGGGGTGCACACCGGTGACTCGATCACCGTCGCCCCCGCGATGACGCTCACCGACCGCGAGTACCAGGCGATGCGCGATCTCTCGATCGACATCCTCCGCGAGGTCGGCGTCGACACCGGCGGCTGCAACATCCAGTTCGCGATGGACCCTGCCGACGGGCGGCTCGTCGTCATCGAGATGAACCCGCGCGTGTCCCGGTCCAGCGCGCTCGCGTCCAAGGCGACCGGCTTCCCGATCGCGAAGATCGCCGCGAAGCTCGCCATCGGATACACCCTGGACGAGATCGTCAACGACATCACCAAGGAAACGCCGGCGTGCTTCGAGCCGACCCTCGACTACGTCGTGGTCAAGGCGCCCCGGTTCGCGTTCGAGAAGTTCCCGGGCGCCGACGACACCCTTACCACCACGATGAAGTCGGTCGGTGAGGCCATGTCGATCGGCCGCAACTTCACCGAGGCGTTCGGCAAGGTGCTGCGCTCCCTCGAGACCAAGCGGGCGGGGTACTGGACGGGTCCCGACGTGGAGGCCGCCGACCTGGACAGCCTCCTCGCGGAACTGAGCGTTCCCCGCGACGGACGCGTGTACGGCCTGGAGAAGGCGTTCGCGCTCGGCGCCACCGTCGAGCAGCTGTTCGACGCCACGAAGATCGACCCGTGGTTCCTCGACCAGATCCTGCAGATCCACGAACTCGGCGACGCGCTGCGCGAGGCGCCCGAGGTGACCGAGCGGGTCCTGCGCCGCGCCAAGCACCACGGCCTGTCGGACCGGCAGATCGCGGCCCTGCGCCCCGAGATCGGTGGCGAGGACGCGGTCCGCGCGCTGCGTGAGCAGTGGGACGTCCACCCCGTCTACAAGACGGTCGACACCTGCGCCGCCGAGTTCGAGGCGAAGACGCCCTACCACTACTCCAGTTACGAACTGGACCCGGCGGCCGAGTCCGAGGTGGCCCCGCAGACCGAGCGTCCGAAGGTCCTGATCCTCGGTTCCGGACCGAACCGCATCGGTCAGGGCATCGAGTTCGACTACTCCTGCGTCCACGCCGCCCTGACGCTGTCGGAGGCCGGCTACGAGACCGTGATGGTCAACTGCAACCCGGAGACCGTCTCCACCGACTACGACACGGCCGACCGGCTGTACTTCGAGCCGCTGACGTTCGAGGACGTGCTCGAGGTGTACCGGGCGGAGTCGATCTCGGGCACCGTTGCCGGTGTGATCGTGCAGCTCGGCGGTCAGACCCCGCTGGGTCTGGCGAAGCGGCTGAAGGCGGCGGGGGTGCCGATCGTCGGCACCAGCCCCGAGGCCATCGACCTCGCCGAGGATCGCGGCGAATTCGGGAAGGTGCTGGTCGATGCCGGTCTGCCCGCCCCCAAGTTCGGCACCGCCACCACGTTCGCCGGGGCCCGCGACATCGCCGCCGGCATCGGGTACCCGGTGCTGGTGCGGCCGTCGTACGTCCTCGGCGGCCGCGGCATGGAGATCGTGTACGACGAGGCGTCCCTCGAAAGCTACATCTCCCGCGCCACCGAAATCTCCGACGATCGGCCGGTGCTCGTCGACCGCTTCCTGGAAGACGCCATCGAGATCGACGTCGACGCCCTCTGCGACGGCACCGAGGTGTACCTCGGCGGCGTGATGGAGCACATCGAGGAGGCCGGTATCCACTCGGGCGACTCGGCCTGCGCGCTGCCGCCGATCACCCTCGGCCGCGCCGACCTCGAGAACGTGCGCCGCTCCACGGAGGCGCTCGCCAAGGGCATCGGCGTGAAGGGCCTGCTCAACGTCCAGTACGCCCTCAAGGACGACATCCTGTACGTCCTCGAGGCCAACCCCCGCGCCAGCCGCACCGTGCCGTTCGTGTCGAAGGCGACGGCCGTGCAGCTCGCCAAGGCGTGCGCCCGCGTCATGCTCGGCGAGTCCATCGCCGAGCTGCGCACGAGCGGCGTGCTCCCGGCCACCGGCGACGGCGGCTGGACCCCGGCGGACGCGCCCGTCGCCGTCAAGGAGGCGGTGCTGCCGTTCAACCGGTTCCGCCGCGCCGACGGCACCGGGGTCGACACTCTGCTGAGCCCGGAGATGAAGTCGACCGGCGAGGTCATGGGCATCGACGCCGACTTCGGCACCGCGTTCGCGAAGAGCCAGACGGCCGCGTACGGTTCGCTGCCCACCTCGGGCTCGGTGTTCGTCTCGGTCGCCAACAAGGACAAGCGGTCGCTGATCTTCCCGGTGAAGCGGCTCGCGGACCTGGGCTTCCGGATCCTGGCCACGGAGGGCACCGCGGCGGTCCTCCGCCGCAACGGGATCACCTGCCAGGAGGTGCACAAGCATTCCGGCGAGAAGCTGGAGGCGGGGGAGCGCACCATCGTGGAGACGATCCGCGACGGCGAGGTCGACATGGTGATCAACACCCCGTACGGCAACTCCGGACCGCGTGTCGACGGCTACGAGATCCGCAGCGCGGCCGTCGCGATGAACATCCCGTGCGTCACCACCGTGCAGGGCGCGTCCGCCGCGGTGCAGGGCATCGAGGCCGCGATCCGCGGCGATATCGGCGTCCAGTCGCTTCAGGCGCTGCACGAGCGACTGCGGTCGCCCGCCGTCGTCGTCGCCCCGGCGACCGGATCCGTCTCGTCGTGAGCGGACACCATCACCACCACCACTCCTGGGTGCATCGGCTGACGTCGGCGGTCGAGCACCGGGGGCGGTTGTGTGTCGGCATCGACCCGCATCCGGGGCTGCTCGAGGCGTGGGGGCTGCCCGTCTCCGCCGAGGGGCTGGAGACGTTCGCGGAGATCTGCGTGGAGGCCTTCGTCGGTGAGGTAGCCGTCGTGAAGCCTCAGGTGGCGTTCTTCGAAGCGTACGGCTCCGCCGGGTACGCGGTGCTCGAACGCACGATTTCGGTCCTCAGAGAGGCAGGGACGCTCGTCGTCGCCGACGCCAAGCGCGGGGACATCGGGTCGACGATGGCGGCGTACGCGCAGTCCTGGCTGGGCGCGGAGTCCGCTCTGTCGTCCGATGCCGTGACGGTGTCGCCGTACCTGGGATTCGGTGCCCTGGATCCGGCGCTGTCGCTGGCCGCGGAGCAGGGTCGTGGGCTCTTCGTGCTGGCCCGGACGTCCAATCCCGAGGGCGGCGATCTGCAGGCGGCGGGAACGGCCTCGGGGGTGTCGGTGGCGCAGTCCGTGGTGGACGCGGCGGTCCGGCACAACGACGCGCAACCGGGTCTGGTGGGTCTGGTGGTGGGCGCGACACGCGGACACGGCCTGGATTTGTCGAATTTTTCCGGGCCGATTCTCGCGCCCGGTCTCGGCGCCCAGGGTGCGACTCCCGGTGATCTCGCCGACATTTTCCCCGATTCGCGAAAACTGTTGTTGCCGAACAGTTCTCGGGGTGTTCTCCGGGCCGGACCGTCGGCGGCGGCACTGCGTGAGGCGGCCGTGAAGGTGCGTGACGAGATCGAGTCCGCACTCTCATAGCCCACCTGAATCCGGCTCTGACCTCGGGGGGTGGGTTCGCAATCGGCGCCGGGCGTGAGTACGGTCGCTATCGCTGCTGGTTATCCAGTGGTTTGGACTATTTGCCAACGACGAGACGGAGGAACCGTGGCCCTTCCCCAGTTGACTGATGAGCAGCGCGCTGCTGCTTTGGAGAAGGCAGCTGCTGCCCGCAAGGCCAGGGCTGAGCTCAAGGAGCGCCTGAAGCGTGGTGGCACCGACCTCAAGCAGGTTCTCAAGGACGCCGAGGACGACGAGATCCTGGGCAAGATGAAGGTGTCGGCACTGCTCGAGGCGCTGCCCAAGGTGGGCAAGGTCAAGGCGCAGGAGATCATGACCGAGCTGGAGATCGCTCCGACCCGTCGCCTCCGTGGCCTCGGCGATCGGCAGCGGAAGGCCCTGCTCGCCAGGTTCGACTTCGAGGCCTGAGCACGACAGTGGTAGCTGACGCACAAGTGTCAGAGCGCAAGACCGCAGTGCGGAGGGGTCGGCTGGTAGTACTGGCCGGCCCCTCGGCCGTCGGTAAGTCCAGCGTGGTGCGACTCCTGCGTGAGCGGATGCCGGAGCTCGTCTTCAGCGTGTCCGCGACGACGCGCGATCCACGCCCGGGCGAGGTGGACGGAAAGGACTACCGGTTCACCTCTCGTGACGAGTTCCAGCGGATGATCGATTCCGGTGAGCTGCTCGAATGGGCCGAGATCCACGGCGGACTCCAGCTGTCGGGAACCCCGGCCGCGCCCGTCCGCGCGGCCATCGAACAGGGCAGGCCGGTGCTGGTCGAGGTCGATCTCGCCGGTGCGCGGGCCGTCCGCGCCGCGATGCCCGAGGCTCTGCTGGTCTTCATGGCGCCCCCGAGCTGGGACGTGCTGGTCGAGCGGTTGACCGGCCGGGGCACCGAATCCGCGGAGGTCGTGGAGCGGCGTCTCGCGACCGCCCGGGTCGAGCTGGAGGCCCAGGACGAGTTCGACGTGGTCGTCGTGAACGAGGATGTCAGCCGAACGTGCGACGAGTTGGTATCCTTGTTGGTTGGACGACCGGAACAGACCGACTCGACCCACTAGATCTCACATCAACTAGCCAGAACAATTTCAGGAGATACCGAGTGAGCAGCACCCCCGCAGTAGCGTCCGCAACACCCAGCCACGGCGCCCTGCCGGCTTACGACACCCCGCTCGGCATCACCAACCCTCCGATCGACGAGCTTCTCGCCCGCACGTCGTCGAAGTACGCGCTGGTGATCTACGCGGCCAAGCGTGCGCGTCAGATCAACGACTACTACAACCAGCTCGGCGACGGCATCCTCGAGTACGTCGGCCCCCTCGTGGAGCCGGGCCTGCAGGAGAAGCCGCTGTCGATCGCGCTGCGTGAGATCCACTCCGATCTTCTCGAGCACACCGAAGGCGAGTGAGCGGAGGATCTGCGGTGCCTGACCAGGCAGCGGGCCCGGGTTCCGGGCGCGGGACGGATTCACCGGAACCGGTGCCCTCGGGGGTGCGCAAGCGGATCGTCGTCGGTGTCGGCGGCGGCATCGCGGCCTACAAGAGCTGCGCCGTCATCCGGGCCTTCACCGAGGCCGGACACCACGTTCGGGTCATCCCGACCGAGTCCGCGCTCGAGTTCGTGGGCAAGGCGACATTCGAGGCGCTGTCGGGCAACCCCGTGCACACGGGTGTGTTCACGGACGTCCCGCAGGTTCCGCACGTGCGTCTCGGGCAGGAAGCGGATCTCGTCGTCATCGCCCCCGCCACCGCCGACCTCATGGCGCGGGCCGTGGCGGGACGCGCGGACGACCTCCTCACCGCGACGCTGCTCACCGCACGATGTCCCGTCGTGTTCGCGCCCGCGATGCACACGGAGATGTGGGAGCACCCGGCCACCGTCGCCAACGTCGCCACGCTGCGCGCCCGCGGCGTGACCGTCATCGAACCCGCATCCGGCCGCCTCACCGGCAAGGACACCGGCGCCGGCCGGCTGCCCGAACCCGACGAGATCGTCGGATTGGCGTCGTTGCTGGTCGAGCGTCCCGACGCGCTGCCCCGCGACCTGGAGGGCCGCCGGCTCCTCGTGTCCGCGGGCGGCACCCGGGAACCACTCGACCCGGTGCGGTTCCTCGGGAACCGCAGTTCGGGCAAGCAGGGTTACGCCATCGCCCGGCTCGCCGTGCAGCGCGGGGCCGAGGTCACCCTCGTCTCCGGGTACACCGCCGGCCTCGCCGACCCGGCCGCCGTCGACGTGGTGCACGTGCGGACCGCGGAAGACATGCGGGTCGCCGTCGCCAAGCACGCGCCCGGGTTCGACGCGGTGATCATGGCCGCGGCCGTCGCGGACTTCCGGCCGACGACGACGGTGGCCAGCAAGATCAAGAAGGGTGCGGGTGAACCCGACTCGATCGCACTGACCAAGAACGAGGACATCCTCGCCGGCCTCGTCCAGTCCCGGAGGGACGGCGAGATCCCGTCGACGACCGTGATCGTCGGATTCGCGGCCGAGACCGGCGACGCGGACGGCGACGTCCTCACGTACGCACGGGCCAAGCTCGCGCGTAAGGGCTGCGATCTCCTCGTCGTCAACGCGGTCGGTGAGGGCAAGGCGTTCGAAGTCGACCATAACGACGGGTGGCTGCTCGGAGCCGACGGTTCCGAGTCCGCGCTCGAGCACGGATCGAAGGCGTTGATGGCGAGCCGGGTGCTCGACGCCGTCGACCAGCTCTTCCGGGCACTCTGACGAAACGTTCGGGAGGGTTTCGGTGATTCTAAGGGTGTCACTCCCGCCGGGGTGGCGTTAGGGTCGTTCGTTGTATTACGCAGCTAAGCTGTTTTCACGTGCTGTTCAGGACAACTGTCGAGAGGGAATTCTGTGAGCCAGTCCGGTAGTCGGCTATTCACCAGTGAGTCTGTGACCGAGGGGCACCCGGACAAGATCTGTGATGCGATCAGCGACTCCATCCTCGACGCGCTCCTCACCGACGACCCCCGTGCCCGTGTCGCCGTCGAGACCCTGGTGACCACCGGACAGGTCCACGTCGCCGGTGAGGTGACGACCACCGCCTACGCCGACATCCCCAAGATCGTGCGCGACACCGTCCTCGAGATCGGCTACGACTCCTCCGCGAAGGGCTTCGACGGCAACTCCTGCGGCGTCAACGTGGCGATCGGGGCGCAGTCCCCGGAGATCGCCCAGGGCGTCGACCACTCGCACGAGGTCCGCACCGGCGAACTGAGCGACGACGAGATCGACCGTCAGGGCGCGGGCGACCAGGGCCTGATGTTCGGGTTCGCCACCACCGACACCCCGGAACTGATGCCCCTGCCGATCGCGCTGGCGCACCGGCTGTCGCGCCGACTCACCGAGGTCCGCAAGTCGGGGGTCCTCCCGTACCTGCGCCCGGACGGCAAGACCCAGGTCACCATCGAATACGACGGTGACAAGGCGGTGCGCCTCGACACCGTGGTCATCTCGACGCAGCACGCCGCCGACATCGACCTCGACAACCTGCTCACCCCCGACTTGCGGGAGAAGGTGCTCGGTTCGGTTCTCGCCGAGATCGACATGCCCGAACTCGACGTCTCGAACATCCGGCTGCTCGTCAACCCGACCGGCAAGTTCGTGCTCGGCGGCCCGATGGGCGACGCCGGATTGACCGGTCGCAAGATCATCGTCGACACGTACGGCGGCATGGCCCGCCACGGTGGCGGCGCGTTCTCCGGCAAGGACCCGTCGAAGGTCGACCGGTCGGCGGCCTACGCGATGCGCTGGGTGGCCAAGAACGCGGTCGCGGCGGGGCTCGCGGACCGCATCGAGGTCCAGGTGGCGTACGCGATCGGCAAGGCCGCACCGGTGGGTCTGTTCGTCGAGACGTTCGGGACCGAGAAGACGGATCCGGCGCGGATCCAGCAGGCCATCACCGAAACGTTCGACCTGCGTCCGGGTGCGATCATCCGCGACCTCGACCTGCTGCGCCCGATCTACGCGCAGACCGCGGCGTACGGCCACTTCGGTCGCACCGACATCGACCTCCCGTGGGAGAGCATCGACCGGGCGGAGAAGCTGCGGGCAGCCGCAGGCCTCTGATCGGTAGTCACGGCGCGGCGGGCGCCGCCGCGGTAGGAGCCGCCGCGTGAGCGCGGAAAAGGTTGCGGCAGAGGTCCACCCGGTTGCCCGGGTGCTGCCGCTCCTTCCGCTCGCGCACCTCGACCGCGAGTTCGACTATCTCGTGCCGAAGGACCTCGACGAGCAGGCGCAGCCCGGGGTCCGGGTCCGCATCCGGTTCGCCGGGCGCCTCGTCGACGGATTCGTCGTAGCCCGCACCGCGACGAGCGACCATCAGGGCCGTTTCGGCTGGCTCGAACGGGTGATCTCACCGGAGCGGGTGCTGACCGAGGAGATCACCCGGGTGGTCGACCTCGTCGCCGGCCGGTACGCCGGAACCCGCGCGGACGTCCTGCGGCTCGCGATTCCGCCGAGGCATGCGCGGGCGGAGTCCGAGGCCGCGTCCGAACCGCCCGAGATGTCCGGCACCGCCATCCCCACCGGCGCGTGGGACCGGTACGTCCACGGCGCCGCGTTCCTGACGGCGCTGTCGGAGGGGCGCGCCCCCCGTGCGGTGTGGCAGGCACTCCCCGGCGAGGACTGGCCGGCACGTCTCGCGGAACTGTCCGGGCTCGTCGCCGCCACCGGGGCGAGCACGGTGGTCGTGGTCCCCGACCAGCGCGACCTCGACCGGGTCGTCGCGGCGGTGGAGACGCTGCTGGGCAAGGACGCCGTCGTCGGGCTGGCCGCCGGCCTCGGGCCCGCCCTGCGCTACCGGCGGTGGCTGGCGGCGTTGCGGGGGACCGCCCGGGTCGTCGTCGGGACCCGGAGTTCGGTGTTCGCGCCGACACCGCGTACCGGACTGATCGTGGTGTGGGACGACGGGGACGACAACCATTCCGAACCGCGCGCACCGTACCCGCATGCCCGCGAGGTGGCGCTGCTCCGCGCGTATGCCGGTGGGTGCGCCGTGGTGCTGGCCGGGCACGCGCGCACCGCCGAGGCCCAGGCCCTCGTCGATTCGGGATGGTCGCACGACCTCGTGGCGTCCCGGGACTCCGTGCGGGCGGCTGCCCCGAAGATCACCGCACTCGCGGACAGCGACCACGCCCTGGCCCGGGACCCCGGAGCGCGGGCCGCCCGGTTGCCCGCCATCGCGTTCGCCGCCGCCCGGGAGGCGCTCGGCGCCGGCCGGGGAGTGCTGGTCCAGGTCCCCCGGCGCGGCTACGTCCCCAGCCTCGCGTGCGGCAAGTGCCGGGCGCCCGCCCGCTGCCGCCGGTGCAACGGACCGCTCGCCCTGCCGTCCGCGGCCGGTCCGGACGGGGCGGGAACACCCGCGTGCCGGTGGTGCGGCGTCGCCGACGCCGCACATCGCTGCCACGCGTGCGGAGCGCGGGCGCTGCGCGCGGTCGTGGTCGGCGCCGGACGCACCGCCGAGGAACTGGGCCGCGCCTTCCCCGGTGTCGCTGTCCGGATGTCCGGAGGGTCGGACGTCGTCGACGAAGTGAAGCAGGGCGCCACCCTCGTGGTGTCGACCGTCGGGGCCGAACCCGTGATGCCGGGCGGCTACGGCGCGGCATTGCTGCTCGACGGCTGGGCACTGCTGGGCCGCCCCGATCTGCGTGCCGCCGAGGAGACGCTGCGGAGGTGGATGACGGCGTCGTCGCTCGTGCGCCCGTTCGCCGACGGCGGTCAGGTGGTCGTGGTCGCCGATTCGGGTATTCCGACAGTGCAGGCGCTGGTCCGCTGGGATCCGGTCGGTCACGCGCGTGCGCAGTACGAGGAGCGGGCCGAGGTCGGATTTCCGCCGGCCATCCATCTCGCGGCGATCGACGGCAGCGCGAAGGCGATCGCCGACCTCCTGGACCTCGCCGACCTGCCGGCGAACGCGGAATTGCTCGGCCCGGTCGAGTTGCCCGCGGGGGAGCGGCTGCCGTTCTCCGGTGACGCGCCGGAGCCGGCGGAGGTGGAGCGCATGCTGATCCGGGTGCCCCGCGGGGAGGGGAAACCGCTGGCCAAGGCGCTGGGAGAGGCGCAGTCGGTGCGCAGTGCGCGGAAGGACTCGCAGCCCGCGCGGGTACAGATCGACCCCATCCGCATCGGGTAGTTGACGACCGTCACAGAAATGGGTCTTGCCGGCCTGCAATTGCCGATATATCGTTGATGCATCAGCGATACAGAAGGAGGCTGATGATGGAAGACTTCCATTTCGAACACAGAGGTTCCCGACGGGAACGATTCGGACGCGAACGGATGGCACGGCCCGACGGGCCGCACCGTCACGGACACCGCCGAGGCGGCTTCGGTCCCGAGGGCGGTCCGGGCTTCGGGCCCGGAATGCACTTCGGCCGCGGACGCGGACGAGGCGGGCGGGGTCGGCGCGGCGATGTCCGCTCCGCGATCCTGCTGCTGCTCACCGAGCGGCCGATGCACGGCTACGAGCTGATCCAGCAGATCGTCGAGCGCAGCGACGGGGTGTGGAGGCCCAGCCCCGGGTCGATCTATCCCGCGCTGTCGCAGCTCGAGGACGAGGGTCTGGTGCTCATCGAAAAGGTGGCGGGCCGCAAGACCGCGCGCCTCACGGACGAGGGCACGGCCTTCGTCGAAGCGAACAAGACCGAACTCGGCACCCCGTGGGACGACGTGCGGGAGAGCGTCGGCAGGCCGGCCGAGGACCTGCGGGGCCTGATCGGGCTGCTGATGGGCGCAGCCGGGCAGGTCGCCGCGGTCGGCGACGACGACCAGGTCCGGCGGGCAGGCGAGATTCTCACCGACGCGCGGCGCTCGTTGTATCGCCTTCTCGCAGAAGATGATCAGAGCGACGCGGGCAAGGACGACACCGACTCGTAGGGCGCCGCACCCCGCCGCGGACCCGCCGGCTCGACGCGACAGCGCGTGCACATTCTGGGAAGGTTCACGGCAATGTCTCAGCGAAGTCGGGAGAGATCATGAGGTTTCGGGGTGCCGGTGCGGTCGTTGCGGGTGTCGTCCTGCTGATGTCCGGTGCAGTGTCCACCGCCCAGGCGGACGACGCCTCGCCCCCCTCATTCGTCGTGCCCGCCGGCGCGGGGCTTCCCCAGACCGGGCGTAGTGCCGCCGCCGCGTACGCGCACGACCACCCGGGCAGCGCACCCGCCGGATCGAACGACTTCACGTGTACGCCCTCCGCGGACCACCCCGAGCCGGTCGTGCTCGCACACGGCACCGACGCCAGCGCGTACGCGGACTGGGCCGCCCTGTCGCCGATGCTCGCCGCGGACGGCTACTGCGTGTTCGCCCTCAACTACGGCGGTGCTCCGGGCGCCGATTCGTTCGGGACCGAGGACATCGTCGCGAGCGCGGGGGAGTTCGGCCGGTTCGTCGACCGGGTCCGCGACGCGACCGGTGCCGACAAGGTCGACGTCGTCGGATACTCGCAGGGCGCGAACGTCACCAGGTACTACGTCAACAAGCTCGGCGGCGCGCCGTTCGTCGACCATTGGGTCGGACTGGCGTCGCCCAGCTACGGGGGAGTGATGTACGGCCTCGTCCCGGTCGTGCAGGCGCTGCCCGGCGGGCCGGACTTCGCCCGCACGGTGACGTCGGTCGCCGTCAGTCAGCAGATGCAGGGCTCACCGTTCATGAACGACCTCAACGCGGGCGGCGACACGGTGCCCGGCGTCTCGTACACGACGATCGGGTCGCGGTACGACGAAATGATCCAGCCGTACACGAACATGGCGCTCCGCGGCGCCGGGGCGGTCAACATCCTGATCCAGGATCGATGCCCCGAGGACGGCACCGGGCACTTCCGCGCACCCTACGATCCGTTCGCCCTCGATCTCGTCCGTGCGGCGCTCGACCCGGATGCGGGTCCGCTCGCTCGCTGCGAGTTCGTGCCGATCGGCGCGGGTATCCCGGAGGTCGTCGTCGACAGCAACCGCTAGCCGGTTTCGCGACGACCTGCGCCCACAGGAAGTACGCGTTGGTGCCGAGGTCCTTTCACGGTCTTGACGGTGAGCGCGGCCGCCAGGTGTTCGGCGTCGGAATCGTTCACTGCAGGGCGGCGACTCCGTTCGCCGAGTGTCACGGCCCGGGTGTGACTCCCTAGACTGGTCGGCACATCGTCGATCAAAGGGGAGCTTCCTTCGTGAGTACCGTTTCGGCCCGCGCAGCGGTCCACCGTCCGTCGTGTGGGTCGCCGGCGTGCGCATAGTCTTCGCCGGAACCCCCGAGCCCGCCGTTCCCTCACTCGAACGCCTGATCCGTTCGCCACGCCACGACGTCGTCGCGGTGATCACCCGCCCCGACGCGGTCGCGGGGCGTGGACGCAAGGTGGTCCGCTCACCGATCGGTGCACTCGCCGACTCCCACGGCATCGAGGTGCTCACCCCGGAGCGGCCCACGGAACCGGAGTTCCTGGCGCGCCTCGCGGACCTCGCACCCGACTGCGCCCCCGTCGTCGCCTACGGGGCGCTGCTGCCGCAGAAGGTGCTCGACATCCCGGCCCACGGCTGGGTGAACCTGCACTTCTCGCTGCTGCCGGCGTGGCGCGGGGCCGCCCCCGTGCAGGCCGCGATCGGCGCGGGCGACGACATGACCGGTGCCAGCGCGTTCCGGCTGGAGGCGGGGATGGACACCGGCCCGGTCTACGGGGTGGTCACCGAGCGGATCCGGGACACCGACACCGCAGGCGACCTCCTCGGACGTCTCGCCGACAGCGGCGCCGTGCTCCTGGAGTCGGTCCTCGACGGCATCGAGGACGGCGCGATCACCGCGGTCCCACAACCGGCCGACGGGGTCTCGCACGCCGCCAAGGTGACGGTCGAGGCGGCCCGGATCCGGTGGGACAGAACAGCTGCGGTGGTCGACCGGCACATCCGGTCGGTGACCCCCGCGCCCGGCGCCTGGACGACGATCGGTGATCTGCGCGTCAAGGTCGGCCCGGTCACCGTGACGGACGAGCGACTGGAGCCGGGGGAGATCTCCGTGACCAAGTCCGGATTCCTGATCGGGACGTCCACGGTGGCGGTGCGGCTCGACCGTGTCCAGCCGCAGGGCAAGAAACAGATGGCCGCCCTGGACTGGGCACGAGGCGCACGACTCGACGCGGAGGTACGGGCACAGTGAGCGAATCCAGAAGGCCCGCACGCCGCGGCCAGTCCGGCTCGGGCGCCCGCAACAACCGCCCCCGGCAGGCGCGCCGCCCCGACGCGTCCCAATCCGGGCTCGACCAGCCGCGGCTCGCCGCGAGGGACGTGCTGCGCGCCGTGCGGGAACGCGACGCCTACGCCAATCTCGTCCTGCCCGGGCTGCTGCGTGAGCGGCGCCTGGACGGGCGTGACGCCGCCCTCGCCACGGAACTGGCCTACGGCGCCGCCCGTGCCCGCGGGCTCCTCGACGCCGTGATCGCCGACTGCGCGGGCAGGCCGATCGCCGAGATCGACGGACCCCTCCTCGACGTTCTCCAATTGGGCGCCTACCAGCTGCTGCGCACCCGTGTCGCCCCGCACGCCGCCGTCGCCACCTCCGTCGACCTGGTGCGCGCGGAGGCCGGCCCGGGGAAGGCGGGGTTCGTCAACGCCGTGCTGCGCCGGGTGTCGGAGCGGTCGGAGGCGGAATGGGTGGAGCGTCTCGCCCCGGCCGACCCGGTGGGGCGGCTGGCGTTCGAGCACGCGCACCCCACGTGGATCGCGCAGGTGTTCGCGGACGCGCTCGGCGCCGATGCCGGGGAACTCGAGGACGTGCTCGTCGCCGACGACGCGCGGCCCGCGGTGCATCTCGTCGCCCGCCCGGGTGAGATCTCGGCGGAGGAGCTCGCACTCGCCACCGGCGGCGAGGTGGGCCGGTACTCGCCGTACGCGGTCTACCTGGACGGCGGCGATCCGGGTCTGCTCGACGCGGTCCGCGAGGGGCT
Source organism: Rhodococcus sp. NPDC057529 (assembly GCF_042802055.1). Classification (NCBI taxonomy): domain Bacteria; kingdom Bacillati; phylum Actinomycetota; class Actinomycetes; order Mycobacteriales; family Nocardiaceae; genus Rhodococcus; species Rhodococcus sp. NPDC057529. The sequence goes on from NZ_JBHVEY010000005.1 coordinate 112,338, forward strand.
CGCCGGAGTGCAGGACGAGGGCAGCCAGCTCGTCGCCCGGGCGCTGTCGCTGGCGCCACTGGACGGACCGGACACCGGCCGCTGGCTCGACCTGTGCGCGGGCCCCGGCGGCAAGGCTGCCCTGCTGGGTGCACTCGCCGGGATCGAGGGCGGGCGCCTCGACGCCGTGGAACCGGTGGCGCACCGCGCGGACCTGATCCGCAAGACCACGAAGGAACTTCCGGTGGACGTGCACGTCGCCGACGGTCGTGATCCCGGGTTGGAGGGCGGGTTCGACCGTATCCTGGTCGACGCGCCGTGCACCGGACTGGGTGCGTTGCGCCGACGTCCGGAGGCGCGGTGGCGCCGGCAGCCGTCGGACGTGGCGGGGCTCGCGAAACTGCAGCGGGAACTCCTCGCGTCGGCCGCCCGGCTGGTTCGCCCGGGTGGCGTGATCCTGTACGCGACGTGTTCGCCGCACCTGTCCGAGACGGTGGCCGTGGTCGCGGACGCCGTGCGGCGCCACGGCCTCACGGCGCTCGACACGCGTGAGCTCGTTCCCGGTGTACCCGGTCTGGGGGACGGTCCGAGCGTCCAGCTCTGGCCGCACCGGCAGGGGACCGACGCGATGTTCATGGCCGCGTTGCGCAAGCCGTAGGGCGGTCGCCTTCCCGCTGCCCGGTCCTCCGGCCGCAACTCGGTAGAACCTGTTTCACTTTTGGTGTGAAACGTGTTCTACTTCTTCTCGCGACAGAGACGTACGTCACGAAGCGAGTGGAGGACTTCACATGAATCGGGTAGCGGGGAAGGTCGTTCTGATCACCGGAGCGGCGCGAGGTCAGGGTCGTAGTCACGCGGTGCACCTCGCCGACGAGGGCGCCGACATCATCGCCTTCGACCTCTGCGAGGACATCGCGTCGAACGAGTACCCGCTGGCCACCGAGGCCGACCTCGCGGAGACGCGGCGGCTCGTCGAGAAGGCGGGGCGCCGCGTCGTCACCGCCAAGGTGGACGTGCGCGACCGGGCGGCGCTGCGCCGCGAACTCGACGCCGCGGTCGCGACGCTGGGACGGCTGGACGTCGTGGTCGCCAATGCAGGGATCGCGCCCCTCGGGAACGACGTGCCCGTCGAGGGTTTCGTCGATGCGTTCGACGTCGACTTCGTCGGTGTGATCAACACGATTCACTCGGCCCTCCCGCACCTGGGCGCCGGCGCGTCGATCATCGCGACGGGGTCGGTGGCCGGGCTGGTCCCGCAGACCGGCCTGAACGGCCAGCAGGCCCTGCAGGGGCCGGGCGGCGACGGCTACGGCCTCGCCAAGAAGATGCTGTGGACGTACACCACCTCGCTCGCGCTCACCCTGGGCCCGAAGTCCATCCGCGTCAATGCGATTCACCCCACCAACTGCAACACGGACATGCTGCAGAGCCCGCCGATGTTCCGCACGTTCCGCCCCGACCTCGAGAACCCGACCGCCGAGGACGCGAAGGTCACGTTCCCGTTCATGCAGGCGATGCCCACCCCGTGGGTCGAACCCGAGGACATCTCGCACGCGGTGGTGTTCCTGTCGTCCGACGAGTCCCGGTTCGTCACCGGTCAGCAACTCCGGGTCGATGCGGGGGCGGGCCTCAAGCTCGGCGTCTGACGCCGATCCGATGAGGGTCCGGGCCGGTGTGCGGGCGCCGCCCGGGCCCTCGCCTTCCCATCAGATCTGGTCGAACTGCCTGCGCAGCTTCGCCGGGGCCTTGATCCGCCAGGCGTCCCGCAGCAACTCCGTCAGCTGCGGGACGTCGACGTTCTCGAGGTCCACGAGGATCGAACCGTGGCCGTCGTAGTGCGCCGTGGTGTAGAACGGTGCCCCCTCGGCGAGCAGGGCCGCCTTCTCGTCGAGGTCGCACATCACCACCAGGCCGCCGTCCGACTCGGCCCGCAACCGGGCCAGCAGCTTGCCCGCCACCTTCAGCGCCGGGGTGTTGTACGAGGTGCTCTCCTGCACCTCCGGCAGCGACGCACCGATCGCCACGACGTCCGTCCAGGTCGGCATGGGCCCAGTATGGACCGCGCGACCCGGCCCCCACACGCGTACGACTAAACTTCGGCGCGTGGCAACCCCGATGATCGCACCGTCCATTCTGTCTGCCGATTTCGCGCGTCTCGCCGAGGAGGCGGACGCGGTCGCCGGTGCCGACTGGCTGCACGTCGACGTGATGGACGCACATTTCGTGCCCAACCTGACTCTCGGCCTCCCCGTCGTCACGAGTCTCCTGGCGGCGACGGACATCCCGCTCGACTGCCACCTCATGATCGACGACCCCGGCCGCTGGGCGCCGCCCTACGCTGAGGCCGGCGCGCACAACGTCACGTTCCACGCCGAGGCGACGGACGACCCCCGGTCCGTCGCCCGCGACATCCGCGCCGCCGGCGCCAAGGCCGGCCTCAGCGTCAAGCCCGGCACGCCGATCGAGCCGTACCTGGAGATCCTGAAGGACTTCGACACGCTCCTCGTGATGAGCGTCGAACCCGGCTTCGGTGGGCAGTCGTTCATCCCGGAGGTCCTGTCGAAGGCGAAGGCCGTCCGCCGCCTCGTCGACTCGGGTGAGCTGCGGCTGGTCGTGGAAATCGACGGCGGCATCAACGCCGACACCGTCGAGGCCGCCGCCGAGGCGGGCGTCGACTGCTTCGTCGCCGGCTCCGCCGTCTACGGCACGAGCGATCCCGCCGAGGCCGTGCGCGCCCTGCGTGCCAGCGCCGCGAAGGCGTCGCCGCACCTGAGCCTGTCCCGGTAGCGGTACCCGGCACATCGTGAACCCCCACGTGCGGCACGAGAATTCGGCTGCGGACCTCGATGCCGCGATGCAGATCGCGATCGGCGCCGCGGAGTCGGCGCGCGGATTCACCAGCCCGAACCCGGCGGTCGGCGCGGTGGTCCTCGACGCCGCCGGGCGCATCGCCGGTGTCGGGATGACGCAGCCGCCCGGCGGCCCCCACGCCGAGATCGTCGCGCTGCGGGAGGCAGGGGACGCCGCCCGCGGCGGCACCGCCGTCGTCACGCTGGAACCGTGCAACCACACCGGCCGGACCGGGCCGTGCTCGCGGGCGCTCCTCGACGCCGGTGTGGTCGCCGTGCACTACGCGGTGGGCGACCCGAACCCGGAGGCCGCGGGCGGGGCGGAGACCCTCGTCTCCGCCGGCGTCGAGGTGACGTCCGGTCTGCGCGCGCAGGACGTCGAACGCGGTCCGCTGCGGGCGTGGCTGCACCGCCAGCGCACCGGACGACCGCACGTGACCTGGAAGTACGCCGCCACGCTCGACGGGCGCAGCGCGGCCGCCGACGGCACCAGCCAGTGGATCACCGGTCCCGAGGCGCGCGCCCGCGTGCACGCCGACCGCGCGAAACTCGACGCGATCGTGGTCGGCACGGGGACGGTGCTGGCCGACGACCCGCGCCTGACCGCCCGCACGCCCGACGGGTCCCTCGCCGCGCACCAGCCGGTGCGCGTCGTCGTCGGACTCGGCGACATCCCGCCGGGCGCCCACGTCCTCGACGACTCGGCGCCCACACTGCGGCTGCGTACCCGGGACGTCGACGAGGTCCTCGCCGCGCTCGCCGAGTACACCGACGTGCTGCTCGAGGGCGGGCCCCGGCTGGCGGGCGCGTTCCTCGCCGCGGGCCGGGTCGACCGCATCCAGGCGTACCTCGCCCCGCTGGTACTCGGTGCGGGAGCGTCCGCGGTGTCGGAGGCGGGTGTGCACACGATCGACGAGGCCCTGCGGTTCCGGCACGAGTCGGTCGAAACAATCGGCCCCGATCTGTTGTTGAGTCTGGTTCCAGCAGTGTCCGAAAACCCTGACAGTCACCGAACGTAGGAGAAGCCACAGTGTTCACCGGGATCGTCGAAGAATTGGGTGAGGTCGTCGCCAAGGAGGAACTGGCCGACGCCGCACGGTTCACCGTGCGTGGTCCGGTCGTGACTTCCGATGCGTCGCATGGTGATTCGATCGCGGTCAACGGCGTGTGCCTGACCGTCGTCGAGGTGCTCGCCGACGGCTCCTTCACCGCGGACGTCATGCAGGAGACGCTGAACCGGTCGAGCCTCGAGAAGATCGACGTGGGCAGCCGCGTCAACCTGGAGCGGGCCGCCGCGCTGAACAGCCGCCTCGGCGGCCACCTCGTCCAGGGCCACGTCGACGGCACCGGGCACATCATCAGCCGCAGCCCGTCCGAGAACTGGGAGGTGGTGCGTATCGCCCTTCCCGACGCCATCTCCCGGTACGTCGTGGAGAAGGGCTCGATCACGGTCGACGGTGTGTCGCTGACGGTGTCGGCGCTCGGCGGGGAACGCGGCGCCGAATACTTCGAGATCTCGCTCATCCCGACCACACTGCAACTGACCACGCTGGGGGCGGCGTCCGTCGGGACGCCCGTCAACCTCGAGGTCGACGTGATCGCGAAGTATGTGGAGCGGCTGCAAGCGGCCGGCCGCTGAGTCGTACTGTTGAGGAGCATCCCACGGATGCATCCGTTGTATTCGAAGATGCGTCAGTCAAGACTTTGGAGACCGAGCACGTGACCAGGTTCGACAGTATCGAGCGCGCCGTTGCGGATATCGCCGCAGGCAAGGCTGTCGTCGTCGTCGACGACGAAGACCGCGAGAACGAGGGAGACCTCATCTTCGCCGCGGAGAAGGCCACCCCCGAGTTGGTTGCGTTCATGGTCCGATACACCTCCGGCTATCTCTGTGTGCCGCTCGACGGTGCCGACTGCGACCGGCTCGGCCTGCCCCCGATGTACGCCACCAACCAGGACAAGCACGGCACCGCGTACACCGTCACCGTCGACGCCCGCGAGGGCATCGGCACCGGCATCTCCGCGTCCGACCGGGCCGCCACCATGCGGTTGCTGGCCGACCCGGCCAGCGGCGCCCAGGACTTCACCCGCCCCGGCCACGTCGTGCCGTTGCGGGCCAAGGAGGGCGGCGTGCTGCGCCGTCCCGGTCACACCGAGGCCGCCGTCGACCTCGCCCGGATGGCCGACCTCCGGCCCGCCGGCGTGATCTGCGAGATCGTCAGCCAGAAGGACGAGGGCCACATGGCCCAGACCGACGAGCTGCGGGTCTTCGCCGACGACCACGACCTCGCGCTGATCTCCATCGCCGACCTCATCGCGTGGCGCCGCAAGCACGAGAAGCACGTGGAGCGGGTCGCGTCCGCGCGGATCCCCACCCGGCACGGCGAGTTCACCGCCGTCGGGTACCGGAGCATCTACGACGACGTCGAGCACGTGGCCCTGGTCCGCGGCGACCTGCCCGGCCCGGACGGCGACGGCAGCGACGTGCTGGTGCGCGTGCACTCCGAGTGCCTCACCGGCGACGTGTTCGGTTCGCTGCGCTGCGACTGCGGCCCCCAGCTCGACGCCGCCCTGGACATGGTCGCGCAGGAGGGCCGCGGGGTGGTCCTGTACATGCGCGGGCACGAGGGCCGTGGCATCGGCCTGATGCACAAGCTGCAGGCCTACCAGCTGCAGGACGCCGGCTCGGACACCGTCGACGCCAACCTCGAGCTCGGCCTGCCCGCCGACGCCCGGGACTACGGCATCGGCGCGCAGATCCTGGTGGACCTGGGCATCTCCTCGATGCGGCTGCTCACCAACAACCCGGCCAAGCGGGTCGGACTCGACGGCTACGGGCTGCAGATCACCGAGCGGGTGTCCATGCCGCTGCGGGCCAACGCCGAGAACCTGACATACCTGCGCACCAAGCGGGACCGCATGGGCCACGACCTGATCGGGCTCGACGACTTCGAAGCGGGGGAGATGCTGTGAGCGGCGAGGGACTGCCCGAGCTCCAACTCGGGGAGGCGGGCGACCTCCGGCTCGCCATCGTCGCCGGCAGCTGGCACGCGGAGATCTCCGAGGCGCTGATCGCCGGCGCGCAGCGCGTGGCCGCCGAGGCGAACGTGAAGAACGTCACGCTGGTCCGCGTCGCGGGCGCCATCGAACTGCCCGTGGTCGCGCAGGCGCTCGCCCGCAGCCACGACGCCGTCGTCGCGCTCGGTGTCGTGATCCGCGGCGGGACCCCGCACTTCGAATACGTCTGCGACGCCGTCACGGCCGGTCTGACCCGGGTCTCGCTGGACGAGAGCACCCCGGTCGGGAACGGTGTGCTCACCACGGACACCGAGCAGCAGGCCGTCGACCGCAGCGGCCTGCCCGGGTCCGTCGAGGACAAGGGCGGGCAGGCGTGCGCGGCCGCACTCGACACCGCCGTCACGTTGGCGCGACTGCGCCGGGCCGAGGAGTCCTTCGCATGATCCGGATCCGCCCGTGACCACCCCCGAATCCGAGTGGACACTCGTCGCGAAGCCACGCAAGTCCCGCCGCTACGCGATCGGGGTGGCGGTCCTGCTCGTCGTCGTCCACGTGACGTTCGCGATCCTGTTGCGCGGCGATTCGACGGGCGTGTACTTCCGGCTCGCCGACCAGTTGGCGTTCGCGGGCATCGGCTGCCTCTTCGCCGCCGCCGTCCTGCTGCTGACCCGCCCGCGGGTGCGCATCGGGCCCCGCGGCATCGCCGTGCGGAACGTGCTCGGTGAGCGCATCGTCGACTGGGACCTGTACGAGGGGCTGTCCTTCCCGGACGGCGCGGCGTGGGCGCGGATCGAGCTGCCCGACGACGAGTACCTGGCCGTGATGGCCATCCAGTCGAACGACCGCGAGTACGCCGTCGACGCCGTCGACCGGTTCCGCGCGCTCGCGTCGGAGTACGCGCCGTCCTGACCGGGCAGCCACCCCTCCGTGACGCCGCGGATGCGGGGTTGGTCGGTGGCGCCGACTAACGTGGAGGGGTGCCCGATCCTTCGACATATCGCCCCGCGACCGGAACGATTCCGGTCGACCCGGGGGTGTACAAGTTCCGCGATCCGCACGGCCGGGTCATCTATGTCGGGAAGGCGAAGAGTCTTCGATCACGGCTGAATTCCTATTTCGCCGACGTCTCGACGCTGCACCCGCGCACCCGCCAGATGGTGACCACGGCCGGCAGCGTCGAGTGGACCGTGGTGAGCACCGAGGTCGAGGCGCTTCAGCTCGAATACAACTGGATCAAGGAATTCGATCCCCGGTTCAACGTCCGCTACCGCGACGACAAGACGTACCCGGTTCTCGCGGTCACCCTGAACGAGGAGTACCCGCGGCTGTTCGTCTACCGCGGCCCCCGGCGCAAGGGTGTCCGCTACTTCGGCCCCTACTCGCACGCGTGGGCCATCCGCGAAACCCTCGACCTGCTGCTGCGGGTGTTCCCCGCCCGCACCTGCTCGGCCGGGGTGTTCAAGCGGCACAACCAGATCGGCCGCCCCTGCCTGCTCGGCTACATCGACAAGTGCTCCGCGCCGTGCGTCGGCCGCGTGTCCGCGGCCGAACACCGCAAGATCGTCGAGGACTTCTGCGACTTCCTGTCGGGGCGCACCGACAAACTGGTCCGGCAGCTCGAGGCCCGGATGCAGCAGGCGTCCGAGGAACTCGACTTCGAGACAGCGGCGCGGCTGCGCGACGACGTGGGCGCATTGCGGCGGGCGCTGGAGAAACAGGCCGTCGTGCTCGGCGACGGAACCGACGCCGACGTCGCCGCGTTCGCGACCGACGAACTCGAGGCGGCGGTCCAGGTGTTCCACGTCCGGGGCGGCCGCGTCCGCGGGCAGCGCGGCTGGGTGGTCGAGAAGGCCGGCGACGTCATCGACTGGGCCGCCGTCGATTCCGAGGCGGGCTCGGACCTGCCGTTGCTGGTCGAGCAGTTCCTCACCCAGTTCTACGGTGAGCAGGCGGCGCTGTCGGGTGCCGCCGACCCGGAGGCGGGCAGCAGCGGGGTGCCGCGGGAGGTGCTCGTGCCCGTGCTGCCGCCGGACGCCGAGCAGGTGCAGGAATGGCTGAGCGGGCTCCGCGGCTCCGCCGTCCGTCTCCGGGTGCCGCAGCGTGGCGACAAGAAGGCACTCGCCGAGACCGTGCAGCGCAACGCGATGGAGGCTTTGCAACAGCACAAGCTGCGCCGCGCCGGCGACTTCACGTCGCGGTCGGCGGCCCTGCAGGGCATCCAGGAGGCCCTCGACCTGGACTCGGCGCCGCTGCGCATCGAATGTGTCGACATCAGCCACGTGCAGGGCACCGACGTGGTGGCCTCCCTCGTCGTCTTCGAGGACGGGCTGCCGCGCAAGTCCGACTACCGGCACTACGCCATCAAGGAGGCGGCCGGCGACGGCCGCTCCGACGACGTCGCCAGCATCGCCGAGGTCACCCGGCGCCGGTTCCTCCGGCACAACCGCGACGTCGGGGTGCTGCGCGCGGAAGCGGCCGGTGCGGACGCCGACCAGGTGTCCGGCGGGGACGGCGGCGATCTCGCCCCGGAGGCGGCGATCGACCCGCAGACCGGCAGGCCTCGGCGGTTCGCGTATCCGCCGAACCTGTTCGTCGTCGACGGCGGCGCCCCGCAGGTCGCCGCGGCCTCGGCAGTGCTCGACGAACTGGGCATCACCGACGTCGCGGTGATCGGGCTGGCCAAGCGGCTCGAGGAGGTGTGGGTGCCGGGGGAGGAGGACCCGGTGATCCTCCCGCGCACCAGCGAGTCGCTGTACCTGCTGCAGCGGGTGCGGGACGAGGCGCACCGCTTCGCGATCACGTTCCACCGCAGCAAGCGGTCCCGCCGGATGACGGCGTCCGCACTCGACTCGGTACGCGGTCTCGGCGAGACCCGGCGCAAGGCGCTGGTGACGCATTTCGGATCCGTCGCCAAACTCAAGCAGGCCTCCGTCGAGGAGATCACCGCCGTGCCCGGCATCGGAACGGCCACGGCGAAGGCGGTACTCACCGCTCTCGGGGCGGAGGAACCGTCTGCGGACGTCGCGGGAGTGGGGGATGATGAACCAGATCGGAACGGGCCGGGCGCGGCAGAACGCAACGGCGCGGACCTACCCCGCGAACCGGTAGGACAGCACGGCCCGGCAGCACAGAGCGCATCGCAACGGACAGGTGTCGAGTGAACGAGCAGCACGCGCAGAGCGACCGTCCGCCCACGGTTCGGCCGATGGACTTCCTTCTCGTCACCGGGCTCTCCGGGGCGGGTCTGCAGACGGCGGCGAAGGTCCTCGAGGACCTCGGGTGGTACGTCGCGGACAACCTTCCCCCGGAACTGATCTCCCGGATGGTGGATCTGAGCCTGGAATCCGATTCGCGGCTCGAGCGGCTCGCCGTCGTCATCGACGTGCGCTCCCGGTTGTTCACCGGCGACCTCGGCTGGGTCCTCACCGAACTGGAGAGCAAGCCCGTGCACACCCGGGTGCTGTACCTCGACGCGTCGGACGAGGTCCTGGTCCGCCGATTCGAACAGGTCCGGCGCAGTCACCCGCTGTCCGGCGGAGGCGCCGAGGGCACCCTGTCGGAGGGCATCGCCGCCGAGCGGGACCAGCTCGCGAAGGTGAAGGCCGCCGCGGATCTGGTGATCGACACGTCCTCGCTCGCCGCGCACCAGTTGCGGCAGAAGATCGAGGACGCGTTCGGCGACGCCGAGAACCGCACCATGCAGGTAACAGTCCAGTCGTTCGGTTTCAAGTACGGTCTTCCGATGGACGCCGATCTCGTCTGCGACGTCCGGTTCCTGCCCAACCCGCACTGGATCCCCGAGTTGCGTCCGCACACCGGGCAGAACGCGGACGTGCGGGACTACGTGTTGTCGCAGGACGGTGCGGACGACTATCTCGCCACTTATCACCACCTGCTGGATCTGACGATCGCCGGATATCGTCGGGAGGGGAAGCGCTACATGACCATCGCGATGGGGTGCACCGGGGGCAAACATCGCAGTGTCGCGATGTCGGAGGCCCTGGCGGGCCGGCTCGGAAAGGACTCCGGGCTGAACGTGCGTGTCGTCCATCGTGATCTGGGGCGCGAATGAGGCCGGTGCACCAGGCGCCCGCGATCGTCGCGCTCGGCGGTGGCCACGGGCTGTTCGCCACCCTCAGCGCCGCCCGCAGGCTCAGCCGTGACGTGACCGCCGTCGTCACCGTCGCGGACGACGGCGGATCCTCGGGACGGCTGCGCGCCGAACTCGGCGTCATCCCGCCCGGCGATCTGCGGATGGCGCTCGCCGCGCTCGCGGCGGACGACCCCGAGGTGCAGGACTGGACCGACACCATCCAGCACCGATTCGGCGGAATCGGCGCCCTCGCCGGACACTCGGTGGGCAATCTCATCCTCGCCGGTCTCACCGAGGTGCTCGGCGACCCCGTCGCCGCGCTCGACGAACTCGCCCGGCTGCTGCGGATCGACGGGCGCGTGCTGCCGATGTCGCCGATCGCGCTGGACATCGAGGCCGACGTGCAGGGCCTCGAGGCGGACCCCCGGGTCAGCCGCTGCATCCGCGGTCAGGTCGCGGTCGCGACCACCCCCGGCAAGGTGCGCCGCGTGCGGTTGCTGCCGGCGAATCCACCCGCCTGCCCGGACGCGGTCCGGGCGATCGACGTCGCCGACATGGTCGTCCTCGGCCCCGGGTCGTGGTTCTCCAGTGTCATCCCGCACGTCCTCGTGCCCGAACTCCTCGACACGCTGATCGCCACCCCCGCGCGGAAGGTGCTGGTACTCAATCTGGCTCCGGAACCCGGCGAGACCGCGGGATTCTCCACCGAGCGTCATCTGCACGTACTGTCCCAGCACGCACCCGAACTCACCGTCGACTTCGTCGTCGTCGATTCGGGTTCGGTTCCACCGGGGCGCGAGCGCGAGCACCTCGCCCGCGCCGCCGGACAGTTCCGGGCACGCGTCGTGTACGCCGACGTGTCGGAGCACGGCACCCACACGCACCATGCAGGAAAACTTGCGTCCGTTCTCGAACAGCTCTGGAGCGACCCCGATGCGGGGTCTCGGGGGAGCGAAGCGGCCGAGACACCAGAGGAAAGGGAGAGCGCTTCGTGGCAATGACAGCAGAGGTCAAAGACGAACTCAGTCGTCTCGTCGTCACTCACGTGAGTTGCCGGAAGGCCGAGGTCTCGTCGCTGCTGCGGTTCGCCGGGGGATTGCACATCGTCGGCGGCCGGGTAGTGGTCGAGGCGGAAGTGGATCTGGGGTCCACGGCCCGCCGGTTGCGGCGCGAGATCTTCGATCTGTTCACCTACAGCGCCGACGTGCACGTCCTCAGCGCGGGCGGGCTGCGCAAGTCGTCCCGGTACATCGTGCGCGTCGCGAAGGAGGGGGAGGCCCTCGCCCGTCAGACCGGGCTGCTGGACCTGCGGGGACGCCCCGTGCGCGGGCTCCCCGCGCAGGTCGTCGGCGGCAGCGTCGCCGACGCGGAAGCCGCGTGGCGTGGCGCGTTCCTGGCGCACGGTTCGCTGACCGAGCCGGGCCGCTCGTCCGCGCTCGAGGTTTCCTGCCCCGGACCGGAGGCGGCGCTCGCGCTCGTCGGGGCGGCGCGCAGGCTGGGCATCTCCGCGAAGGCCCGCGAGGTCCGCGGCACCGACCGCGTCGTGATCCGCGACGGGGAGGCCATCGGCGCGCTGCTCACCCGGATGGGCGCCCAGGACACCCGCCTCGTGTGGGAGGAGCGGCGCATGCGCCGGGAGGTCCGTGCCACCGCCAACCGGCTCGCCAACTTCGACGACGCCAACCTGCGCCGCTCCGCGCGGGCCGCGGTCGCGGCCGCGGCCCGCGTCGAGCGGGCCCTCGACATCCTCGGCGACGAGGTCCCCGACCACCTGGCGGCCGCGGGGCACCTGCGGGTGGAGCACCGGCAGGCGTCCCTCGAGGAACTCGGCCAGCTCGCCGACCCGCCGATGACGAAGGACGCCGTGGCAGGCCGCATCCGGCGGCTGCTGTCGATGGCGGACCGCAAGGCGAAGGAAACCGGCATTCCGGACACCGAGTCGGCCGTCACCGCAGACCTTCTCGACGAGGCCTGACCGTCGTCCGCCGTCACGTCCCGCCGTCCCCGCACCCGGACGAACGGGACGCTCGTTCGATCTGACGCGACGAGCGTCCCGTTCGTTCCGGCCCGGGCGGCCGGGCGGAGGGTGCCCCGGAGGCGCCCGGAGGTGACCGCGGGCGGGAGTCTACCGCGCCCTCGGGGGAAGAACACACCGACCGAGGAAACCCGCGTCCGCAGCCCGCCAG
>NZ_JBHVEY010000005.1:124472-486408 GCF_042802055.1 Rhodococcus sp. NPDC057529
CCAAATCGGGAGGAAGGGGGTGTTTTTTAGGTTGGACGAGAGGATCTTCTTTTTTTTTCTGGCTGGGGTGGCGGGGGGGGGGGTCCCCGGGAGGCGCCGGGGGGGGACTGCGCGGGGGCGTCGCCCGCCCACTAGGGTAAGAACCACATCGACCGATGAACCCCGCGCCGACCGCCCGCCGGTGGTGTCGTAGCGGCGCGGGAGCAGAGCTGCACAACCAGAATCATGCGCAAAGGAGCAGATTGTGACTGTCCGGGTAGGCGTAAACGGTTTCGGCCGTATCGGACGTAACTTCTTCAGGGCGGTGGATGCGCAGAAGGCGCTCGGAACCACCGACATCGAGATTGTGGCGGTCAACGACCTCACGGACAACGCTTCGCTGGCGCATCTCCTGAAGTACGACTCCATCCTGGGTCGTCTCCCGCACGACGTCTCGCTCGAAGGTGAAGACACCATCGTCGTCGGAAGCCAGAAGATCAAGGCGCTCGCCATCAAGGAAGGCCCCGCGGCGCTTCCCTGGGGCGACCTGGGTGTCGACGTCGTCGTCGAGTCCACCGGCATCTTCACCGACGCAGCCAAGGCGAAGGGCCACCTCGAGGCCGGCGCCAAGAAGGTCATCATCTCCGCCCCGGCCAAGGGCGAGGACATCACCATCGTGATGGGCGTCAACGACGACAAGTACGACGGCAGCCAGAACATCATCTCCAACGCCTCGTGCACCACCAACTGCCTCGGCCCCATCGCCAAGGTGCTCGACGACGAGTTCGGCATCGTCAAGGGCCTCATGACGACGGTGCACGCCTACACCCAGGACCAGAACCTGCAGGACGGCCCGCACAGCGACCTGCGTCGCGCCCGTGCCGCCGCACTGAACGTGGTTCCCACCGGAACCGGTGCCGCCAAGGCCATCGGCCTGGTCCTCCCGCAGCTGCTCGGCAAGCTGGACGGCTACGCGCTGCGCGTCCCGATCCCCACGGGTTCGGTCACCGACCTCACCGCGAACCTGCGGAAGTCGGCCAGCGTCGAGGACATCAACGCCGCGATGAAGGCTGCCGCCGAGGGCCCGCTCAAGGGCATCCTGAAGTACACGGACGCCCCCATCGTGTCGTCCGACATCGTCACCGACCCGCACAGCTCGATCTTCGACTCCGGCCTCACCAAGGTCATCGAGGATCAGGCCAAGATCGTGTCCTGGTACGACAACGAGTGGGGTTACTCCAACCGTCTGGCAGACCTCATCGGTCTCGTCGCCAAGTCTCTCTGAGCGAAGGTCCGGTAACAGTGGCAGTTCAGACTCTCGACGATCTACTGAACGCTGGGGTCGAGGGGCGTGCCGTGCTGGTGCGCTCCGACCTCAACGTTCCGCTCGACGGCGACCGGATCACCGATCCCGGGCGCATCCTCGCTTCCGCACCGACGCTGAAGGCGTTGGCGGAGGCGGGCGCCAAGGTCATCGTCACCGCCCATCTGGGTCGCCCCAAGGGTGAGCCCGACCCGCAGTACTCGCTCGCGCCGGTGGCGGTGAAGCTCGCCGAGGTGCTGGGACGCAACGTCCAGCTCGCCGGCGACGTCGTCGGCCAGGACGCGCTGGCCCGCGCGGAGGGGCTCACCGACGGCGACGTCCTCCTGCTGGAGAACATCCGCTTCGACCCGCGGGAGACCAGCAAGGACGAGGCCGAGCGGACGAAGCTCGCCAACGCCCTGGTCGAACTGGTCGGCGACGACGGTGCGTTCGTGTCCGACGGGTTCGGTGTCGTGCACCGCGCGCAGGCGTCGGTGTACGAGGTCGCGAAGTTGCTCCCGCACTACGCGGGCACGCTCGTCGACGCCGAGATCGAGGTGCTCGGCAAGCTCACCCAGGAGCCCGAGCGGCCGTACGCGGTCGTCCTCGGTGGATCCAAGGTGTCGGACAAGCTCGCGGTGATCGAGGCGCTGGCCCCCAAGGTCGACACCCTCGTCATCGGCGGCGGCATGTACTACACGTTCCTCGCGGCGCAGGGCGTCTCGGTCGGAAACTCGCTGTGCGAGGAGTCGATGATCGACACGTGCAAGGCGCTGCTCGAGCAGTACGCCGACGTCATCCACATCCCGCAGGACGTGGTCATCGCCGATTCGTTCTCCGCCGACGCCGAGTCGAAGATCGTCTCCGTGCTCGAGATCCCGGACGGCTGGATGGGACTCGACATCGGACCGCAGTCGGTTCGCCGGTTCGCGGCGATCCTGACCAGCGCGAAGACCGTGTTCTGGAACGGCCCGATGGGTGTGTTCGAGTTCGAGAAGTTCGCCGCGGGCACCAAGGGTGTCGCCGAGGCGATCATCGAGGCCACCGGCAAGGGCGCGTACAGCGTCGTCGGTGGCGGTGATTCCGCCGCGGCGGTGCGCCAGCTCGGTCTGCCCGAGGACGGGTTCTCGCACATCTCCACCGGTGGCGGCGCCTCCCTCGAGTACCTCGAGGGCAAGGAACTCCCCGGCATCGCAGTTCTGGAGGGCTGACCCATGGCACGGAAGCCGCTGATCGCCGGCAACTGGAAGATGAATCTGAACCACCTCGAGGCCATCGCGCTGGTTCAGAAGATCGCCTTCTCGCTCCCGGCGAAGTACTTCGACAAGGTCGACGTGACGGTGATCCCGCCGTTCACCGACATCCGCAGCGTGCAGACCCTCGTCGAGGGCGACAAGCTCCTGCTCACCTACGGTGCGCAGGACGTGTCGGCCCAGGATTCGGGAGCGTACACCGGCGAGATCAGCGGCTCCATGCTGGCCAAGCTGGGCTGCACGTTCGTCGTCGTCGGGCACTCGGAGCGCCGGACCCTGCACGGCGAGGACAACGACACCGTGCTGGCCAAGACCAAGGCCGCGCTGAAGAACGGGCTCACCCCGATCGTCTGCATCGGTGAGGGCCTCGACATCCGCGAGGCCGGCGACCACGTGTCCTACAACGTCGAGCAGCTGCGGGGTTCGCTCGCCGGGCTGTCCGCCGAGGACATCGGCAAGGTCGTCATCGCGTACGAGCCGGTGTGGGCCATCGGCACCGGCCGGGTGGCCAGTGCCGCGGACGCGCAGGAAGTCTGCGCCGCGATCCGCGCCACGCTCGGCGAGCTGGCCTCGCCGGACGTCGCGTCCGGTGTCCGCGTGCTGTACGGCGGCAGCGTCAACGCGAAGAACGTCGGCGAGATCGTCGGACAGACGGATGTGGACGGCGCCCTCGTGGGCGGCGCCTCGCTGAAGGCCGACGAGTTCGCCACCCTGTCGGCGATCGCCGCGGGCGGACCTCTGCCGTAAGGCGCCTTCGGCGCTCGTGCGCCTTTCCGGTAGCGGTGGGTACCGGAAAGGCGCACGAGCGCGGAGCGCCTGTAGGGTGTACGAGGTCGTAGTTGTTCCTACTGGATGGGTGGACGTAGACAGACATGGAACTGTTCCTGGATATCTTGCTGGTGATCACCAGCTTGCTGCTGATTCTGCTGGTGCTGCTGCACCGCGGTAAGGGCGGCGGCCTGTCCAGCCTGTTCGGCGGCGGCGTCCAGTCCAGCCTGTCCGGTTCCACCGTGGTCGAGAAGAACCTCGACCGGCTCACCGTCTTCACCGGTCTGATCTGGTTCATCGCCATCATCGGCATCGGCCTGGAGATCAAGTTCGGCTGATCGGCTTCATCATGCGGACGGGCCGTCACCGGTCGATACTGGATGCATGATCGAAACCCCACGTGAGGCCACTGAACCACTCCGCGAAGACATTCGGCTCCTGGGCGGCATCCTCGGTCAGATAGTGCGCGAACAGGCCGGAGACGCCGTCTTCGACCTCGTCGAGAAGGCCAGGGTCGAATCGTTCCGGGTCCGTCGTTCCGAGATCGACCGCGCCGATCTGGCCGGCATGTTCACCGAGGTGTCCACGAGCGACGCCATTCCCGTCATCCGGGCCTTCAGCCACTTCGCCCTGCTGGCCAACCTCGCTGAGGACAACCACCGCGAACGCCGGCGCGCCGTCCACGTCGCCGCCGGTGAACCCGCCCCCGACAGCACCCTGACCGCCACGTTCGCCAAGCTCGACGCCGCTCACCTGAGCAGCGACGTCGTCGCGGACGCGTTGCGGGGGGCGCTCGTGTCACCGGTCATCACCGCGCATCCCACCGAGACCCGTCGCCGCACGGTGTTCGAGACCCAGACGCGGATCACCGAACTGATGCGGTACCGCGAACGCACCGCCCTGACCGAATCCGAGACGGCCGACGTCGACGTCCGGCTGCGGCGGCAGATCCTCACCCTGTGGCAGACCGCGCTGATCCGGTTGTCGCGGTTGCGGATCCAGGACGAGATCGAGGTCGGGCTGCGGTACTACGACGCGGCACTGTTCGAGGTCGTCCCGAAGATCAACGCCGAACTGCGCAGTGCCCTGCGGTCGCGGTGGCCGGACGCGGACCTGGGCCGGGAACCGATTCTGCGCCCCGGATCGTGGATCGGCGGGGACCGCGACGGCAATCCCTACGTCACCGACGAGGTGGTCCGCCAGGCCACGACCCGGGCCGCGGCCACCGCGATCGAGCACCATCTCGGGCAACTCGAGACGCTCGAGCGGGAACTGTCCATGTCGGCCCGTCTCGTCACCGTCACACCTGCCCTCGACCTCCTGGCCGCGGCGTCCCAGGACGATTCACCGTTCCGGGCCGACGAGCCGTACCGCCGTGCGGTGCGGGGCATCCGGGGGCGTCTCACGGCCACCGCGCACCGCATCCTCGGGGAGGCGCCCGATCACGGGCTCGACCTCGGGCTCGCACCCTACGACACGCCGCGGCAGATGCTCGACGAACTCGACGTCGTCGACGACTCCCTGCGGCGCGGCGGCGACGGCACGATCGCCGACGACGGACTGGCGATCCTGCGGGACTCCGTGGAGGTGTTCGGTTTCCACCTCTCCGGACTCGACATGCGGCAGAACTCGGACGTGCACGAGACCGTCGTCGCCGAACTGCTGGCATGGGCGGGCGTGCACGCCGACTACCCGTCGCTGTCCGAGGACGAGCGGGTGGAGTTGCTGTCGGCGGAGCTGTCCACCCGGCGCCCCCTGACCACGACGAACGCCGAGTTCAGCGAGCTGACGGCGAAGGAACTCGCCATTCTCCAGGCCGGCGCCGACGCCGTGCGGACACTCGGCGCGGGCGCGGTGCCCAACTACATCATCAGCATGTGCACGTCCGTCAGCGACATGCTCGAGGCCGCCGTCCTGCTGAAGGAGGTGGGCATCCTCGATCCCGGGTCGGGGGAGGCGCCGACCTGCCCGGTGGGCATCGTGCCGCTGTTCGAGACGATCGAGGACCTGCAGCAGGGGGCCGCCACTCTCGAGGCCACTCTGGAGGTCCCGATCTACCGGGCCCTGGTGTCGTCGCGTGGCGACGCCCAGGAAGTGATGCTCGGGTACTCCGACTCCAACAAGGACGGCGGCTACCTGGCGGCCAACTGGGCGCTGTACCGTGCCGAGCTGGACCTGGTCGACGCGGCCCGCAAGACGGGAATCCGGTTGCGGCTCTTCCACGGTCGCGGCGGCACCGTGGGCCGCGGCGGCGGACCCAGCTACGAGGCGATCCTCGCGCAGCCGCCCGGAGCGGTGGCCGGATCGCTGCGGATCACCGAACAGGGTGAGGTGATCGCCGCCAAGTACGCGGAACCCCGCCTCGCGCAACGCAATCTCGAAACGCTGCTCGCCGCGACCCTGGAGGCCACCCTGCTCGACGTCGAGGGCCTCGGTGACGACGCCGAACCGGCGTACCGCATCCTCGACGAACTCGCCGCGCTGGCCCGCCGCGCCTACGGCGAATTGGTGCACGAGACACCCGGATTCGTGGAGTACTTCGAGATGTCGACCCCGGTCGCGGAGATCGGGGCGCTCAACATCGGCAGCCGTCCGGCCTCCCGCAAGCAGACCACGTCCATCTCCGACCTGCGGGCCATCCCGTGGGTGTTGTCGTGGAGTCAGTCCCGGGTGATGCTGCCCGGGTGGTACGGCACCGGCGCCGCGTTCGAGGAATGGACGCAGGGCGACCCCGAACGGGTGGCGACGCTGTCCCGTCTCTACGCGACGTGGCCGTTCTTCCGGACCGTGCTGTCGAACCTGGCGATGGTGATGTCGAAGTCCGACATGGGTCTCGCGGCCCGCTACGCGGAACTCGTCCCCGACGAGGAACTGCGGCAACGGGTGTTCGGCAAGATCGCGGAGGAGCACGAGCGGACCATCCGGATGTACAAGGCGATCACCGGGAACGACACACTGTTCGCCGACAATCCCGGTCTGGAGCGGTCGGTGCACAACCGGTTCCCGTACCTCGAGCCGCTCAACCACCTGCAGGTGGAACTGCTGCGCCGCTACCGGGCAGGGGACGACAGCGATCAGACGCGCCGCGGCATCCAGCTCACGATGAACGGGCTGGCGACCGCACTGCGCAACAGCGGGTAGCAGGGCCGGTTCCCGCGCCTCCGCGAGAAAGCGGTGAACTTTCTCGCGGGGCGGGGGAACCGAACCGCCCGTCCCTGCGTCAAAACGGGAAAGAGCACAACGTTTCCGAGACGAAGTGGGGCGACGAATGAGGCGATGCGCGGGTGACCCGGTCTATTGGCGCGGAGGAATCGGGCGGGGGTCGGCGCGGACGGCGAGCCCGCTTCGGGCCGGCCGCATCGTCACAGAGTGCCGGGTCACCCGGACACCGGTCGAACGGGACCCCCGGTCGCCGGCCGGGTTACCGGCGGACGACGACGAGGACCCCGTCGGATGAGAGCCCCGGTTCGGGACGCGTCAGTTCGGCAGCCGGGACGCGGCCGACGTGTCGAGAAGCCACCGGGTGGCCGAGAGTCCGCGGGCCCCGGACGCCGGGATCTCGACGGGCGGTGCGCCCGCGATCGCGGCGGCCACCGCCTCGGCCTTGGCGTCACCGGACACGACGAGCCACACCTCGTCGGCGTGCCGGACTGCGGGCAGGGTCAGCGTGACCCGCACCGGCGGCGGCTTGGGGGAGTCCGTCACCGCGACGACGAACCGGTGCTCCTCGCGGACCGCGTCGGTGTCCGGGAACAGCGAATTGACGTGTCCCTCACCGCCCATGCCGAGCAGGTGGACGTCGAAGACCGGGACCTGCCTGCCGTCGGCGTGCGCCCCGAGCACCTGCGCGTACGCGACGGCGGCCGCCTCCGGGTCGTTCTCGTAGATCCCGTCCGCGACGGGCATGGTGTGCACGCGGTCGGGATCGACGTCGACGTGGTCGAGCAGCGCGGCCCGCGCCTGCACGTCGTTGCGTTCCGGATCGCCGGCGGGCAGGAAACGCTCGTCACCCCAGAAGATGTCGATCGCGCGCCAGTCGATGTCGCCCGGGTTCTCCCGGACCTTCTCGAGCAGCCCGATCCCGGTGCCGCCGCCGGTGAGGACCACCGACGCCGACCCGCGGTCCTTCTGGGCGGCGACGACGGTGGCGACGAACCGCTCCGCGGCCTTCGTCACCAGCGTGGCGGTGTCGGGGTGCACTTCTACGTGGATGTCACTCATACGTCACCTTCGTCAGCCCGGCGAGTGCGGCCTCGTAGGCCTCGTCGGGGTCCAGTCTGCGTAGTTCTTCGGCCAGGCAGTCGCGGGTCTCCCGCCTGCCCAGCGCCACCAGCGCATCCGGTTTGCCGGTCCGCGACAACGTGGCGGTGGTGCCGGTCTGCGGGCGGCTGATGGTCAGCGTGCCACCGTCCGCGAACTCGAGGGTCACGAACAGCGGTCCGACCCTGCGGGTGACGGGCGCATCGAGACGGCCCGCCAGCCAACCGGCGATCATGTCGACGGCGGGCTCGTCCACGAGGCCCGAGACGACCGCCGATTCGATGCGCGAGTGTGGTGGCTGATCGACGGCCGAGGTGATGAGCCCCCGCCAGAACGTGATTCGGCTCCACGCCAGATCCGTGTCACCGGACGTGTAGGAGGCGAGGCGACCCTTGATCTCGGCGGCGGGATCCGCACGGTCCGTCGCGTCGGTGATCCGCCGGATCGCGAGCTTGCCGACCGGGTCCTTCGCGGGGACGGCGGGAGCGGTCTCGGGCCACCACACGACGACCGGGGTGTCGGGGAGCAGGAACGGCACCACCACACTGCTCTCGTGATCGGCGAGTTCGCCGAACAGGCGGAGCACCACCACCTCCGAGGCGCCGGCGTCACCACCGACCCTGATCTGGGCGTCCAGCCGCGGTTCGGCGTCGCGGGAACCGCGCGCGACGACGATGACACGGCAGGGATGTTCCCGGCTCGCCTCGTTGGCGGCGTCGATGATGTCCTCGGAGTTCTCACTGTCCCGGGTGCACACCACCAGGGTGAGGACCCGTCCCAGCGTCACCGCCCCGCCGGTCTTCCGGAGCTCCACCAGTTTCTTGTTGACCTGGCCGGTGGTGGTCGAGGGGATGTCGATGATCATCTACGGCCTTCTCCATTCGCGACCGGTGCGGTGCATCATTTCGTCCGCGGACGGGGGACCCCACGTGCCTGCCTCGTACGGTTCCGGTTTGCCCTCCGCGGCCCAGGCGGCCAGCGCCGGATCGAGAATCTCCCACGACAATTCGACCTCGGCGTTGACGGGGAACAGGGAAGGTTCCCCGAGCAGCATGTCGAGGATGAGGCGTTCGTACGCCTCCGGGGACGACTCCGTGAACGCCTGACCGTAGCTGAAGTCCATGCTGACGTCGCGGACCTCCATGCTCGATCCCGGGACCTTGGACCCGAAGCGCATCGTCACACCCTCGTCCGGCTGCACCCGGATGACGAGCGCGTTCTGCCCGAGTTCCTCGGTCATCGTTCGATCGAACGGCAGGTGCGGCGCGCGCTTGAAGATCACGGCGATCTCGGTGACCCGGCGGCCGAGCCGCTTCCCGGTGCGGAGATAGAACGGCACACCCGCCCAGCGGCGGGTGTCGACCTCGAGGGTGATCGCGGCGAACGTCTCCGTGGTGGAGTCCTGCGAGAAGCCGTCCTCCTCCAGCAGACCGACCACCCGGGTGCCACCCTGCCAGCCGCCCGCGTACTGGCCGCGCGCGGTGGTCTCGTCGAGCGGCTGCGCGAGTGTGGTGGCGGAGAGCACCTTGATCTTCTCCGCCTGCAACTCCGACGGTTCGAAGCTGATCGGCTCCTCCATCGCGGTGAACGCGAGGAGTTGCAGCAGGTGATTCTGGATGACGTCCCGCGCCGCCCCGATGCCGTCGTAATACCCGGCCCTGCCACCGAGACCGATGTCCTCGGCCATGGTGATCTGCACGTGATCCACGTAGTGGGCGTTCCAGATCGGATCGAACAACTGGTTGGCGAAGCGCAGCGCCAGGATGTTCTGAACGGTTTCCTTGCCGAGGTAGTGGTCGATCCGGAAGACGGTGTCCTCGGGGAAGACCTCGTTCACGACCGCGTTGAGCTCACGTGCGCTCGCGAGGTCGTGACCGAACGGCTTCTCGATGACCACCCGGCGCCACTGGTTGTCGTTCGACCGGGCGAGCCCGGCCTCGGACAGCTGCTTGAGGACCACCGGGAACGCGTCCGGCGGAATCGCGAGATAGAACCCGTGATTGCCGCCGGTCCCCCGTTCGCGTTCGAGCGTGGCGAGGGTGCTCGCCAGCTCCTGGAAGGACGCCGGGTCGTCGAAGCTGCCCTGGACGAAACGCAGGCCCTCCGACAGCCGCTCCCACACGTCCTCCCGGAACGGGGTCCGGGAATGGTCGCGCACCGCGTCGTGAACGATCTTGCCGAAATCCTCGTCCGACCAATCCCTTCGGGCGAACCCGACGAGAGCGAACCCGGGCGGCAGAAGACCACGATTGGCCAGATCGTAGATGGCGGGCATCAACTTGCGCCGGGCCAGGTCGCCGGTGACACCGAAGATCACCAGCGCACACGGCCCGGCGATGCGTGGTAGGCGCTTGTCCCTACTGTCGCGAAGTGGATTGACCCATTCGTCTGACGCTGCGGGCTCGCTCACGTATCAGCTCTTCTGCCCTGCTGCGCGCAGCTGCTCCGCCGTGGCCTCCAGGAGTTCGTTCCAGGACACCTCGAATTTGTCGACGCCCTCGTCCTCGAGGACCTTGAACACGTCGGGCAGGTCGATGCCGACGGCGGTGAGCTGGTCGAAGATCTCCTGCGACGCGACGGCGGTGCCGGAGACGGTGTCGCCGGCGACCTCGCCGTGGTCGGCGAACGCGTCGAGAGTCTTTTCCGGCATCGTGTTCACGGTGTTCGGGGCCACCAGGTCGGCGACGTACAGGGTGTCCGGGTAGTCGGGGTTCTTGACGCCCGTCGACGCCCACAGTGCGCGCTGCGGGCGGGCACCGGCCGCGAGCAGACCCTGGAACCGCGGCTGCACCTCGAAGACCTGCTGGTACGCGGCGTACGCGAGGCGGGCGTTCGCGACGCCGGCCTTGCCGCGCAGCGCGAGGGCGTCGGGGGTGCCGATCTTGTCGAGCCGCTTGTCGATTTCGGTGTCGACGCGGGAGACGAAGAACGAGGCGACCGAGTGGATGCGGGAGACGTCGTGGCCGGCGGCCTTCGCGGCCTCGAGACCGTCGAGGTAGGCACCCATGACGAGTTCGTACCGTTCCACCGAGAAGATCAGCGTGACGTTGACGCTGATGCCCTCACCCAGCACCTTGGCGATGGCCGGGATGCCGGCCTCGGTGGCCGGGATCTTGATGAACAGGTTTGGGCGGTCGACGATCTTCCACAGTTCGACGGCCTGCGCGACGGTCTTGTCGGCGTCGTGGGCCAGGCGCGGGTCGACCTCGATGGACACCCGGCCGTCGACGCCGCGGCTGGCCTCGAACTGCGGGGCGAGGACGTCGCAGGCGGCGCGGACGTCGTCGGTGGTCACGGTGCGGATGGTGGCTTCGACGTCGGCGCCGCGTTCGGCGAGTTCGCGGACCTGGGCGTCGTAGACGTGGCCCTTGCTGAGCGCGGCCTGGAAGATCGACGGGTTGGTGGTGACACCGACGATGCTCTTGGTGGCGATGAGCTCGGCGAGGTTGCCGGACTCGATGCGGTCACGGGAGAGGTCGTCGAGCCACACCGAGACGCCGGCTTCGGAGAGCTTGCGGAGGTTGGGGTTCTGAGTCATGGCGTTATCCCTTCACGCGTGCGAGCGAGCGCTGAGCGGCGGCGGTGACGGCCTCGGCGGTGAAGCCGAACTCGCGGAACAGGGTCTTGTAGTCGGCGGAGGCACCGAAGTGCTCGATGGAGATGATTTCGCCTGCGTCACCGACGAAGCGGTACCACGGCATCGAGACGCCGGCCTCGACGGAGACCCGCGCCTTGACCGTCGGGGGGAGCACCCCGTCGCGGTAGGCCTGGTCCTGGGCGTCGAACCACTCGACGCACGGCATGGACACGACCCGGGTGGGGATGCCCTCGGCCTCGAGGGCCTCGCGGGCGGCGACGGCCAGCTGCAGCTCGGAGCCGGTGCCGATGAGCACGACCTCCGGTGCCCCGGTGGACGCGTCGGCGAGGACGTAACCGCCACGGGAAACACCCTCGTAGCTGGTGCCCTCGAGGACCGGCAGATCCTGGCGGGTCAGGGCGAGACCCGCGGGAGCTCGGGTGGCCTCGTCGGCGCCCTTCTCGAGAACGGCGCGCCACGCGTGCGCGGTCTCGTTCGCGTCGCCGGGCCGCACGACGTACAGGCCGGGGATGGCGCGCAGCGCCGCGAGGTGCTCGATCGGCTGGTGCGTGGGACCGTCCTCGCCGAGTCCGATGGAGTCGTGCGTCCACACGTAGGTGACCGCGGTCTTCATGATCGCGGCGAGCCGGACGGCGGGACGCATGTAGTCGCTGAAGACGAGGAACGTGCCGCCGTAGGGGCGGGTCGGCCCGTGCAGGGCGATGCCGTTGAGGATCGAGCCCATCGCGTGCTCGCGGACACCGAAGTGCAGGGTGCGACCGTAGGGCTCCGCATTCCACATGCTGGTGGAAATGGACGTGGGACCGAACGAGTCGGCACCCTTGATGGTGGTGTTGTTGCTCTCCGCGAGGTCGGCGGAGCCGCCCCACAGCTCGGGCAGCACCGGTCCGACCACGTTCAGGACGGCGGCGGACGCCTTCCGGGTGGCGAGACCCTTCGCGTCGGGCTCCCACGTCGGGAGGACGTCGGCCCAGCCGGCGGGCAGGTCGCGTCCGATCAGGCGGTCGAGCAGCTTCTTGCCCTCGGGGGCGCGCTGCGTCCACTCGTCGTATTGGGCCTGCCACTCCTTGTGCGCCTGCGCGCCGCGCTCGACGACCTTGCGGGTGTGCGCGATGACGTCGTCGGCGACCTCGAACGTCTTGTCCGGATCGAAGCCGAGCGCCTTCTTCACGGCGGCGACCTCGTCGGCACCGAGGGCGGCGCCGTGCGCCGCGCCCGTGTTCATCTTGGTCGGGGCGGGGAAGCCGATGATCGTGCGGAGCAGGATCAGGGACGGCTTGTCGGTGACCTCGCGGGCCTTGTTCAGGGCCTCTTCGATGGCGACGACGTTCTCGCCACCCTCGACGATCTGCACGTGCCAGCCGTACGCCTCGTAGCGGGCGGCGGTGTCCTCGGACAGCGCGATGGCGGTGTCGTCCTCGATGGAGATCTTGTTGTCGTCGTAGATCAGCGTCAGGTTGCCGAGCTGCTGCACACCGGCGATGGACGACGCCTCGGACGTGACGCCTTCCTCGATGTCGCCGTCGGAGGCGATCACGTAGATGTGGTGATCGAACGGGCTGTCGCCGAGCGCGGGCTCGGGGTCGAACAGGCCGCGCTCACGGCGGGCGGCCATGGCCATGCCGACGGCGGAAGCCAGTCCCTGGCCCAGCGGACCGGTGGTGATCTCGACGCCGCGGGTGTGGCCGTGCTCGGGGTGGCCGGGGGTCTTCGAGCCCCAGGTGCGCAGCGCTTCCAGGTCGCCCAGTTCGAGCCCGTAGCCGGAGAGGTACAGCTGGATGTAGAGGGTGAGGCTGGAGTGTCCACAGGACAGCACGAACCGGTCGCGGCCGATCCAGTCGGCATCGGTGGGGTCGTGGCGCATGACGCGCTGGAAGAGGGTGTAGGCGAGGGGGGCGAGGCTCATGGCCGTGCCAGGGTGGCCGTTGCCCACCTTCTGCACTGCATCGGCGGCGAGCACCCGGATGGTGTCGACGGCCTTGGTGTCCAGTTCGGTCCAGTCGGCGGGATGAACCGGTTGCGTGAGGACGTGGATGTCGTCTGTGATCGACACGGGCAGAAGTCTCCTGACATGGGTGAACGTGGAGCCTGAGGATGCGTGGGCCTCTTGTGCGACTCCAGCCTAGTGTGCGGTCGTATCCGGGTCGATTCGGTTCGCGCATTACGGCGGTCTACCATCGTTTGTAGTAGACGGCCGGCCGTCGCGAAGGACTTCGGGAGCAGTCGCCGGCATTCGGATGTGGAATACAGCGTGGTGCGAGGAGAAAACGTGCGGACAGGGCATCAGCCGAGCGGACACGGCTTCGGCAGCCCCAGCCCCGCCCCCCGCGCGACCGGCACCGACACGGTGCTGGGTCGCGTCACGGGCAAGGTCCTGGCCTACATCGCGTTGACCAAGCCGCGGGTGATCGAACTGCTGCTGGTCGCGACCATCCCGGCGATGCTGCTGGCCGACCGCGGCAACGTCGACATCCTGCTGATCCTCAGCACGCTGTTCGGCGGCTGGATGGGTGCGGCGAGCGCGAACTCCCTCAACTGCGTCGTCGACGCCGACATCGACAAGGTCATGAAGCGGACCGCGCGCCGGCCGCTGGCCCGCGACGCGGTGCCGACGTCGCACGCGTTCGTGTTCGGCATGACCCTCGGGATCGCGTCGTTCCTGTGGTTGTGGTGGCGGGCCAATCTGCTCGCCGGGTGCCTGGTCGTCCTGACCATCGCGTTCTACGTTCTCGTGTACACGATGGTGCTCAAGCGCCGGACCTGGCAGAACGTCGTCTGGGGCGGTGCCGCGGGCTGCATGCCCGTCATGGTCGGCTGGTCGGCGGTCACCGGATCGCTGAGCTGGCAGCCCATCGTGCTGTTCCTCGTCATCTTCTTCTGGACGCCGCCGCACACCTGGGCGCTCGCGATGCGCTACAAGGAGGACTACAAGGCGGCCGGTGTCCCGATGCTGCCGGTGATCGCCACCGAGGAGCACGTCACCAAGCAGATCCTGCTGTACAGCTGGGCGATGGTGATCACGTCGCTGGTGCTCGTCCCCGCCGCCGGGGTGGTCTACGCCGCCGTCACCCTCGTCGCCGGCGCCTGGTTCCTGCTCATGGCTCACCAGCTGTACCGCAGCGTGCGAGGCGGAGCGGCCGTCAAACCGCTCCGCCTCTTCCTGCAGTCCAACAACTATCTGGCGATCGTCTTCGTCGGGCTCGCCGTCGACTCGGTGCTGGGACTGCAGACCATCGGCAGCCTGCTGAGCTGACCGCGGGCCCGACGATGCGCGTCAGGGCACCAGGACGATCGAGCCCGTCGTGGCCCGCGCCTCTAGATCGCGGTGCGCCTCCTCCGCCCGCTCGAGCGGGTACTCGGCTCCCACCCGGACCGTGAGTGCACCGTCGGCGAGGGCGGAGAACACGTCTCCCGCCCGCCACGTCAGTTCCTCCCGGTTGCGGACGTGGTGCGCGAGCGTCGGCCGGGTGAGGAACAGCGAACCTGCCGGGTTCAGTCGCTGCGGATCGAACGGCGGCACCGGCCCGCTCGCGGCGCCGAACAGCGCGACCGTTCCCCGGATCCGCACCGACGCCAGACTGGCTTCGAACGTGGACGCACCGACACCGTCGTAGGCGGCTGCGACGCCCTCGCCGTCGGTCAGTTCCCGCACCCGGGCCGCGATGTCGTCGTCGTACCGCAGCACCTCGTGCGCGCCGGCGTCCCGGGACAACTGCTCCTTCGCGTCGGAGGACACGGTGGTGATCACCCGGGCGCCCAGCGTCGTCGCCATCTGGGTGAGGATCAGCCCGACGCCGCCCGCCCCGGCGTGGACGAGGACGGTGTCGCCGGGTCGGATCGGGTACGTGGAGTGGGCCAGGTAGTGGGCGGTCATGCCCTGCAGCAGCGCGGACGCGGCCTGCGGGGCGGGCACGGAGCCGGGGACGGCGATCGCGGCCGCCGCGGGGACGGCCACCTTCGCCGCGTAGCTGCCGGGAGCGGCGCACCAGGCCACCCGGTCGCCGGGTGCGAAATCCGACACGTCGCCGCCGACGGCCTCCACCACGCCGGAGCCCTCGTCTCCGGGTATGTACGGCAGCGGCCGCGGGTACAGACCCGTCCGGAAGTACGTGTCGATGTAGTTGATGCCGATGGCGTCGGTGCGAACGAGCAGATCCGTCGCTCCGATCTCGGGTTCAGGAACCTCTACCGGTTCGAGGACGTCGGGACCACCGAGACGGGAAACCTGTATAGCGCGCATGGTTTCAGTTCTACACGGCGCGGCCCGCCGCACGGAGCCTGGCGGACACGGCACGTCTACCGCCCAGTATTCTCGGAGCATGAGTACCGACACCCATGCGGAACAGGCCCCCTCGAGCCCGGCACCCTCGCTGCCGTCCCACACGGTCGACGCGATCGAGAAGTTCGTGGCCGAGCACGGCGGTTCGGCCAGCGCCGTCATCCAGCCCATCGGGCTCGCCGGCGTCCGGATCACCCTCGTCGGAGCCGACGGCATCCTCGGTGACCAGGTGGTCGACGATCTCGCCACCGCGAACGCCGTCGTCGCCTCGCTCGACGACGTCACCGTCTCCGAGTGGGACCGCGCGATCACCAGCATCGTCACGCCCCGCAAGGGCCACTTCCAGAAGATGGCCGGCTGGGTCGCGCGGCAGACCCGCTTCCCGAAGGCCCGCAACGAGCGCTAGACGCTCGCGGTGTCGGGCTGCGTGACGTACTCGCGGGTGCGCCCCGCGGCCCACACCGCCGCGGTGGCCGCGGTGCACAGCCCGGCCCCCGCCACGTGGAACGCCACCAGGGCGGCGGGAACGTCCGTGAAGAACTGGACCAGCCCGATCAGCGCCTGCGCCACCACCAGCGCGAGGAGAACCTGCACCCGGACCTTCACCGCGCGGCCGGCGCCGACGGCGTACAGGCCGAAGCACAGGCCGACCAGCAACGCCAGATAACCCACCAGCAGTTGCGCATGCAGGTGCACGAGCGTGACGATCTCCACCTCGAGGCGCGGAACCACGCGGTCGAGACTCTTGTCTCCCGCGTGCGGGCCCGCACCCGTGACGAGTGTTCCGGCGGCGAGGACGCCGGCCAGCGCGACCGCCGACAGCGCGGTGAGCCAGCGCAGCGGTGCCGGGATCACGTCGATCGCCGGGGCGTCGTCGGGTTCGCAGATCTTCGCGTACATCACGGTCGCCAGCCACACCATCGCCATCGACGCGAGCAGGTGCACCGCGACCGTCCACCACAGCAGTCCGGTGAGCACCGTGACACCGCCGATGACCGCCTGCACGACGGTGCCGAGCGGCATCATCCACGCGTAGACGAGGACCTTCTTGCGGCGGCGCGCGCGCGTGACCGCGAGGACGATCAGGGCCGCGGCCACGACGACGACGAACGTCAGCAGCCGGTTGCCGAATTCGACCGCCTGGTGGACGACGGCGACCTCGCCGTGCCCGACCGGCACGAAGCTGCCGGGGAAGCACTGCGGCCACGTGGGGCAGCCGAGGCCGGAGGCCGTCACCCGGACGACGGCCCCGGTGACGGCGATGCCGCCCTGCGTGAGGATCACCGCGAACGCGATGACACGCTGCACGGTCAGCGACGGAAGGGGGAGACGGTCTACCAGGCTCAGAAACCCGCGATACAGCACGGCATCGATGGTAGAGGGCGGTCAACTACAGCGTGTCGTTGGGCCGGTGGCGGCGCGGCCGACTCCGTGCTACTCGCCGCGAATGCGCAGGATGCCGGTCACCGTCCCCTGCCAGAAGTCGCCGGTGTCGGTGACGAGTCCGGACATCTGCAGGGTGTCGTTGACGGCGGTGCCGGGGAGTGGGCTGGTGTGCTCGACGGAGCCGTCGGACGGATCGATCACCGCGAACGCGAAACCGTCCAGGGGTGTCGTGACGTCGAACCCCTGGCGGATCACGGTGTACAGCAGGCCGTCGCCGGTCGACAGGTGCGGGACCGCGGCGCTGCGCACGTCGTTGCTCCACACCTGGTGGCAGCCGATCGGGTCGATGTCCACCCGCGTCATGCCGCCGGTGAAGGGCGCGTGCGTCGGAACGGCCGGTCCCGCCCCGTCCGGGACGGCGGGATACGGATAGCCGTACGTCCCGGCGACGTACACCGAGTTGCCGATGCCGATCGGCGAGTTCTCGCTGCCGCCCGGGTTGGCGAGCACCGGGAGGGAGCAGATCTCGTCGCCGGAATCGGCGCGGAAGACCCGGAGATTCACCTGCGGGTCGGCGTTGTCGACGATCGCGACGAAATCGCTGCCGGTGGACGGTCCGAAGTAGGTGGGGGTGGAGCCGGTGCCGTGGCTCAGCTGCCCCGGCTTCCGGTCCGGTCCGCGGTCGTACTCGCGGCGCCAATCCAGACGGACCTCACCGTCGCGGAGCGCGAACTGGTACAGGGCGTGCGTGGTCGCGACCGCGGCGCCTGCAGGCGAGGTGGAGATGCTGTTCTGCACCTGTTCGCCCGCGGCCGGCGGCAGGGTGTGCGCGACACCGCCGCGGTCCACGGCTCCGACGACACCGCCGCCCGTCGCGAACCAGACGTTGCCCTGCCAGTCCGGCGTCAGCCCGGTCACGTTGTCGCCCTGCGGAACGGTGCCGGACAGGTCGACGTGCGAGTCGACGGTGATCCGCCACCGGCCTGCGGGGTCCGTCGAATGTCCGAGGCGCAGCAGCTGACGGTTGCCGTCGACGACGACCAGGCGGTTGTCGTTGTCGAGGAACGCGTACACGCCGCCGAGCAGGCTGCCCTTCGCCAGCGCGAACGTGGCGAGCGAGCCGCCGAACGGCGCCGCCGGGGCCGCTGGGTCGATCAGGTGCACGGTGGGAACCTGGCCGGCCACGGACGTGCACAGGGCGACGACGAGCCGGTCGGAACCCTGCAGGAGGGTCGGGCACGCGGATACGAGCGGGTACGCGGACAGCGTGACGGGGCCGGTGCCGGGCCCGGGCAGCGGCGTCACGTCGGTGGACCCGGCGTCGCCGTGCATCGTGGACGTGCCCGCGGGTCCGAGGAACGGATTCGGCGACGCAGGCGGACCCCACTGCGGTGCGGCGCCCGCGGGCAGCGCGCCACCGCAGACGACGGCGAGCAGAACAGCGAGAACGGTGCCTGCGCGGCGGACCGTGAGTCGACGGATCACGTGAATCGGAACGTCCTTGCCGCCAGGGCCCCCGCGGCCGCGCCCCAGACGGCGAGGACCACGACGCTGAGCACGTCGACCGATCCCGACAGTGCGGCGTCCAGGGCGTGCGCGAGCGCACCGGAGGGAATCAGCCGGGCCCCGGTGTGGAGGAGCCAGGGCAGGTCGCCGGTGGCGAACACCACACTGCCGACGCCGACCATCACGAACCACAGAATGTTGGCGAGGGCGAGGACGATGTCGGCGCGGAGGGTGCCGCCGAGCAGTAGGCCCATCGCCGCGAACGTCACGGTGCCCAGCGCGATGATCACGGCGCCGAGGACGAGTCCCCACGCACTCGGACGCCAGCCGAGGGCCAGTCCGATCGCACCGAGCAGCACGGATTGCAGGGCGACGACGATGACCACCGCGGCGCTCTTCCCGGCGATGATTCCCCACGTCGGAAGGGGGGTGGCGCCGAGCCGTTTGAGGGCACCGTACCGGCGGTCGAACCCGACCGCGATCGCCTGCCCGGTGAACGCCGTGGACATCACGGCCACCATCATCACGGCGGGCACCACCTTGTCGACCCGCGACGTTCCGAGGTCGCCGATGGGCAGCAGGCACAGCCCGATCAGCAGCGTGATCGGGATGAACATCGTCAGCAGCAGTTGTTCGCCGTTGCGCAGGAGCAGTTTCAGCTCGAGCGCGGTCTGCGCCCGCAGCATGACCGCAGCGCCGCTCGGGCGGGGATCGGGTGTGAACGTGCCCGGGGCGAAACGGTTCTCCGTCAGACGGTCACTGGTGCTCATCGTCATCCCCTCAGTTCCCGGCCGGTGAGTTCGAGGAAGACATCCTCGAGGCTGCGCTGGTCGACGCGGATGTCGCTGATCAGGGCGTCCAGGTCGGCGCACCACGACGCGACGGAGGCCACCACCGTCGGGTCGATCGGCCCTTCGACGAGGTAGGTGCCCGGTCCGGACTCGGCCACCCGGAAGCCGTCGGGAAGGGTCCGTGCGAGCGGCCCGGTGTCCAGACCGGCGGGCGCGGTGAGCCGCAACTGGCCTTCGGCGCCGCGGCTGGTGACCTCGGCGGGCGTTCCGGCGGCGACGATCGACCCGTGGTCGATGATGACGAGCCGGTCCGCGAGTTCCTCGGCCTCGTCCATGAGGTGCGTCGTCAGCAGCACGCTGACGCCGTCGCGGCGCAGTGCGTCGATCAGTTCCCACACCAGCAGGCGGGCCTGGGCGTCGAGCCCGGCGGTGGGTTCGTCGAGGAAGACCAGCTCGGGGCGGCCGACCAGTGCGCAGGCCAGGGACAGGCGTTGCTGCTGCCCGCCGGACAGCCGGCGGTACGGGGTGCGCCGCGAATCCTCGAGCCCGAGGCTCCGCAGCAACCACTCGGGGTCGAGGGGATCGGCGGAGTAGGCGGCGACCAGGTCGAGCATCTCGCCGGCGCGGGAACCGGGGTACGCGCCGCCGCCCTGCAGCATCACACCGATCCGGGCCCGGACGGCGCCGGCATCCGCGACGGGATCGAGTCCGAGGACGCGGACGGTGCCGCTGTCGGGGCGGACGAAACCCTCACACATTTCGACGGTGGTGGTCTTACCCGCGCCGTTGGGACCGAGCAACGCCACGACCTGTGCCGGTTCGACGGTGAGATCGAGCCCGTCGACGGCCCTCACACCGTCGAAGGTCTTCACCACGCCTTCCAGGCGTACAGCAGGTTGCGCCGATCCGGGCGTTCGCGAGGTCACGGGGAATCAGCGTAAGCCCTGGCCGGGTGTGACCCGGCCGGTGCCCCGGCTTTCCGCGCCGGCGTCGTCCCGGGGCGGATCCTGCGGTTCCTGCACGGCCGGCTGCTGCCCCGGACCGACCCGCCACGGCAGGCGGTTGCGGGTGATCACGATGAGCGTTCCCGCCGTGAAGATGGTGGCGATGGCGGCCTGGACGATGACGAAGGGCTGGTACTCGCCGCCGTTCGGCATGAGGATGACGCTGACGATGGACGAGAAGACGATCGCGGGTACCCGGAACGCGGGTGCGGTGGCCCAGGCGGCGAGCGGCAGCACCGCCCACAGCAGATACCAGGGCTGCACCACGGGGAACAGCAGGACGACCGCGCCGAGGGACAGTCCGAGCGCGCCGACCGCGTGGATGCGGCCGACGAGGGTGGCGACGAGCATCCGGAGTGTGATGAACGCCGCAGCGACGGCGGCGATCGGCCGGGTCAGGCTCAGCACCGCCGTCGTGTGATCGCCGAGGCCCAGCAGAACCCCGGCCAGTCCGGTGCCCAGCCCGAGGAGCGTGGGAATCGACATCCAGCTGCGGACCGCGTTCGCCGTGCCGAGCGTGTGCACCCAGCCGATTCCGAGCCCGCTGGACGTGCTGATGACGAGGGTGACCACCAGGGCCACCCCGCCGAGCAGGGCGGCCGCGGTGAGCACCGCTTTCGGGGTTCCGCCCCATCGCCTGGCCAGCGCCATCCCGACGAATCCCAGCGCGAGCAGGGAGGGGATCTTGATCGTCGACGACAGGGCGATGAGCGCCGCCCCCGACAGCAGCAGGAGAAGGGACTGCCCGCGGATCGGATCCGCCCGTTCGACGGCCCGCAGCGCCAGTTCGATCCCGGCCAGCATGAGGCCGAGCATCAGCGCCTCGTTGTGGATCCCGGCGACCAGGTGGAACAGCAGCAGGGGGTTGGCGGCGCCCAGCCAGAGGGCGCTGACCTCGGCGACGCCGCAGCGACGCGCCAGGCGGGGGAGCGCCCACACGATCATCGCCACACCGGCGAGCGCGAGCAGCCGGTGCAGGAAGATTCCCGCGACGATGTTCTCGCCGGTCAGCCAGCTGATCCCGCGCCCCATCCAGAGGAACAGCGGGCCGTACGGCGCGGGTGTGTCCCGCCAGATCGTCGGCACGGTGCGGGTCAGGACGTGATCGACGCCGAGAGCGCCCGCGGGGCCGATGGCGTAGGGGTCGAGCCCGCGGGCCGCGATCTCGCTCTGCGCGAGGTACGAGTACACGTCCTTGCTGAACATCGGCGGCGCGACGGACAGCGGGATGATCCACAGCAACAGGGTGCGGTCGAGCTGGGACCGGTTGAGGCGGCGCACGGCCCCGGACTGCAGGCTGCCGATCGCGAACCGGCCGAGCAGCAGCCACGCGAGCACGATCATCACGGTGCCGGTCATGGCGAGGGTCAGCGCCACGCTGGGGATCCGGGCGGGAAGTCCGATGATGCGCAGACCCTGGACGGGGTTCTGCAGTACCGGCTGGGCGCCGGCGCCCAGTGCGCCGACGGCCATCAGGACGGCGCCGGTCGCGCCGAACCGGCGGATACCGCGGAGCTGCGCGGTCTCCTGCCCGTTCAGGCCTGCGGTCTCCGGTTCGTCGCCGTGCAGCGCGGCCGCCACCGACGAGCGGGGAGAGGGTCCGTCGATGCCCAGCGCCCGCCGGACGAGCTCGGCCGGATGTCGGAGAGCGGCGCGAGCCGTCAAGGTCGGCTCCGCGCGGGTCGGCTCCGGGTTCTCGGGGGTCTGCGGCACACAGGCAGCGTAGCGGTGCGCCGCACACGGCCGGTTCGGCCAGTATTCCCGCGCACGGGCCGCACATAATCACAGGTGTAAGGCAGGGCACCCTTAGTAGACCTGCGATCGGAATTCCGTCACACTGGTGTTGTGAAAACGGATACGACACCACGTGCAACGAAGGAAAGCGCAGTTCACGCGCCTTCTTCGGCGGCGGCTGTCGCAACCGCGTCACCCGTCGCCGTGGGCCACGAAGGGCACACCCGCGCGGCCGTCGTGAAGCTCCTCCTCGAGGAGGGGCCCATCACCGCGTCGGAAATCGGAACCCGCCTGGGCCTGAGTGCCGCCGGAGTCCGTCGTCATCTCGACGCACTCCTCGAATCCGGCGAGGCGCGCGAGGCGTCCTCCGTCGCCGTGCGTCACCGCGGACGGGGACGGCCCGCCAAATACTTCCAGATCACCGCCAAGGGTCGCGGCAGGCTCGGTCACGCGTACGACGACCTCGCGGGCGCGGCCATGCGCCAACTGCGGGAGGTCGGGGGAGACGCCGCGATCACCGAATTCGCGCGCCGCCGCGTGCAGGCGATCGTCGGCGACGTCACCCCGGCCGCGGATCACAGCGCCGAGGGCCTCGAAACCACCGCCGACGCCATCGCCGACGCATTCACCACCGCCGGATTCGCGGCCTCGACCCGCCCGGTCGGCAACGGCGTGCAGATCTGCCAGCACCACTGCCCGGTCTCGCACGTCGCCGAGGAATTCCCGGAACTGTGCGAAGCCGAGCAGGCCGCGTTCGCCCAACTGCTCGGCACCCATGTCCAGCGGCTCGCGACCATCGCGAACGGCGACTGCGCCTGCACCACCCACGTTCCACTCGTCCCACCGTCCGGTCCCAAATAG
This sequence comes from Rhodococcus sp. NPDC057529, assembly GCF_042802055.1. Taxonomy (NCBI): domain Bacteria; kingdom Bacillati; phylum Actinomycetota; class Actinomycetes; order Mycobacteriales; family Nocardiaceae; genus Rhodococcus; species Rhodococcus sp. NPDC057529. Next base: position 147,195 of record NZ_JBHVEY010000005.1, read on the forward strand.
CAACGCTATCCCGATAGATCCCCTAGTCAGCAACCTGTTTTCCACCGGCGACCAGCCCTCGCCGGTCTCGTAACAAGACTCCGGAAGGAGCTCGCATGACCGTCACATCAGACCAGGTGACATCCACTGCGTCGGCCAACGCCGAGCCGCTCACGCAGGAAGAGACCATCGCGTCACTCGGGCATTACGGGTACGGCTGGTCCGATTCCGACGAGGCCGGTGCCAGTGCGCAGCGCGGTCTGTCCGAAGACGTCGTGCGCGACATCTCGGCGAAGAAGAGCGAACCGGACTGGATGCTCGACATCCGTCTGCGCGCGCTGAAGACCTTCGACAAGAAGCCGATGCCGAACTGGGGATCGGACCTCGAAGGCATCCACTTCGACAACATCAAATACTTCGTGCGCTCGAGCGAGAAGCAGGCCGAGAGCTGGGAAGACCTGCCCGAGGACATCAAGAACACGTACGACAAGCTGGGCATCCCCGAGGCCGAGAAGCAGCGCCTCGTCGCCGGTGTCGCGGCGCAGTACGAGTCCGAGGTCGTCTACCACTCGATCCGTGAGGACCTCGAGTCGCAGGGCGTCATCTTCCTCGACACCGACACGGGCCTGAAGCAGCACCCCGAACTGTTCCGGGAGTACTTCGGCACGGTCATCCCGGCCGGCGACAACAAGTTCTCCGCGCTGAACACCGCGGTGTGGTCGGGTGGCTCGTTCATCTACGTCCCGCCGGGCGTGCACGTCGACATCCCGCTGCAGGCCTACTTCCGCATCAACACGGAGAACATGGGCCAGTTCGAGCGGACCCTGATCATCGTCGACGAGGGCGCCTCGGTGCACTACGTCGAGGGCTGCACGGCGCCGATCTACAAGTCCGACTCCCTGCACTCCGCGGTGGTCGAGATCATCGTGAAGAAGGGCGGCCACTGCCGCTACACGACCATCCAGAACTGGTCGAACAACGTCTACAACCTGGTCACCAAGCGCACCAAGGTGGAGGCCGGCGGATCCATGGAGTGGATCGACGGCAACATCGGGTCCAAGGTCACCATGAAGTACCCGGCCGTCTGGATGATGGGTGAGCACGCCCGCGGCGAGGTTCTCTCCGTGGCATTCGCCGGTGAGGGCCAGCACCAGGACACCGGCGCGAAGATGCTGCACCTCGCGCCGCACACGTCGTCGACGATCATCAGCAAGTCGGTGGCCCGCGGCGGTGGCCGCGCGTCCTACCGCGGACTCGTCCAGGTCAACAAGGGCGCCCACGGCTCCAAGTCGACGGTCAAGTGTGACGCGCTGCTGGTCGATCAGATCAGCCGCTCGGACACCTACCCCTACGTCGACATCCGGGAGGACGACGTGACCATGGGTCACGAGGCCACCGTGTCGAAGGTGAGCGACGACCAGCTGTTCTACCTGATGAGCCGCGGGCTCACCGAGGACGAGGCCATGGCCACGGTCGTGCGCGGCTTCGTCGAGCCGATCGCCAAGGAACTCCCGATGGAGTACGCCCTGGAACTGAACCGCCTGATCGAACTGCAGATGGAAGGGGCGGTGGGTTAGTGACCACGCCAGAAACTGGTGTCCAGAATCTCGGAGTCACGGGAGCCGTCGCCGGCGAGAATCCGCGGATAGCGCGGACGTCCACCGGCTCGCCGATCGCCAACAAGGGCGAGGTCTTCACGTCGTTCGACGTCAACGCGTTCGAGATCCCGGGTGGTCGCGACGAGGTCTGGCGGTTCACCCCGCTGCGCCGTCTGCGCGGACTGCACGACGGATCGGCCGTGGCGAGCGGCACGGCCACCGTCGACGTCGCCGGCCCGGACGCCGTGACGGTCGAGACCGTCGGACGTGACGACGACCGGCTGGGCAAGGCCGGCGTTCCCGCCGACCGTGTGGCCGCACAGGCGTACTCGGGTTTCGAGACGGCGACCGTCGTGACCGTCGGCCGTGAGGTCGAGGTCGCGGAGACGATCAACATCACGATCACGGGTCCGGGCGAGGGCAAGGTCGCCTTCGGGCACCTGCAGATCCGGCTCGACGCGTTCGCGAAGGCGACCGTCGTCATCGACCAGCGCGGCAGCGGCACGTTCGCCGAGAACGTCGAATTCGTGCTCGGCGACAGCGCCCACCTCACCGTCGTCGCCGTCCAGGACTGGGCGGACGACACCGTGCACGTGGCATCGCATCACGCGCGCCTCGGCCGGGACGCGGTCCTGCGGCACAACGCCGTCAGCCTCGGCGGCGACCTCGTCCGCCTGTCCGCGACCGTCAAGTACGACGGCCCCGGCGGCGACGCCGAACTGCTCGGTCTGTACTTCGCCGACGCGGGACAGCACTTCGAGCAGCGACTGCTGGTGGATCACTCGCAGCCGCACTGCAAGTCCAACGTGGTCTACAAGGGCGCCCTGCAGGGTGATCCGGAGTCGGGGAAGCCCGACGCCCACACCGTGTGGGTCGGCGACGTGCTGATCCGTGCGGCGGCCGAAGGCACCGACACGTTCGAGCTGAACCGCAACCTCGTCCTCACGGACGGTGCCCGCGCGGACTCGGTCCCCAACCTGGAGATCGAGACCGGCGAGATCGTGGGTGCCGGCCACGCCAGCGCCACGGGTCGATTCGACGACGAGCAGTTGTTCTACCTGCGCGCCCGCGGAATCCCCGAGGACGCGGCACGGCGACTCGTCGTGCGCGGGTTCTTCCACGAGATCATCAACAAGATCGCCGTCGCCGAGATCCGCGAGCGTCTCGAGGCTGCCGTCGAGGCCGAACTCGCCGCAGTCGGCGTCTGAGCCGCGCCGCCGGACCATTACTTCCCATTTCTTCGAAGGATCACAATGTCTACCCCTGACGCTTCCACCCCCGAAACCTCGGTCCTGGAAATCAAGGACCTGCACGTCGACGTCGCGAACACCGACGAGAACGCCGAGCCGATCAACATCCTCAAGGGTGTGAACCTGACGGTGCGCTCCGGCGAGACGCACGCCATCATGGGACCGAACGGTTCCGGCAAGTCGACGCTGTCATACGCCATCGCGGGTCACCCCAAGTACCAGATCACCTCGGGGTCCATCACCCTCAACGGTGAGGACGTCCTCGAGATGACCGTCGACGAGCGGGCCCGCGCGGGACTGTTCCTCGCGATGCAGTACCCCGTCGAGGTCCCCGGCGTCTCGATGTCGAACTTCCTGCGCACCGCGGCCACCGCCGTCCGGGGCGAGGCCCCGAAGCTCCGCCACTGGGTGAAGGAGGTCAAGGAGGCGCTGACCGAACTCGACATCGACCCCTCGTTCGGCGAGCGCAGCGTCAACGAAGGTTTCTCCGGCGGTGAGAAGAAGCGCCACGAGATCCTGCAGCTCGGCCTGCTGAAGCCGAAGATCGCGATCCTCGACGAGACCGACTCCGGACTCGACGTCGACGCCCTGCGCGTCGTCTCCGAGGGCGTGAACCGTTACAAGGAGCGCGAGCACGGCGGAATCCTGCTGATCACGCACTACACGCGCATCCTCCGGTACATCAAGCCGGAGTACGTCCACGTGTTCGTCGGCGGTCGCGTCGTCGAGTCGGGCGGGCCGGAACTGGCCGACGAGCTCGAGGCGAACGGCTACGAGCGCTTCACCCAGGCTGCAGCAACGCAAGGAGCATAAACGCAGATGACCACCTCGGTGCGCGTATTCGACGTCACCCGGATCCGGGAGGACTTCCCGATCCTGGCGCGTACGGTCCGCGACGGAAAACCGCTGGTGTACCTCGATTCGGGTGCCACATCGCAGCGCCCGAACCAGGTGCTCGACGCCGAGAGGGAGTTTCTCACCACCTGTAACGCCGCCGTGCACCGAGGCGCTCACCAGCTCGCCGAAGAGGCCACGGACGCGTACGAGAACGCGCGTGCGGCGATCGCCGAGTTCGTCGGCGTCGACAGCGACGAACTCGTGTTCACCAAGAACGCGACGGAGTCCCTCAACCTCGTCACCCACGTCCTCGGCGACGATCGCTTCGAACGGCACCTCGGTCCCGGCGACGAGATCGTCATCACCGAGCTCGAGCATCACGCCAATCTGGTGCCGTGGCAGGAGCTTGCGCGCAGCACCGGTGCCACGTTGCGCTGGTACGGCGTCACCGACGACGGCCGCATCGACGTCGACTCGCTCGAGCTGACCGATGCCGTCAAGGTCGTGTCGTTCACCCACCAGTCCAACGTGACCGGGGCGGTGGCACCGGTCGAGGAACTGGTCCGCCGCGCCCGCGCGGTCGGCGCACTGGTGGTGCTCGACGCCTGCCAGTCCGTCCCGCACATGGCGGTGGACTTCCACGCGCTGGGAGTCGACTTCGCGGCGTTCTCCGGGCACAAGATGCTCGGCCCGTCCGGCGTGGGTGTCCTGTACGGGCGCCGCGAACTCCTGAACGCGATGCCGCCGTTCATCACCGGCGGCTCGATGATCGAGACCGTCACGATGGAACGCACCACGTACGCGCCGCCGCCGCAGCGGTTCGAGGCCGGTGTTCCGATGACATCGCAGGTCGTCGGTCTCGGCGCCGCGGTCCGGTATCTCGACGAGATCGGGATGGACGCGGTCGCCGCGCACGAACACACCCTGGTCGAGGCGGCACTGGCAGCGCTCGGCGCCATCGACGGCGTGCGCATCATCGGACCCACGACTGCCGAGAACCGAGGCGGGGCAGTGTCGTTCGTGGTCGACGGGATCCATGCCCACGATCTCGGCCAGATCCTCGACGACGAGGGCGTCGCCATCCGCGTGGGCCACCACTGCGCCTGGCCCCTGCACCGGCGTTTCGGTGTCGCGGCCACGGCGAGGGCGTCGTTCGCGCTGTACAACACGGTCGACGAGGTCGCCGCTCTTGCGGCGGCGGTGCGGCGTGCCCAGGAGTTCTTCGGGGAGGTTCCTGCATGAGAATGGAACAGATGTACCAGGAAGTGATCCTGGACCACTACAAGCATCCCCACGGCCGCGGCCTTCGTGAACCGTTCGGCGCCGAAGTCCATCACGTCAACCCGACGTGCGGCGACGAGGTGACGCTGCGCGTGCAGCTCGCCGACGACGGCACGGTGGTGGATGTGTCGTACGACGGCCAGGGGTGTTCCATCAGCCAGGCGTCGACGTCGGTGCTCACCGATCAGGTGGTGGGGATGCCCGTCGAGCAGGCGCTGCAGACCGTTGCCGCGTTCAACGAAATGGTCAGCAGCCGCGGTACCGTCGAGGGGGACGAGGACGTCCTCGGGGACGGCATCGCCTTCGTCGGTGTCTCGAAGTACCCGGCCCGCGTGAAGTGCGCGTTGCTGGGATGGATGGCATTCAAGGACGCGGTTGTTCAGATAGTGGACGACCGGGTCGTGGACGAACAGGATTCGGCCGTCCCGACAGTGGACGGCGAACCAGCTCGAATCGGAGGACAGGCATCATGAGCGAGACGCAGACGCCGCAGGCGGACGCCACAGCCGCACCGGAGCAGGCGCCGGCGGACCAGGGCAGCGAATCCGCGCCCGCCGCATCGGGTGCGATCACCGACCCGAAGCGCCTGGAGGAGCTGGAGGAGGCGATGCGTGACGTCGTCGACCCCGAACTCGGCATCAACGTCGTCGACCTCGGCCTGGTGTACGGAATCACCGAGGACGAGGACGCCGTGACCCTCGACATGACCCTCACGTCGGCGGCGTGCCCGCTGACCGATGTCATCGAGGACCAATCCCGCGGCGCACTCGTGCGCAGCGGTCTGTGCAACGAATTGAAGATCAACTGGGTGTGGCTCCCGCCGTGGGGCCCCGACAAGATCACCGAGGACGGCCGCGAGCAGTTGCGGGCCCTCGGCTTCACGGTCTGACCACCCACTGCCGTTGACACGGGGAGGGGCTCGGCGAGAATCATCTCGCCGAGCCCCTCCCCGTCGGTTCAGGCGCGTTTGCGTTCCGAGGTGGACGACTTCGCTGTGGCCTTCTTCGCCGCGGTCTTGGCCGGGGCTTTCTTCGCCGGTTTCTTCTTGGCGGGTGCGGCCTTCTTTCCGGCGGCATCGACGCTGCGCTGCAGTGCGGCCACCAGATCGACCACTTCGGCGTCCTCGCCGCTCTTCTCGACCTCGGCGACGGGAATGACCTTCTTGCCGCCCGACTCGATCATCTCGTCGAGCAGTTCACGCAACTGCACCTGGTAATCGTCGGTGAACTCGGTGGGGTCGAAGTCGTCGGCCATGCTGTCGACGAGGGTCTCGGCCATCGCGAGTTCCTTCGCCTTCGGCTTGTCGACGTCGTCGAGTGAGGGGAACTCGGCCGCGCGGACCTCGTCCGGCCACAGCAGCGTCTGGATCACCAGTACGCCTTCCCGCGAGCGCATCGCGGCCAGTCGGGTGCGCTGGCGCAGCGTGAAGTGGACGAGGGCGGTGCGGTCGCTGTTCTCGAGGGCGGTCGCAAGGAGGACGTAGGCCTTCGGAGAGCTGGAATCCGGTTCGAGGAAGTAACTCTTCTCGAACAGAATGGGGTCGATTTGTTCGGTCGGCACGAACTGAAGAACGGGTATCTCGTGTTTCTCGGCGGCGGGCAACTTGCCGAAATCGTCGTCGGTCAACACCACGCGGACGCCGTCGTCGGAGTCGTAGGCCTTGTCGATATCGGCGTATTGAACGACGTTGCCGCATTCGGAGCACACGCGGTTGTATTTGATCCGGCCGCCGTCCTTGGCATGGACCTGGTGAAATCTGATGTCGTGATCTTCGGTTGCCGAATAGACCTTGACCGGCACGTTCACGAGTCCGAACGCTATCGAGCCCTTCCATATCGACCGCATGCGTTCCATGATGGTCTCCTTTTCGCGTTCGCGCGACAGTTCATCGAACTTCCCGGCGAAGCGTGGAACGGAGAATCACACCTCGGATATCGCCGGAGGAAGCGAGAAACATCCGGCCCATTGCCGACAGCGTTCCGCGCGGATTCGACCGTTCGGACAGATATGCGGCCTGCAGTCGTGGCGGTAGATCGAAGAAATGCTCGAAGAATTCGGGGACCTGTTCCGGCCCCAGATCCAACAGGACGCGCAGACCGACCGATCGCAGGGACGCGACGGTGCGCGCCTTCCACGGCCACAGTCGCCCGTTCGAGCCGTCACGAAGGTCCCGCGCCAGAGCATCTGCGTACTGAAGGGACGCGGCGACGCTGTAGCCGGTGCCGGGGTGCATCAAGCCGTCACGGGCTCCGAAGCGCACCTGGTCCGAGCTGTGAGACCGACCGGCCTGGGGTGGCGGCTCCACAGCGAATCTGACCCGCTCGACGTCCGAATGGGACGGAACGGTGGTGCCGCGCGCGCGGAGACGGTGGTGGAGTCTGGTGGCGAGTTCGGAGATCGCGAGTGGGGGCCGGCCGACGAGGCAGGTCTCCTCGAGCAGGAACCGGTCCCGGGTGAGCGGGACCCCGTAGAGGAAGGACGGCGTGTCCGTCGGTGACGTGCCGTTGTCGCGGCGCCAATCCATGAACACCGCGGCCTCGCCTCCCAGCGCGTGCGCGGCCGTCCCGGGATCCACTACGACCCCGTATGCCGTCTGCTGGGCGAGGTCGGGGCTGTCGCCCGTACCGCGGGCATCGACGACGACGTGAGCGTTCAGCGTCGAGCCGTCGTCCAATCGGACCGAGGTGGGGGACAGAGCCACCGCTCTACCTGCGATGACAGTTCCGCAATGGTCGCCGAGTATTGATTGCAGCCTTGATGTATTCAAAACGCAGTACGTGCGATCGATCACGTGGCGACGGGTCGTCCACGCGGCCGGGCGGTCGGTTCTCGTCGCGACGGCATCCCGCGGGAGCCAGTCGGGGAGTTCGCCTTCCCAGGCGGCGTACGTTGCGGTCCACGATCTGCGGGGGAGCGGATCGACCGATACGACCGCCGAACCGAGGGCAGAAGCCCTATGGGCGAGGGCGCGGCCCGCGGGGCCGAGGCCGACGACCGCGACGTCCCAGATCGGTGGACGGGGAGTGGCTGTCACGCGGCCAGCCTGTCACTTCAGGTCAGCCTTCGTCGACAGAACTGTGTTCCACGATCCGACCCAGACGGAACGCTGGTATTTCTGGAACTGGACGCAACGACGCTCGGCTGGCTCGCGGGGTAGCGGACATTTTCCATGTCGAGTCCCGACCTGCAGGAACTCATCACTGCGCAGCCCCGATAAGGGAGGAGTGGATGGAGGGGAGCGGGCGACGCGGTCGGGCCGGGATCGCACGCGGGGAGGTGGGGTGTGGTTCGTCACTCGGCTCGGGGTGGGGAGTTGCCTGCGGCCGGCGGTCGCCGAACAGATGTGCGCCGCCGCCCGCCGGTTCGAACTCCGCCGGCTCGCGGCGCGATCAGGCAGCTTAAGAGTCGGACTGTGACGGAACACAATGATTTCACGAATATCACTCGCTCGGCTCTGCCTCGCACCAACGGCACTCACCACCGTCCGCACATCCAGACCACACCATCCACGTCTCATTCAGCGAAGAAGACGGGGCGGAGATCGGGCCCGGCGGCGAACGTTAGCGGGATCACGGGCGTGCGTGGTCCGAGTGGGTGGCGGTCGGGTAAAATTGCTGGTTCGTGTGCTCTTTGCGCAGGTTTTCTCATTCAGCGCCTTCGTCATTTTCCTAGGAGTTCTTGTTGATCACCGCTACCGACCTGGAAGTTCGAGCTGGAGTGCGGACGCTGCTGTCCGCTCCCGGGCCGGCTTTGCGGGTACAGCCCGGCGACCGCATCGGGCTGGTCGGCCGTAACGGTGCCGGCAAGACGACCACACTCCGCATCCTCGCGGGGGAGGGGGAACCGTACGCGGGCGCCGTGGTCCGCACCGGCGACCTCGGGTACCTCCCGCAGGACCCGAAGGAAGGCGACCTCGACGTCCTCGCGAAGGACCGCGTGTTGTCCGCGCGCGGTCTCGATTCGCTACTGCGGGACATGGAGAAGCAGCAGATCCTGATGTCGGAGGTCGTCGACGACGCCGAACGCGACAAGGCCGTCCGCAAGTACGGCAACCTCGAGGACCGGTTCTCCGCCCTCGGCGGGTACGAGGCCGAGAGCGAGGCGGCACGCATCTGCAACAGCCTCGGACTGGCCGACCGCATCCTCGGTCAGCAACTGCACACCCTGTCCGGTGGTCAGCGCCGCCGAGTCGAACTGGCGCGGATCCTGTTCGCCGCGTCGGACGGCAGCGGCGGACGGTCGGACACGACCCTGCTTCTCGACGAGCCCACCAACCACCTCGACGCCGACTCGATCACGTGGCTGCGGGGATTTCTGCAGAACCACGAGGGCGGTCTGATCGTGATCAGCCACGACGTCGATCTGCTCAACGACGTCGTGAACCGGGTGTGGTTCCTCGACGCCGTGCGCGGCGAAGCCGACGTGTACAACATGAGCTGGAAGAAGTACCTCGACGCCCGCGCGACCGACGAGCAGCGTCGCCGCCGTGAGCGCGCGAACGCGGAGAAGAAGGCCGGAGCGCTCCGCGCGCAGGCCGCGAAGCTCGGCGCGAAGGCCACCAAGGCCGTGGCGGCGCAGAACATGGCGAAGCGCGCCGACAAGCTGATGTCGGACCTCGACGCGGAACGCGTGTCCGACAAGGTGGCCCGGATCCGGTTCCCCGAGCCGGCCGCGTGCGGCAAGACGCCACTGATGGCGGAGAACCTGACCAAGGTCTACGGGTCGCTCGAGATCTTCACCGGAGTGGACCTCGCGATCGACCGTGGGTCACGCGTCGTCGTGCTCGGTCTCAACGGTGCGGGTAAGACGACGCTGCTGCGCATCCTCGGCGGCGTCGAGACCCCCGACGCCGGAGGACTCGTCCCCGGCCACGGACTGAAGATCGGCTACTTCGCGCAGGAACACGACACCCTCGACGACAACGCGTCGGTGTGGGAGAACATTCGCCACGCGGCGCCGGACACGGGGGAGCAGGAGCTGCGTTCGCTGCTCGGTGCGTTCATGTTCACCGGCCCGCAGCTCGAGCAGCCGGCGGGCACCCTGTCCGGTGGTGAGAAGACCCGCCTCGCGCTCGCGGGGCTCGTGTCGTCGGCGGCGAACGTCCTGCTGCTCGACGAGCCGACGAACAACCTCGACCCCGTTTCCCGCGAACAGGTGCTCGACGCGCTCCGCAGCTACACCGGGGCCGTCGTGCTGGTGACCCACGACCCGGGTGCCGCCGAGGCGCTCGACCCGGAGCGGGTCATCCTCCTGCCCGACGGCACCGAGGACCACTGGTCGCAGGACTACCTGGAACTGATTCAGCTCGCCTGAGCCGGCGCGTAGATATCGCCGTCGCTCCGCTCTACCGTGGAAACCACCGTCGCTCGCCGACTGGAGGAGTTCATGGCTGACATCGGGGTCTTCGCCAAGAGCGCTCGGATCACGGGACCGTCGCGTGCCGATCTGCAGGCGGAGCTGAAACAGCGCTATCAGGCCGGGGCGAGTATTCGTTCCCTCGCCCGGGAAATGGGGCGATCGTACGGGTTCGTCCGCAACATTCTCGCGGAGTCCGAGGTGGAGCTCCGCGGACGAGGCGGAGCTCACCGTCGTAAGACCTGACCGGTGTCGGTGGGGGAGTGCGGTGTCAGTCGCGGCGTCGGACGGATTCCTCGACGAGATCGAGCACGGCCGACAGATTGTCACCGGCGTGCCCGGAGGCGATGCGCGCGACGAGGCCGTCGAGCACCAGGTCCAGGTAGCCGATGAGGACGTCGGTCGGCACGTCGTCGCGGAGGCGGCCCGCCGACTTCTGCCGCGCGAGGCGTGCCATGGTCGCCTCGGTCAGTTCCGCCGACCGTTGCGACCAGCTTCTGCGGAAGTCGGGATCGTTCCGCAGCCGCCGGGCGATTTCGAGTCGGGTTCCCAGCCAGTCGAACTGGTCGGGCTGGGCGAGCATGTCCCGCATCACCTGGACGAGACCCTCGTGGGCGACCACGTCGGCCATCCTGGTCGCGTCCTCGTGGGCGAGCGCCAGGAACAACCCGTCCTTGTCCTTGAAGTGATGGAAGATCGCCCCGCGTGACAGTCCGGTCACTTCCTCGAGCCGGCGGACGGTGGCGCCGTCGTAACCGTATTCGGCAAAGCATCGGCGGGCGCCGTCCAGGATCTGACTGCGCCGGGCCGCGAGATGGTCTTCACTGACCTTGGGCAAAGTGCCTCCTTCGTCGGCCTGTGCACTGTTCTCGGCCCTTCGCGAGAAAGGTGACCTCAAGCACCGAGCGCGCACGACCAGTCATTCGGGACGGTGAGTTCCGCTCGAAGTGGTCGTGCGCGCTCGGTGCCGGTTCGGGCCGGAAACACGCACAGGCGCGGAGCGCCTAGAGCGCCTAGCCCTTGATCATGTTGCGGAGCACGTACTGCAGGATGCCGCCGTTGCGGTAGTAATCCGCTTCACCGGGGGTATCGATGCGTACGACTGCGTCGAACACGACCTTCTCGCCGTTCTCACGCGTCGCCGTGACCTTCATGGTCTTCGGGGTGACGCCCTCGTTGAGCTTCTCGACGCCTTCGATGTCGAAGGTCTCGGTGCCGTCGAGTTTCAGCGACGCAGCCGACTCGCCGGCCGGGAACTGCAGTGGAACGACGCCCATGCCGATGAGGTTGGAGCGGTGGATGCGCTCGAACGACTCGGTGATGACGGCCTTGACGCCGAGGAGGCTGGTGCCCTTGGCGGCCCAGTCGCGCGACGATCCGGAGCCGTACTCCTTGCCGCCCAGGACGACCAGCGGGATGCCGGCCTTCTGGTAGTTCTGCGACGCGTCGTAGATGAAGGCCTGCGGGCCGCCGTCCTGGGTGAAGTCGCGGGTGTAGCCACCGGAGACGTCGTCGAGGAGCTGGTTGCGCAGACGGATGTTCGCGAACGTTCCGCGGATCATCACCTCGTGGTTGCCGCGACGCGAGCCGAGCGAGTTGTAGTCCTTGCGCTCGACGCCGTGGGAATCGAGATACTGCGCGGCGGGGGTGCCGGACTTGATCGGGCCTGCCGGGCTGATGTGGTCGGTGGTGACCGAGTCGCCGAGCAGGGCGAGGACGCGAGCGCCCTTGATGTCCTTGACCGGAGCCGGATCCTTCGGCATGCCGTCGAAGTACGGAGCCTTGCGGACGTAGGTCGAGTTCTCGTCCCACTCGAAGGTGTCACCCTCGGGGGTGGAGAGGTTCTGCCAGCGGCTGTCGCCCGCGAAGATCGTGGCGTAGGACTTGCGGAACATGTCCTGGCTGATCGCCGTCTTGATGGTCTCTTCGATCTCCTGCGTGGACGGCCAGATGTCCTTCAGGTACACGGGGTTGCCCTCGCTGTCGTCGCCGAGCGAGTCGGTTTCGAAGTCGAAGTCCATGGTTCCCGCAAGGCCGTAGGCGATGACGAGCGGCGGGGAGGCCAGGTAGTTCATCTTGACGTCGGGGGAGATGCGTCCCTCGAAGTTGCGGTTGCCCGAGAGCACCGCGGTGACCGACAGGTCGTTGTCGTTGATGGCCTTGGACACTGCCTCGGGCAGCGGGCCGGTGTTGCCGATGCACGTGGTGCATCCGTAGCCGCCGAGGTAGTAGCCGAGCTTCTCGAGGTACGGCCAGAGGCCGGCCTTCTCGTAGTAGTCGGTGACAACCTGTGAACCGGGTGCCATGTTGGTCTTGACCCACGGCTTGGTGGCGAGGCCCTTCTCGACGGCATTCCGCGCGAGCAGCGCCGCGCCGAGCATGACCGACGGGTTGGACGTGTTGGTGCAGGACGTGATGCCGGCGACGACGACGGCGCCGTGATCGAGAACGAACTCGCCTGCGTCGGACTTGACGACAACCGGCTTGCTCGGGCGGCCTTCTGCGCCGTTGGCGGCGGAGAGAACGTCGACTGCTCCGTCATCGGCAAACGACAGAACCGCGGGGTCGGACGCCGGGAAAGATTCCTCGACGGCCTCGTCGAGCTGAGTGTGCTCGGTCGGATAGTTCTCTTCCACGTAGTTGTGGATGTCCTTGCGGAACGCGGTCTTCGACTCCGACAACAGGATTCGGTCCTGCGGACGCTTCGGGCCGGCGATCGAGGGAACAACGGTTCCCAGATCGAGCTCGATGTACTCGGAGAAGACGGGCTCGTTGTCGGGATCGTGCCACAGGCCCTGTTCCTTGGCGTAGGCCTCGACGAGGGCGAGCTGCTCGTCGCTGCGGCCGGTGAGGCGCAGGTAGTCGATCGTCTCGCTGTCGATCGGGAAGATCGCTGCGGTGGAACCGAATTCGGGGCTCATGTTGCCCAGGGTCGCGCGGTTCGCGAGCGGAACCTCGGCAACACCCTTGCCGTAGAACTCGACGAACTTGCCGACCACGCCGTGCTTGCGGAGCATCTCGGTGGCGGTGAGCACGACGTCGGTCGCGGTGACGCCGGGCTTGATCTCCCCGGAGAGCTTGAAGCCGACGACGCGGGGGATGAGCATGGAGACCGGCTGGCCGAGCATGGCTGCCTCGGCTTCGATGCCGCCGACGCCCCAGCCCAGCACGCCCAGGCCGTTGACCATGGTGGTGTGCGAGTCGGTGCCGACGCAGGTGTCGGGGTAGGCCTGGCCGTTGCGTGCCATGACGGTCGGTGCCAGGTATTCGATGTTGACCTGGTGAACGATGCCCATTCCCGGGGGGACGACCTTGAAGTCGTCGAATGCGCCCTGGCCCCAGCGGAGGAACTGGTAACGCTCGCCGTTGCGCTCGTATTCGAGGTCCACGTTGCGCTCGAGTGCATCGGCCTGGCCGAAGATGTCGAGAATGACCGAGTGGTCGATGACCATGTCGGCGGGGGAGAGCGGGTTGACCTTGTTGGGGTCGCCGCCGAGGGTGGTGACAGCCTCACGCATGGTGGCGAGGTCGACGACGCAGGGAACGCCGGTGAAGTCCTGCATGATCACGCGAGCCGGCGTGAACTGGATTTCGATGCTCGGCTGAGCCGAGGGATCCCAGCCTGCAATTGCGCGGATGTGATCCGCGGTGATGTTGGCTCCGTCTTCGGTGCGGAGAAGGTTCTCGGCGAGAACCTTCAGGGAGTAAGGCAACTTCTCGGTGCCGGGGACGGCCGCGAGTCGGAAGATCTCGTAGGAGTTCTCACCGACCTCGAGGGTTCCCTTTGCTCCGAATGAATCAATACTGGTGCTCACGTCAGCTCCACTCGTCTATGTGAGGGTCGCCACCGACGGGGCTGTGTCGACGGCTGCAGGCACTGCGGGCACGACTGATCCGTGTGCGCTGTCGTGCTAGCGATGACGGAATCGGCCCCTACCGCGGTACCTCCGATAGTCTAACAGTACGCTTGTCCTGTGAGAATTCGGGGCGGAAACGGGCCCGTACTCCCGGCGATTCTCCACTACCGCGGCAGGGACGCACCCGCGCGGAACGGAACTTCGGGGACTCCTCACGTAGTGTTCACGCGAGGCTTACGTTCCTACAGCACACCCGGATGAGAGATGCCTGCCCCTATCGCCACCGCACTTCCTGCCCGTGTCACGGTTCCCGTCCATTCGGCCCTCCCGTTGTCGACGGACCTTCCGGAAGACATCGACGTCTCCGACGTGGTCGCGGACGTGTCCGACGACGGAGTGTCGGCACCGTCCGACGAGACCGGTGAACTCGCCGCCGTCGTCGACCGCGCGGCCGAGCACGGCATCAAGCTGAGCATCGTGGTGCTGGACGAGGATCCCGGCCGCGACTCGCAGTTGCGTGACCTCGCGACCGAGGTCGGCGCGGAGGAGGGCGGCACCGTTCTGGTGCTGAGCCCCAGCTGGGTCGGCACGTACAGCGATTCGATCAGCCGGGTGCTGCTCGAGTCGGGGCAGGACCGCACGTACACCGGCGACGCGGTGGTCTCCGCGAATCACTTCGTCGACGAGGTGATCGAGCCGGGGCCGCCGTGGGCCCTGTTCACCGCCGTCATCGTGGCGATCGTCGTCATCGCGTCGGCGGCGACGTTCTTCGCGAAGTCGCGCCGGGTGTCCGGCTCGAAGGACGGCGACGCCGCGAAAAAGGGCAATGGTGCCGCGGGCGCCGGCACGACGTACGAGCGACAGAAGCCCTGACGCCGTCCGAATTCCCGGGATAACTCGGCGGCAATTTCACGATTCGCCCGTGTGCGGCCGCTGCCTGCGTCGATGCGCGTAAATGGCGCCGACGATTCACAGTTCGACATTTCCGCTGGTCAAATTACTCATGTGTTATTTGTGACTAAAGTTTCCATAGAGTCCGGAAGTGTCGTACGGTGCATTTGGCGCTCTTGGGGAAGAAGTGTCGCAGGCTGGTGATTGACGTCCAGAGTGACGGCGTTCCGGCGTATGTCGGTGTCGCCGGAACACGGAAGGTGTGGCTGCCGCAAATTTCTCCCCACGACGAGCACGGCGCGGCCTGCGCGATCGGTGCAGAACCGAGGGAGAGAGTTGTGAAGCGACAAGCACGAGCTGGAGTGGGGCACCGCAGCTTCTCCCGCAGGCGCGCTCGCGCCGTGCGCCTCCTGATCGGACTGGGCATCGTCGGGGCGCTGGTCGGCAGCACACCCGGCCTGGCCGCCGCGGTGCCGCCCCCGCCGCCGAACCCGTCCGACTCCGACATCGCGCAGGCGCAGACCCAGGTGTCGGCGGGTCTCGGGCAGGTCAGCGAACTGATCAACCAGGTCGCCGCCGCGGATCAGCAACTCGCCCAGCTCGACAACGAGGTCGCCATCAAACGCGAGGACGTGAACCGCGCGCTGGTCGATCTGCAGAACGCCCGCAGCGCCGCCGATCTGGCCGCCAGCGTGGTCGGGGCCTCCCAGCAGGCGTTGCGCGACGCCGGAGCGCAGATCGAGCTGGCGCAGAAGGACTTCGACAAGTACGCCCGGTCGAGCTACACGCAGGGCACCAACGTGTCCGCGATCTCGACGTACCTGGGCGCCCAGGGCCCCGGTGACGTCCTCGACCGCGCGCAGGTGCTGAAACTCCTCGCCACCAGCCAGAACGCGGTGCTCGAGGGCCTGCAGCGCGCCCGGACCGCCCAGGCCAACAAGGATTCCGCGGCGCGCGAGGCGAAGCAGCAGGCGGACGTGGCCGCCGACCAGGCCGCGTCGAAGAAGTCGCTGGCCGAGCAGGCGATCGCGATCGCCCGCTCGGCGTTGCAGGACCAGGCGGCGAAGAAGGCGCAGATCGAGAGCAACCGGGCGGCCGCGCAGGCCCAGCTCGACGCCGCCCGCGGGAACGTCGCGGGGCTGCAGGGGCAGCGTGAGGCGTACGCGACGTGGGAGGAGCAGAAGCGCGCCGAGGACGCGCAGAAGGCTGCCATCGCCGCCGCGGCCCGGGAGGCCGCGACGCAGGCCGCCGCGCGGGTCGCCGCCAACGAGGCGGCACGCCAGCGCGCGGCGGAACTCGCCGCGGGGCAGCGGGCGCACACCACGATCGAGGACGATTCGGAGGACGAGGACTCCGCCGCGACCACGCCGAAGTCGACCCCCAAGTCGAAACCGTCGACCAGCGGTGAGGAACTGACGGGCAGTGAGGCGATCGAGACCGTCATCGACCGCGGCCTGTCCCAGATCGGTGTGGAGTACGCGTGGGGCGGCGGCGACGAGGAAGGCCCCACCCTGGGTATCCGCGACGGCGGTGTCGCCGACAGTTACGGCGACTTCAACAAGGTCGGTTTCGACTGCTCCGGTCTGATGATCTACGCGTTCGCCGGGATCGGCATCTCGCTGCCGCATTACACCGGTTATCAGTACACCGCGGGCGAGCAGGTTCCCTCGGAGGAGATGCAGCGCGGCGACATGATCTTCTGGGGTCCCAACGCCAGCCAGCACGTCGCCCTGTACCTCGGGGACGACCAGATGCTGGAGGCGCCGCAGTCGGGAGACGTCGTCAAGATCTCCCCGGTGCGATGGGACGGCATGACCCCTTACGCTGTCCGTATGGTGTCGTGATCCATGATGTCGATGAAGTAGTCCGCAGTGCGGATCGTGCTTGGTTGCGGCGGGGGTTGCTTGCACCTGGAATAGTTGAGCAAGTACGTGAACGGGCGGAACGATCTAGGTGAAAGCGGTGGATTCTTGGTGACCTCACGTGATGATGCGGTATCGGAGGGTGCAGCCCGGAAGGAGTCGCCCGCGAAGGCCGCTCCCGAAGGTGTGAAGAACGGGGGTGCGGCCAACGGATCGGGTCCCCAGAACGCCACCGCACCGACGGCACCCTCACAGGATGCGGGCACGCAGACCGTGCTCACGAAGCCGGTCGCACCCAGTCTCGCCGCCGACGTCCAGACGCTGGAACGCGCGATCTACGAGGTCAAGCGGGTGATCGTCGGGCAGGACCGGCTGGTGGAGCGGATCCTGGTCGGTCTCCTCGCGAAGGGGCACGTGCTGCTCGAGGGTGTGCCGGGTGTGGCGAAGACCCTGGCCGTCGAGACGTTCGCGAAGGTGGTCGGCGGGTCGTTCTCCCGCGTCCAGTTCACCCCGGACCTGGTGCCCACCGACCTGATCGGTACGCGCATCTACCGGCAGGGGCGGGAGGAGTTCGACACCGAACTCGGCCCCGTCGTCGCGAACTTCGTGCTCGCCGACGAGATCAACCGCGCACCGGCGAAGGTGCAGTCGGCGCTGCTCGAGGTGATGGCCGAGCGCCACGTCTCGATCGGCGGCAAGCGGTACCACATGCCCGACCCGTTCCTGGTGATGGCGACGCAGAACCCGATCGAGAACGAGGGTGTGTACCCGCTGCCGGAGGCGCAGCGCGACCGCTTCCTGTTCAAGATCCTCGTCGACTATCCGACGGTGGAGGAGGAACGCGAGATCGTCTACCGGATGGGTGTCGACGCGCCGGAACCGCATCAGGTTCTCGACCCCGAGGAACTGGTCCGCCTGCAGAAGGTCGCGAGCGGTGTGTTCGTGCACCATGCGCTCGTCGACTACGTGGTGCGGGTCATCGCGGCCACCCGCACGCCGGCGGAGTTCGGTCTCCCCGACGTCGACGGCTGGATCGCGTACGGCGCGTCTCCGCGTGCGACGCTGGGCATCATCTCCTCGGCGCGGGCGCTGGCGTTGCTCCGCGGGCGTGACTACGTGGTGCCGCAGGACGTGCTCGAGGTGATCCCGGACGTGCTGCGGCACCGGCTCGTGCTGTCCTACGACGCGCTCGCCGACGAGGTGAGCCCGGACGACGTGATCTCCCGTGTGCTGCAGACGGTGGGTCTGCCGCAGATCGCCGCACAGCCGACGGCGGTCCCGGCCGCTCCCGCCGGTCACAACGGACCTCCCGTCCCGTCCACGTCGGTGCCCGGACCGACGGCGATGAGCCAGCCACGGTGAGTGCGCGTACCGCCGGTGCGCAGAGTGCCGGCCCGCCGCCGTCGTTTCGCTCCGGCGAACTTCGTGATCCCAAACTGTCCGCGGCGTTGCGGACGCTGGAACTGACCGTCCGCCGCCGTCTCGACGGTGTGCTGCACGGCGACCATCTGGGCCTGATCCCGGGGCCGGGCTCGGAGCCGGGTGATGCGCGCGAGTACCAGCCGGGCGACGACGTCCGTCAGATGGACTGGTCGGTGACCGCCCGCACGACGCACCCGCACGTCCGGCAGTCGGTCGCGGACCGGGAGCTGGAGACGTGGCTCGTCGTCGACCTGTCGTCGAGCCTGGACTTCGGTACCGCCGGGTGCGAGAAGCGGGACCTGGTGGTGGCCGCGGCCGCCGCCGTCACGCATCTGACCAGCGGCGGCGGCAACCGGATCGGGGCGATCGTCTCGACCGGCGCCCAGACCACGCGGATCCCGGCCCGCGGTGGCCGGATCCACGCGCAGGCGATGTTGCGTCGGATCGCGACCACCCCGCACGCCCCGGACGGGGTGCGGGGCGATCTGCAGGGGGCGGTGGAGTCGCTGCGCCGACCGCAGCGCCGCCGCGGTCTGGCCGTCGTCATCAGTGACTTCCTGGGTCCGATCGACTGGGAAAGGTCGCTGCGGGCCATCTCGGGGCGCCACGACGTACTCGGTGTCGAGGTGCTCGACCCGCGAGATCTGGAATTACCCGACCTGGGGGATGTAGTGCTGCACGATCCGGAGTCCGGCAGGACCCGCGAGTTCACGACCACACCGCAACTGCGCGCCGACTTCGCGCGCGCCGCGGACGAGCACCGCCTGCAGGTGGAGCAGTCGTTGCGGCGGTGCGGGGCCCCGCTGCTCAGCCTGCGGACCGACCGGGACTGGA
Organism: Rhodococcus sp. NPDC057529; assembly: GCF_042802055.1. Classification (NCBI taxonomy): domain Bacteria; kingdom Bacillati; phylum Actinomycetota; class Actinomycetes; order Mycobacteriales; family Nocardiaceae; genus Rhodococcus; species Rhodococcus sp. NPDC057529. Next base: position 166,361 of record NZ_JBHVEY010000005.1, read on the forward strand.
TCTCGGACGTGGTGCGGTTCGTGTCCGCCCGGAAACACAGCTACGGGACCGCGACGAACCAGAGGTCCCGCCGGTGAGTCTTTCGCAGTTCACCTCACCGTGGTGGTTGCTGTTCCTGCTGGTGGTCGGGGCGTTGGTCGCGGGATACGTGTGGGTGCAGCGGCAGCGGCAGAAGCACACCCTCCGGTTCACGAACTACGCGCTGCTCGAGAAGGTCGCGCCGTCGCGGCCGGGCCGGTCCCGGCACATTCCGGCGCTGCTGATGGTGCTGGCTCTGGTGTTCTTCAGCGTGGCGCTGGCCGGCCCGACGGAGGACAAGCGGGTTCCGCGGAACCGGGCCACCGTGATCCTCGTCATCGACGTGTCGTTGTCGATGAAGGCGACCGACGTGGAACCGACCCGGCTGGCCGCCGCACAGGACGCCGCGAAGTCGTTCGCCGACGGGCTCACCCCCGGCATCAACCTCGGTCTCGTCGCGTTCGCAGGCACCGCGTCGGTGCTGGTGTCGCCGACCACCAACCGGGAGGCCACGAAGGTCGCGATCGACAATCTGCAGTTGAGCGAGCGGACCGCCACCGGCGAGGCGATCTTCACGTCGCTGCAGTCGATCGACACGCTGGCCGCGGTGCTCGGCGGCAGTGACCAGGCGCCGCCGGCCCGCATCGTGCTGCTCTCGGACGGCAAGCAGACGGTTCCCGAGAACCCGGACGATCCGCGCGGCGGGTTCACCGCGGCCCGGCAGGCGAAGGACAAGGACGTTCCCATCTCGACGATCTCGTTCGGCACGAGCTACGGCAAGGTCGAGATCGAGGACGAACGCATCCCGGTTCCGGTCGACGACCCGTCGCTGCGGGAGATCGCGAATCTCTCCGGTGGCAGTTTCTTCACGGCGTCGAGCCTGGAGGAACTGCGGGACGTCTACGACACCCTCGAGGAGCAGATCGGGTTCGAGACCACCCGCGGCGACGCCAGCCGCCCGTGGCTCGTGCTGGGTGTCCTCTCCGCCACGGCGGGGCTGATCCTCGCGCTGGTCCTGCGCCAGCGGCTGCCGTGATCTGCGTTCCACCGCCGCCCCGCGCTTCCACTCCTGCACATCTGAACAGATAGGTTTATCCGCATGTCTACCCCAGAAACTACTGACGCGTCGGTGCGGACGGTGTCCACTCCCCGGTCGGTGCTCGTCACCGGCGGCAACCGTGGGATCGGCCTCGCTGTCGCGCAGCGCCTCGCGGCGGACGGGCACAAGGTCGCGGTCACGCATCGCGGCTCGGGTGCACCCGACGGCCTGTTCGGCGTCCAGTGCGACGTCACCGACACCGAGTCGATCGACCGCGCCTTCAAGGAAGTGGAGGCGCACCAGGGGCCGGTCGAGGTCCTCGTCGCGAATGCCGGCATCACCGACGACACGCTGATCATGCGGATGACCGAGGAGCAGTTCACCTCCGTCGTCGACGCCAACCTGACCGGCGCGTTCCGCGTCGCGAAGCGCGCCACCCGCTCGATGCTGCGGTCGCGGTTCGGCCGGTTCGTGTTCCTCGGTTCGGTCGTCGGGCTCGCCGGCGGTCCCGGCCAGGTCAATTACGCGGCGTCGAAGGCCGGTGTGGTCGGCATCGCGCGGTCACTGACCCGCGAACTCGGCTCCCGGTCGATCACCGCGAACGTGGTGGCCCCGGGATTCATCGACACCGACATGACGGCGGTCCTCGACGACAAGTACAAGGACATGATCACCGGCGCCGTCCCGCTGCAGCGGCAGGGGAAGCCCGAGGAGGTCGCCGCGGTGGTGAGCTTCCTGGCCTCCGACGATTCCGCGTACGTCTCCGGCGCGGTGATCCCCGTCGACGGCGGCCTCGGCATGGGCCACTAGAACACCACACCACTTCCCGGACTTTTCTTCACAGGAGGACACCTCATGGGCGGATTGCTCGAAGGTAAGACCATTCTCGTCACCGGCATCATCACGGACGCGTCCATCGCGTTCCACGTCGCCAAGGTCGCCCAGGAACAGGGCGCCAAGGTGATCATCACCGGATTCGACCGTCTGCGGTTGATCGACCGGATCGCGCAGCGGCTGCCGCAGCCGGTGCCGCCGGCGCTCGAACTCGACGTGCAGAACCCCGAGCACCTCGCGAGCCTCGCCGACCGGATCCGGGAGATCGCGCCGGAGGGTGTCGACGGCGTCGTGCATTCCATCGCGTTCGCGCCGCGGTCCTGCCTGGGCAGCCCGTTCTTCGACGCACCGTGGTCCGACGTCGGGGTGGCGTTCGAGGTGTCGGCGTACTCGTACGCGTCCCTGTCGAAGGCGCTGCTGCCGGTGCTGAACGACAACGCGTCGATCGTCGGCATGGACTTCGACCCGGCGCGGGCGGTGCCGTTCTACAACTGGATGGGTGTCGCCAAGGCCACCCTCGAGTCGGTGAACCGATATGTCGCCAAGGAGGTCGGCGAACGCGGTATCCGCTCCAACCTCGTCGCGGCGGGTCCGATCAAGACCCTCGCCGCCAAGGCCATCGCCGGCACCGCCACCGACGACGCCAAGCAGATGAACGAGCTGAACACGGCGTGGGACGAGCGCGCACCCATCGGCTGGAACGTCGACGACCCGGAGCCGGTCGCGAAGACCGTGTGCACCGTGCTGTCCGACTGGCTGCCCGGCACCACCGCGTCGATCATCTACGTCGACGGCGGCGCCCACGCGATGGCCGGCTAGGGCACTACCCGGGGAGTGCGCCCCGAACGGCAGCACGGAAGATGGGGATCATGATCGCTGTGAATTCGACGGACGGTTCCGGTTCCCGGTTCGACGCCCTTCTTCTGTTGTCGTTCGGGGGTCCGGAGAAGCCCGACGACGTGCGCCCGTTCCTGGAGAACGTCACCCGGGGCCGGGGGGTGCCGCCCGAACGTCTGGACGCGGTCGCCGAGCACTACCTGCATTTCGGGGGTGTGTCGCCGATCAACGCCCTCAACCGCGACATCATCTCCCGTGTCGAATCCGAATTGGCAAGCGCCGGAATCGATCTGCCCGTGTATTTCGGTAACCGGAACTGGCATCCGATGGTCGAGGACACGGTCGCCCGGATGGGTTCGGACGGTGTCCGCTCGGCCCTGGTGTTCCCGACGTCGGCGTGGGGCGGGTACTCGGGGTGCCGGCAGTACCACGAGGACGTCTCCCGGGCGCGGGCCGCGGCCGGCGACGGGGCGCCGCACCTGCTGAAGCTGCGGCAGTACTACGATCACCCGCTGCTGGTCGGGGCGTTCGCCGACGCCGTCCGCGCGGCCGCCGCGCAACTCCCCGCCGAGCACCGGGCGGACGCGCGGCTCGTGTTCACCGCCCACTCGGTGCCCGTCTCCGCGGACGTGAACGCCGGACCGCCCGCGGAGGGCGGTCGCCTCTACAGCCGGCAGGTGGCCGAGGCCGCGAGGCTCACCGCCCGCGCCGCCGGCTTCGACGACTTCGATCTGGTGTGGCAGTCCCGGTCCGGGCCACCCCAGGTGCCGTGGCTCGAACCGGACATCTGCGACCACCTCGACGCCCTCGCCGGCGACGGTGTGCGCGCGGTGATCGTGTGCCCGGTGGGTTTCGTCTCCGATCACCTCGAGGTGGTGTGGGACCTGGACACCGAGGCGCGGGACAAGGCCGCCGAACTCGGCATCGACTTCGTGCGCGCGGCCACACCCGGGACGGATCGGCGGTTCGCGGAACTCGTCGTCGCACTCGTCACCGAGCAGCTGACCGGCGCGTCCGCCGCGCGGCTCGGATCCGAGCCGCTGCTCGGGTCCACCCTGGACGGCGCGTCCTGCGCGGTCGAGTGCTGCAAGGCCGTCGTCAGGCCGTCAGGCCGTCCCGCGCACACGCATTGACGGCGGCGGTGCGCGCCGAGCGCACCGCCGACCGCAGCGGCCGCAGCAGGTCCTCGAGGGTGGCCGCGCCCGACGCGGACACGGTGCGGGCGGGGGCCATCTGCTCGGCGACGGTGAGGATCGCGGCCACCTGATCGGCCGAGTCCAGGATCCGCAGCGCCCGCGGCGCGATCGTCGTCGGATACCGGTGCAGCGCGGACTTCGCCAGCGCATCGGCGATCAGCGCCCGCGGATCGGCGCCGAAACCGGAATCGAGCATGTGCAGGGCCTCGAGCGCGGCCGCGGCGTCGCGCACCGCCTCCCGCATCGTGAACTCGGCCTCACCCAGACCGGTGTGGTGCGCGTCGAGGGGGAGTCGCTCGATCGTCGACACCGTCCACCGCAGCACGTCGGGACCCTCGACGTGCGGGACGAGCCCCGTCCCGGACCGGCCGGGCGGCCCGACGAGGACACCCTCGCCGGTGCCGATCGCGGCGGACGCGAACCCGGTGCCGGCGGGCAGCCCGCGCACATCCCCCGGCCCGGGCAGGACCAGCCGGATCTCGGTCTCGGGTTGCGACACGGAACGGCGCATCGTCTGCAGCAACGCCGTCACCCCGGCGTCCTGCGGGTCGGGCCACGGCAGTCCGGTGCGCCGCGCCGTGTCCTGATCCTCCGCGCAGGCGAGATGCATCGGCGCCCACGCGTGGAGGGCGTCGATGACGTCGTCGGGTGCACTGTTCCCGGCGAGCCAGGAACTGGCCCACACGGTGAGAGTGGCGCTGGGTGAAGTCACGATAAACGAGCATATGTCGGCGTGGCGGCGTGTGTGTAACGGCGCCGCTGGCATAGCGTCAGCGCCCGTGAGCGGAGGCGACAGATACGGCGACATCTTTTCCGGACACCCACGCGCGAGGAAGCCCGTGACACCGACGGTTCCGGCCGAACGGGACCTCGTCGTCGAGGACGCGGGCACCGGGTTCTGCGGGGCGGTGGTGGGGTTCGAACGCACCTACGACGGCGACTTCGTCCGGCTCGAGGACGGGGCGCGGCGCACCCGGTTGTTCGCGATGCGGGAGGCGGCGTTCCTGATCGACGGAAAACCCGTCACCCTGGTGCGCCCCGCGGCGAAGCCCGCCGGTCCGCCGGCCACCCGGTCGGCGTCGGGGTCGACGAAGGTCGAGGGGCTGCGGGCCCGGACCGCGCTGGCCAGCCGGATCTGGGTAGAGGGTGTGCACGACGCCGCCCTGGTGGAACGGGTGTGGGGGCACGACCTGCGCGTCGAAGGGGTCGTCGTCGAGCACCTGGAGGGTCTCGACAACCTCGGGGAGCGGCTCGCCGAATTCCGCCCCGGACCGGGACGACGCGTCGGCGTGCTCGTCGACCACCTCGTCACCGGGTCCAAGGAAACCCAGCTCACCCAGGGGCTCGGGCCGAACGTGCTCGTCACCGGGCACCCGTTCATCGACGTGTGGGAGGCGGTCCGGCCGTCAGCGGTGGGCATCGCGGCCTGGCCGAAGATTCCGCGCGGTGAGGACTGGAAGACCGGGGTGTGCCGCGAGTTGGGCTGGGGGACACCGCGCGACGGGTGGCGCCGGGTGTACTCGGCTGTCGACACGTTCCGCGACCTGGAGGCGCCGCTGATCGGGGCGGTCGAACAGCTGGTCGACTTCGTCACCGTCGGTTCCGGAGATTCTGGTTAGATGGTGTTGTGGCTGCATTGATTTGGCTGGTAGCGGGGGTGCTGCTCGCCGCCGCCGAAGCGTTGACGGGGGACTTCTTCCTCCTCATGCTGGCGGGCGGTGCGCTGGCCACGGCCGGGGTCACCGCGATCACCGACTTCCCGGTCTGGGTCGACGCGGTGATCTTCGGGGTGCTGTCCCTCGCGCTGATCCTCGGGGTGCGCCCGGTGTTGTTGCGCAAGTTCGAGACACCGCCGCCGACCCCGACGGGGATCGAGGCGCTCACCGGCAAGCAGGCCCTGGTGCTCGAGGAGGTCGCCGAGCACGCGGGGCAGATCAAACTCGGCGGGGACGTGTGGACGGCCCGCCCACTCGACAGCACCGAAGTGTATCCACCGGGAACGACCGTGACGGTAATGCAAATTGACGGCGCGACCGCCGTCGTATGGAGGGGACCGTAGATGGCAGCACTCATCGTGTTGATCGTGCTCGTGTTGTTCGTTGCGCTGGTGGTGGCCAAATCGGTGGCGCTGGTCCCGCAGGCGGAGGCCGCGGTGATCGAGCGACTCGGCCGGTACTCGCGGACCGTGTCGGGGCAGCTGACGTTCCTGATCCCGTTCGCGGACCGGATCCGGGCCAAGGTGGATCTGCGCGAACGGGTGGTGTCGTTCCCGCCGCAGCCGGTGATCACCCAGGACAACCTGACGCTGAACATCGACACCGTGGTGTACTTCCAGGTCACCAACCCGCAGGCCGCGGTGTACGAGATCAGCAACTACATCGTCGGTGTGGAGCAGTTGACCACCACCACGCTGCGCAACGTCGTCGGCGGCATGACGCTGGAGGAGACGCTCACCTCGCGTGACTCCATCAACGGGCAGCTGCGCGGGGTGCTGGACGAGGCCACCGGCCGCTGGGGTCTGCGCGTCGCCCGGGTCGAACTCAAGAGCATCGATCCGCCGCCGTCGATCCAGGAGTCGATGGAGAAGCAGATGAAGGCGGACCGCGAGAAGCGGGCCACCATCCTCACCGCCGAGGGGCACCGGGAATCGGCGATCAAGACGGCGGAGGGCGACAAGCAGTCCCGCATCCTCGCCGCGGAGGGCGCGAAGCAGGCGTCGATCCTCACCGCGGAGGGTGAGCGGCAGTCCCGGATCCTGCGGGCGCAGGGCGACCGGGCCGCCAAGTACCTGCAGGCGCAGGGTCAGGCGAAGGCGATCGAAAAGGTGTTCGCCGCAATCAAGTCCGGCAAACCCACCCCCGAGCTTCTCGCGTACCAGTACCTACAGACGTTGCCGCAGATGGCGCAGGGCGACGCGAACAAGGTGTGGCTGGTGCCCAGCGACTTCGGCGACGCCCTCAAGGGGTTCGCGAAGACGCTCGGCGCGCAGGGGCAGGACGGGGTGTTCCGGTACGAGCCCTCCACCACGGACGAGGATCTGCCCAAGCCCGAGGACGATTCGGAGGAGGTCGCCGACTGGTTCGAGACCAAGTCCGATCCGGCCATCGCGCAGGCCGTCCGCGCCGCGGAGGTCGAGGCGCGACAACCCGTCGACGGTCCGCTCACCAAGCCCGGCGGCGCCGACGAGCACGCGCCGCTGTACCCGGGAGGAGCACCCGGGCAGCTGCCGCCGCCCGTTCCCCCGCACGGCGGCTGACCGCCCGCCTACACGGTCGCGGCGAGTTCCTCGGCGAGAGCCGCCACGGTGGACCGGATCTGCTCCTCGGTGTGGCAGGAGGTGACGAAGAACCGCAACCGGGCGAGGTTCTCCGGCACCGCCGGGTAGAGGATCGGGTTGACGTTGATGCCGCGCCGGAGTAGCGCCCCCGACAGCGCGAGGGTGCGGAGTGAATCCCCGACGATGCAGGGGATGACCGGGGTGTCCCGACTGTCGCCGGTGTCGATTCCTGCGTCCGCGGCGAGCTGCAGGAAGAGCCGGGAGTTGCGACGCAACCGGTGGAGGGCGTCGGGTTCGGCACGCATCTGCCGGATCGCCGCGAGGGACGCCGCGGCATTCATGGGGGTCATCCCGACGCTGTAGACGAAGCCGGGCGTCGTGTACTTCAGGAACCGGATCAGTTCGGCGCTGCCCGCGACGTAGCCGCCGCAGCCGGCGAGCGCCTTCGACGTCGTGCCCGACCACAGTTCCACGTCGTCGCGGTCGACGCCGAAGTACTCGCCGATGCCGCCGCCGGTGGCGCCGAGCACCCCGATGCTGTGCGCCTCGTCGATCATCATCATCGCCTGGTGCTTCTTCTTCACCGCGATCATCGCGGGCAGGTCGGGAATGTCACCGTCCTGGCTGTACACGCCCTCGATGAGAACGAGGACCCGCCGGTACCGGGAGCGGATCGCGGTGAGCAGGTCGTCGAGCGCCGCGTGGTCGTTGTGCGGGAACGGGCGCCGGGTGGCGCCGGAGAGTGCGCAGCCCTGCAGGATGCTGTCGTGCGCGAGGCTGTCGTGGACGACCAGGTCACCCTCCCCGAGAAGGTGGCCGATGACCGTGACGTTGGTGGCGTGCCCGCTGACGAGGGCGATGGCGTCCTCGGTTCCCAGCAGCCCGGCCAGTGCGGCCTCGAGTTCGCGGTGGACCGGTTTCTCCCCGGACAGCACGCGGCTGGCCGAGCAGGAGCTGCCGTAGCGGGCGACGGCGTCCTGGACCGCGGACACGACGGCCGGGTGGCCGGACATGCCGAGGTAGTTGTAGCTGGAGAAGTTGAGGACCTCCGCGCCGCCGATCGTCGACGTGTCCCGGGTGACACCGTCGTTGACGAGGAAGTACGGGTTGGTGACGCCGAGCCCCTCGGCGGCGGTCAGCCGGGCGGCGAGCGCCTGCACCTCCGGGAACTCGGCGATGCGGAACTCGGGTGCCACCAACGGTTCCGGGTCCGGGACGGGCGTCGCGGTGCGCGGCGATCCGGGCCGACGGTGTGTCGCCACGTGGTCGATCACCTCGCCGATCGTGCGGCACGGCGTGAACCAGTCCGCTTCGACGGCGAGACCGGGGAAGGCGCGGCGCAATCCGCCGAACAGGTCGGTGATCATGATCGAGTCGAATCCGAGGTCGCCGGTGATCGTCTGCGCCGCCGTCAGCGTGGCCGCGGGGAATCCGCTGACCCGTGCGACCTCCGCGCGCACCCGGGTTGCGGTGTCGCCGCTCGCCGCCGCGGGATCCGGCCCGGTGTCCGGTGCCGCCGCCGGGACCGGCAGGGCCGTCCCGGGAACCGCGGCGGCGGCAGCGAGCACGGCGGCCTGCTCCCGGAAGAGGGCGATCAGTTGGTCCATGGTGCTGTCCTCGGGTTCGGCGGTGACGGTGGGTGGTGCGGGTGCGGCGGGCTGCGCCACGTCTGCGGGTGCGGCGGGCTGCGCCACGTCTGCGGGTGCGTTCTCGGGTGTCCAGAAGCGGGCGGTGGTCGCGAACGGGTAGCCGCGCAGTCGCCGGCGGACCCGGGCTCCCGGCTCGTACAGCGCGTCCCACGCCGGGTCGTGGCCGTCCCGGTACAGGGCGGCGACGGTCGCGGGAAGTTCGTCGCCGGTGGCGGCCGGGCCGGGGCACGGCGCCAGGTGCCGCGCCGGCGAGCCGGGATGGGCGCGGGCGGTCAGCGACAACAGGATTCGTGCGGGACCCACCTCGATCAGGTGGGTCGGATCGCAGGTCAGGGCGGCCGCGGCGGCGTCCGCGAACCGCACGGTCGCCGCGAGGTGGTCGGTCCAGTAGGTCGCGTCCATCGGTTCGTCGACGTCGAGCAGCCGCCCCCGGGTGGTCGAGAAGATCGGGATCTCGGGCGGCCCGTACGTGCAGTCGGCGGCGACCTCCGCGAACGCGTCCCGGATCGGCGCCATCGAGGGGGAGTGGAAGGCGTGCGAGACGGTGAGCCGGCGGACGGAGACTCCGGCGGCGGTGAGCGCGGCACCGATCCGGTCGACGGCGTCTGCCGCCCCCGACAGCACCACGTCCCGCGGCCCGTTCACGGCCGCCAGTGCGGCCGCGGGTTCGCCGGCGAGCAGGCCGGAGACGTCGTCCGGGGTGGCCCGCACCGCCAGCATCGTGCCGCCGGCGGGCAGTTGCTGCATGAGCCGTCCCCGCGCGACGATCAGCCGGCACGCGTCGTCCAGGCCGAACACGCCGGCGTGCGCGGCGGCCGCGTATTCGCCGACGCTGTGCCCGATCAGCCACGCCGGTTCGATGCCCAGTTCACCGAGCGTCCGGGCCAGCGCGTACTCGACCGCGAACAGGGCGGGCTGCGCGAACTCGGTCCGGTGAATGTCCTCGCCGGCGCCGAACAGCACCTCCTGGACCGAGCGGCCCAGGTGCGGCGTCATCCGCTCGTCGACGTCGGACAGCGCCCGCCGGTACGTGCCGTGCTTCTCGTGCAGGGTGCGGGACATTCCCGGGTACTGCGCGCCCTGCCCGGTGAAGAACCAGCCGACGCTGACGGGGCGGGCCGTCCCGGACAGCGACGCGAGCAGGTGTTCGTCGCGGGCCGCCGCGCGCAGCGCCGCGACGGCGTCCTCCCGGTCGTGGGCGGGGAGCGCCAGCCGGTGGCGCCCGGATGCCTTGACGGTGTTCGTACTCCAGCACACCCGGCCCAGCTCGGTGTGGGGGTGGGCGAGCAGATCGTCGGCCAGGGCGGCGGCGGTGCGGGCGAGGCCGTCCGGGTCGTTCGACGACAGGGTGAGCACGCCGCCGCCCGGACTCGCCGCGTGCGAATCGCCGGCGGGCGCCGCGGCCAGCAGCAGGTGGGCGTTGGTGCCGCCCAGCCCGAAACTGCTCACGGCGCCGTGCACGTCGCCGCCGGGCAACGGCATCGGCTCCGACAGGAGCGCAAGACCGTTGTCCGCCAACCGGAGCCGCGGGTTGACGTCCGCCGCGCCGCGGCTGGGCGGCACCACCCGGTGGTGCAGCGCGAGAGCGACCTTGATCAGTCCGGCCACCCCGGCGGCGCCCTCGGTGTGACCGAGATTGCCCTTGATCGACCCGATCGCGCACGGCCGCGGGCGGGGCACCGCGTGGACGTGACCGAGCGCCTTGATCTCGATCATGTCGCCGAGCACCGTCCCGGTGCCGTGCGCTTCGACGAACGCGACCTGTGCGGGCGTGACACCCGCCCGCCGGTACGCCTTCTCGACGACCTGCTGCTGGGCCCAGCGGTTGGGGGCGGTGATCCCGTTGCTGCGGCCGTCGTTGTTGACGGCGCTGCCCTTGATGACGGCGTAGATCGGCAGGCCCTCCGCCCGCGCATCCGCGAGCCGGCGCAACACCAGTACCGCGACCCCCTCGCCGCGGCCGATTCCGTCGGCCGCCCCGCTGAACGGTTTGCACCGGCCGTCCGGCGCGGACAGCCCGGCCTGCGTGTAGAAGACGTTCACCGTAGGGGTCAGGGTGAGATTGACGCCCCCGGCGAGGGCCTGGTCGCAGTCCCCGGACCGCAGCGCTGCGCAGGCCAGGTGGACCGCGACGAGCGACGACGAGCAGGCGGTGTCGATCGCCATGCTCGGGCCCTGCAGGTTCAGCTGGTACGACATCCGGTTGGCGGTCATGAAATAGCCGTTGCCGCTGCCGAGTTGGGCGGTGATGCGCGACAGGTCGCGCATCTGGAGATTCCACTCGTTGGCCATGACGCCGACGTACACGCCGGTGTTCGAACCGGCCTGGGCCCGCGGATCGAGTGCGGCGTCCTCGAACGCCCGCCACGCCGACTGCAGCAGCAGCCGCTGTTGCGGGTCCATCGCCGCGGCCTCGCGGGGTGCGATGCCGAAGAAGTCGTGGTCGAAGGCGTCCGCGTCGGCGACGAATCCGCCGCTGCGGTTGTTGACCGAGCCGGCGCCACCGGCGGCGTCGAACACGGTGTCCGCGTTCCAGCGTCCGGTGGGGACGTCGGTGATGCCGTCGCCGCTCCCCATCAGCAGGCTCCACAAGGCGGCGGCGTCGGGGGCCTGCGGGAAGCGGCAGTCGAGGCCGACGATCGCGACGTCGGTCATGACGCCTTCCGGTGCCGCGGTGCGGTTTCGCCGACGACGAAGACGGCCAGCTCGGCGATCGTCGGATAGTCGAACACCACGGTGGGATCGAGTTCGAGGTCCCAGCGGTCCTCGATCTCGCCGCACAGGCTCACCGCGGACACCGATTCGATTCCCAGTTCGGCGAGCGGAAGGTGCGGGTCGATGTCGTGCACCGGCCGTTCGGTGTGGTCGGCGACCCGGCCGGCGAGCCAGTCGATGACGGGGGCGAGGTCGCGGCGGGTGAACTGCTCGGGGGCGGGCATCGGATTCTCCTGGTCGGTGAGCGGGGGGGTCAGGCGGGCACAGTGGTGGTGGTCCGGAGGCGCTGCACCGCCGGGTCGATCTCCTCGTGCAGGACGGCGTCGACGCGGGACCGGAGGAACGAGGCGCGCATCGAGCTGCGCTGGACCTTTCCGCTGGTGGTGCGGTGCACGCCGCGGCGGTCGACCAGCACCACGCTCGGCGCGGGGACGTCGAAGGCCCGGGCGACGCAGACCCTGATCCGGCGGGCGAGTGCGGGCAGTGTCAGGTCGTCGATCAGTGCGGTCCTGACCTCGTGGATCACCAGCAGCCGCTCGTGCTGCCCGGTGTCGAGCGCGAACACCACCCCGGCGGACCCGGTGAGCGCCGGATGCACGTCCCGCACGGCCTCCTCGACGTCCTGCGGGTACAGGTTGCGGCCGTTGACGATCAGCAGGTCCTTCAGGCGGCCGGTGACGTAGAGGTGCCCGTCGTCGAACACCCCGAGGTCGCCGGTGCGCAGGTACGGTCCGTCGCCGTCGAGGGTGGCGTGGAACTTCTCCGCGGTCTCGCCGGGCCGTCGCCAGTAGCCGGCGGCGACGCTGCCGCCGGAGATCCAGATCTCCCCGACCCGGCCGGGCGGCTGCTCGCGGCCGGTGTGCGGGTCGACGATGCGGATGTCGCACCCGAAGGGCCTGCCGCTGCCGACCAGTCGGGCGCCGCCGGCCTGCGGTGTCAGTTCGTGGCGCTCCAGCGCGGCCGCATCGACGTCGAGATATTTTGGGGCGCAGCCGACCTCGCCGGCGGTGGCGAGCAGGGTCGCCTCGGCCATGCCGTATGCGGTCAGGAAGGCGCCCGCCCGGAAACCGACGGGCCCGAGCCGGTCGATCACGGCGTCGAGGGTGCGGGGCCGGATGGGTTCGGCCCCGTTCAGGGCCACCCGCACCGAGGACAGGTCCAGTCCGGCCAGTTGGTCGTCGGGGATCCGGCGGGCGAGGAGGTCGTACGCGAAGTTCGGGCCGAGGGTCATGTCGGCGCGGTACCGGTCGATCAGCTGCAACCAGCGCACCGGCCGTTTGAGGAAGGCCGTCGGCGACATGAACGCGAGGTTGCCGCCGGCGTAGAGCGGCGACAGCAGCATGCCGATCAGCCCCATGTCGTGGAAGTGCGGGAGCCAGCCGGCGACGGTCACCGTGTCGTCGCCACCGATTGCGTCGGTGATGGCCGCCGCGTTGTGCAGCAGGTTGCCGTGGGTCACCATCACGCCCTTCGGTTCGCTGGTGGAACCGGACGTGTACTGGAGGAAGGCCAGGGTGCCGGTGTCGAGGACGGGCAGCCGCCAGCGGTCGGGGTGACCGAGTGCGGCGGTGTCGGTGGCGGCGACGGAGACCGGGGCGGCGAGCCCGGACTCGCGGATCCAGCTGTCGAGCGGTTCGGCGACCGCGGACGTGGTGAGCACGAGGCGCACGTCGGCGTCCGCGAACATCGTCGCGACCCGCTGCATGCTGCGCCCGTCGTGCGGGACGGGTGCGGGTACGGCGACCACCCCGGCGTAGAGGCATCCGAGAAACGCGCGGAGGAAGTCGATCCCGTCGACGTACAGCAGCATCACCGGGTGCGCGGCCTCGGGCCGCGTCGACAGCCACACCGCCAGCGCGCGGGCGTCCCGGTCCAGTTGGCGGTAGGTCACCGTCTCGGCGACGAGTTCCCGGCCGACCTCGCGGTGGTAGACGTAGGACCGGTCGTCGCCGTACACGGCGACCTGGGTGCGGACGTGTGACACGAAATCGGTAGGCACGGATGCTCTCTCCCTCGGACTGGACGAGTACGACTCTCGTCCGCGCCGAGGCGGAAACCCATCACCCCCAGGGCTGGTTTCGCGCACCCCCGGGGTGAATGTCCCACACCGGGGGAGGTCCCGGGAGGGCCTCTACGTGATGAGGGCGCGTCCCGTTCCGCACACCGCGACCGCCCAGAGCACGCTGGTGAACGTGCCGATGATGAATTGTTCCGACGCGTGCGCCTCCCGCAGTTCGGGGTAGCGGGCCAGTCCCTTGACCGCCAGGACGACGGCGATGCCCTCCGGCCAGGCAGCGAGGATCGAGACGGCGACGGCGGCACGCTCGAGGAGGCCGATGATCCGTCCGCCGCGCAGCGGCCCGGCGTCGGGTCGTGGGTCGGATCCGGCGTCGGGCTGGCGGCGCGCGATGCGGAACGCGGCCAGCACGAGCGGCGCCCCGCCAGTAGTTGCGGCCGCCACGCACAGGACGAGGGTCGCGGCGAGGGCGAATCCGGTGACCGGTGTGGTGGCGGACGCGGCGACCGCCGCGACGGTCAGGGCGAGCACGACCACGATCGGCGCAGCCCACTGCGACATCCAGCGGGGGCCGCGGGGCGCCGCGAGCACCAGGGGTGCGAGCGCGGCGACGGCGAGGGCGATGAGGGCCAGGGTGCTCACGTGTCCGCCTTGCGTAGGAGTCGTTCGGCCAGTCGTCGTCCCGCGGTCTCGACGTGCCAGCCCGCGGTGGAGAGTCGTTGGGAGACGGCCTGCTTGCTGATCCCCAGCGCGCGGGCCGCCTCGGTCTGGGTGGAGCCGCGCCGCATCTGCTCGACGGCCTCACGGCCCTCCTCGGTGCGGCGCGCGACGAGGACCGCGACGAGGGCGAGCGCGGTGTCCGCGTCGGCGGCGCCGTCCGGGTCCGGACCCTCGACGGCCACCCGGCCGGGGGCGCTCTTGGCGCGGTCGACGGCGATCCGCGCGGATTCGAACGCGGGGCCGCGCCCGGCCCGGGTCTCGGTGGGGAGGGGTTCCTCGACGGGTCCGGCGCCGATGCCGATGCTCCAGTGTTCGCGGGCGACGAGGTCGAGGGCGAGGTCGACGACGGTGGCCGGGTCAGCGACGACGGCCTGGACCTCGTCGCCGGCGGTCCGCTGGAACGGGCGGACGAGGTCGCGGTGCGCGAATTCGGCGAGGAGTGGGGCGACACGGTCGATGTCGCGGCGGCTGCCGCGCTGGTCGACCGTCAACACGAACACAGGTCAAGGTTAGAAACTGGAAACTGCGATGTCAAGACTCAAAGCTTGACTTCGAGGTTTCAAGGTTGCGGGATTGACTCGTCTCGGCGGGGTGGTCGACGACCGGGTCCGGCACCGCGTCACCGGACCCGTCCAGCGGCCGCCGGGAATCCACCACCAGCCCGGCAATTCCGACGGCGATACACACCGCGGACAGCACCAGGAGTCCCGGCTTCGTCTCCCCGGTGAGCGCGTCGCCGAGCACGACGATGCCGACGGTCCCCGGCAGCACACCGATCACCGTGGCCAGCACGTAGGGGACCAGCCGGATCGAGGACACGCCGGCGCAGTAGTTCACCACCGAGAACGGAACGAACGCGATCAGCCGCAACGACCCCACCGCGAGCCAGCCGCGCCGGGCGATCCGCTCGTCCACCCGCCGGATCGTCGGGTTGGAGATGCGCTGCCACACCACGTCCCGGCCGACGGCGCGCACCAGGTAGAGGGCGAGCACCGCACTCAGCGTCGACGCCAGCACCGCGATCGCGATGCCCAGCCACGCGCCGAACAGCAATCCGGCACTGAGCGTGAACACCGTGCGGGGGAACGGGAACACCGTCACCACCGCGTGCACGGCGAAGAAGACGAGGGGAAACGCCGGACCGACGGAGTGCGCCCATTCCCGCACCTGCAGCACGGACGGATGCGGGGCCAGCAGCGCCACGACGACCAGCGCGACTACCAGCACTGCGACGCCGATCACCCTGCGGTCCCCGAGGCGTCTCTTCACAGGGCACCAGGCTACCCGGGAGACCGGTCCGGGGCGCCGCGAGCGCCGGTCAGGGCAGCCGGCGGCGCCCGGTCACCGTCGCCTCGACGCAGACCCGCCCGCCCGACGTCCCGGCCACCCGGGTCGTCGCCACCGCGCGGCCGGCCCGGATCACGTCCGCGGTGAACGTCGTGTCGCAGTCCAGGGGAACCGGGCGGAAATAGTTGATCCGCACGGACGCGGTGTCCATGTCCGCGCCCCGACCGGTCAGGGCCGCGCTCGCGGCCAGGTCCGTCGCACAGGCCTGGACGCCGCCGTGCACGAATCCGAGCTTGTTCGCGATCAGCGGGTTCGCCGGCACCACCACCCGCGTACCGGCGTCCTCGACCCGCCCGCCGATCCAATCGAGCGGCGCGACCCCCGGTTGCGGGAACTCGGGGAGGGCGGCGCCGCCCGGCGCCGCCGCCGGCAGGTCCACGAAGTTGCCCCACAGGGTGCCGGTGGCGATCAGGGTGCCCGCCGCATCGTGGACGCGGGCGGTGGAGGTGCCGCCGTCGGCGGTGACCGCGAGGAGCCGGCTCTCCGCCCACAGCGTCGGGCCCCGCCACCGCCGGGGCGTGACGACGTCCATCGACAACTCGGCCGTGACCAGGCCGTCGCGTGTTCCGCGCCGGTCCCACACCGTGAATCCGAGGAGGTCGTCGAGCAGCACGGCGAGGACGCCGCCGTACGAGATGTCGGCGGTCTTCGCGGCGAGCGCCGCGATGTCCATGCTCATACGATTGAGTGGTTCGCCGCGGTCGTCGATGTCCCGGGTCGGCGCACCGAGCCCGAACAGCCGCTGGGTGTTCGTGCGACCGGTCACCGCCGGTTCGTGCGCAATGCTCATGACCTGAGGTTATTCATCGTGTGGTGATCCTCACGATAGGGGGCGCCGAACTGCGGCTAGCATCACAGTCACACAACGTATTGATCGATCGCTCATCAGGGAGAGGAAGCCGACACCGTGTCACTAGCTTCAGAAACCGAGGAAGCTGCGCGGGCGTACGCCGACTGGCAGCAGTCCGTGGCCGGAGTCCTCGCGAAGTCGCGTCGGATCGACGCCGCGGAACTCGGTCCGGAACCCCAGAAGCTCCTCGAGACCGTCACCTACGACGGTGTCACCGTCGCACCGCTCTACAGCCCCCGCGACGAGCGCCCGGAGCAGCCCCTGCCCGGCACCTTCCCCTACGTGCGCGGCGCCGACGCCACCCGCGACGTCAACGCCGGCTGGCTGGTCAGTGCCCGTTTCGGTGACGGCGCGGAGGCCGCGGACGTCAACCGCTCCGTCCTGGACTCCCTGGAGAACGGGGTCAGCGCCCTGTGGCTCGCCGTCGGCGGCGCCGACCTCCCCGTCCGGTCCCTGGAGACGGCCCTCGACGGGGTGCTCCTCGACCTCGCCCCGCTGACCCTCGACGCCGGCACCGACGCACCGCTCGCGGCGCGGGCGCTGTTCGCGCTGCTCGACGCGCGTGCCGCCGCCGGCGACGGGGTCACCGACCGCACCGCGGTCCGTGTCGACCTCGGGGCCGCACCGCTGACGAGTGCGTTCGCCGGTGCCGCCGACGTGGAACTCGGCGACGCGGTGACCCTCGCCACCGAGTCCGCGGCCCGGTCCGAGAGCGTGCGGGCGATCGCGGTGGACGGCACCGCATTTCACGACGCCGGTGCCTCCGACGCCGAGGAACTCGGCGCGTCGATCGCGGCGGGGCTCGAGTACTTGCGGGTGCTCACCGCGAGCGGGCTGACCATCGGGCAGGCGCTCGGGCAGCTCGGCTTCCGGTTCTCGGCCACCGACGACCAGTTCCAGACCATCGCCAAGTTCCGTGCCGCGCGGCTGGTGTGGGCGCGGATCGCCCAGGTGTGCGGCGCCTCCGACTTCGGTGGCGCCCCGCAGCACGCCGTCACGTCCGCCGCCATGATGGCGCAGCGCGACCCGTGGGTGAACATGCTCCGCACCACCCTCGCCGCGTTCGGTGCCGGCGTCGGCGGCGCGGACGCCGTCACGGTGCTGCCGTTCGATTCCGCGCTGCCCGCCGGGGCGCTGGGGGTGTCGAAGACCTTCGCCGCGCGCATCGCCCGCAACACCCAGCTGCTGCTGCTCGAGGAGTCGCACCTCGGCCGGGTGCTCGATCCGGCGGCCGGGTCCTGGTACGTCGAGGACCTCACCCAGCAGGTCGCGGCGAAGGCGTGGGAGTTCTTCCAGCAGATCGAGGCGGCCGGCGGCTACCTCGCCGCACTCGACGCCGGCCTGATCGGTGGACGGATCGCCTCCACTCGCGCGCAACGTGATTCGGACATCGCGCACCGCAAGACCACCGTCACCGGCGTCAACGAGTTCCCGAACCTCGGCGAGGCTCCGCTGCCCGCGGGCGCCGCCGGCACCGGCCGGGTCGCCCGGTACGCCGCCGCGTTCGAGGCGCTGCGGGACCGCTCCGACGCCTACCTGGCGGCCCACGGTGCGCGACCCACCGTGTTCCTGGCCCCGCTCGGACCCGTCGCCGAGCACAACGTGCGGACCACGTTCAGCGCGAACCTGCTGGCGTCGGGCGGCATCGAGGCCCTCAACCCGGGCCCCCTCGCGGTCGGTGACGGCAGCATCGCCGCCGCCGCGCAGGATTCCGGCGCCGGCATCGCCGTGATCTGCGGCACCGACAAGCGGTACGCCGCCGAGGCCACGGCCGCGGTGGAGGAACTGCGCGCCGCCGGAATCGGCACCGTGCTGCTCGCCGGCCCGGAGAAGGTCGTCGCCGACGCGGACGGCGCCGCCCGGCCCGACGGATTCGTCACCGCCCGCATCGACGCAGTCTCGGTCCTGTCCGGCCTGCTCGACACCATCGAGAGCCCGAGCGACTCCTCGGGCGACACAGGGAGCAAGAAGTGACTACTCGCGAGGTCAAGCACGCGATCGGCAGCTTCGCCGAAGTGCCACTGGAGGATCCGCAGTCTCCGCAGCCGTCCGCTCCGACCCCGGAGCAGACCGAGGAGCTGATCGCGTCCGCCGCGGCGGCGAACCACTACAGCCCGGAACAGGTGGTGTGGTCCACCCCCGAGGGCATCGACGTCAAACCGGTCTACACCAAGGCCGACCGGGACGCCGCCGAGGCCGAGGGCTACCCGGTCGGCAGTTTCCCGGGCGCCGCGCCGTTCGTGCGCGGGCCGTACCCCACCATGTACGTGAACCAGCCGTGGACGATCCGCCAGTACGCGGGCTTCTCCACCGCCGCCGAATCCAACGCCTTCTACCGCCGCAACCTCGCGGCCGGGCAGAAGGGTCTGTCGGTGGCGTTCGACCTGGCGACGCACCGCGGCTACGACTCCGACCATCCGCGGGTGCAGGGCGACGTCGGTATGGCCGGGGTGGCGATCGACTCGATCCTGGACATGCGTCAGCTGTTCGACCACATCCCGCTCGACAGTGTCAGCGTGTCGATGACGATGAACGGTGCGGTGCTGCCGATCCTCGCGCTGTACGTCGTGGCCGCCGAGGAGCAGGGTGTCGCCCCGGAGCAGCTGGCCGGAACCATTCAGAACGACATTCTGAAGGAGTTCATGGTCCGCAACACCTACATCTACCCGCCGAAGCCGTCGATGCGGATCATCTCCGACATCTTCGCGTACACCAGCGCGAAGATGCCGAAGTTCAACTCGATCTCCATCTCCGGCTACCACATTCAGGAGGCCGGGGCCACCGCCGACCTGGAGTTGGCGTATACCCTCGCCGACGGTGTCGAATACATCCGCGCCGGCCTCGACGCGGGCATGGAGATCGACAAGTTCGCGCCGCGGCTGTCGTTCTTCTGGGCGATCGGCATGAACTTCTTCATGGAGGTCGCGAAGCTGCGCGCCGGCCGCCTGCTGTGGAGTGAACTGGTCGCGAAGTTCGAACCGAAGTCCGCGAAATCGCTGTCGCTGCGCACCCACTCGCAGACGTCGGGCTGGTCGCTGACCGCGCAGGACGTGTACAACAACGTGGCCCGCACGTGTGTCGAGGCGATGGCGGCGACCCAGGGGCACACCCAGTCGCTGCACACCAACGCACTCGACGAGGCCCTCGCCCTGCCGACGGACTTCTCCGCCCGCATCGCCCGCAACACCCAGCTGCTGCTGCAGCAGGAGTCGGGGACCGTCCGGCCCATCGACCCCTGGGGCGGTTCGCATTACGTCGAGTGGCTCACCCACCAGCTGGCCAACCGGGCGCGCGCACACATCGCCGA
The DNA here is from genome assembly GCF_042802055.1 of Rhodococcus sp. NPDC057529. Taxonomy (NCBI): domain Bacteria; kingdom Bacillati; phylum Actinomycetota; class Actinomycetes; order Mycobacteriales; family Nocardiaceae; genus Rhodococcus; species Rhodococcus sp. NPDC057529. Next base: position 186,167 of record NZ_JBHVEY010000005.1, read on the forward strand.
GGTCGAAGAGGCCGGCGGCATGGCGCAGGCGATCAGCGAGGGCATCCCGAAGCTGCGCATCGAGGAGGCCGCGGCCCGCACCCAGGCCCGCATCGACTCCGGCCGGCAGCCGCTGATCGGCGTCAACAAGTACGTGCCGGACGAGGCCGACGAGATCGAGGTCCTCAAGGTCGAGAACTCGCGGGTCCGCAAGGAACAGCTCGAGAAGCTGGACCGGCTGCGCGCCGACCGGGACTCGGGAGCCGTCGAGGCGGCGCTCGCGGAACTGAGTCGCGCCGCCGCGGCCACCGAGGGCGGCATGGAGAACAACCTGCTGGCGCTGGCGATCGACGCGGCCCGGGCGAAGGCCACGGTCGGGGAGATCTCCGAGGCGCTGGAGAAGGTGTACGGGCGTCACCAGGCCGAGATCCGCACCATCAGCGGGGTGTACCGGGACGAGGCCGGGAAGGTCGACAACATCAACAAGGCAACCGAACTCGTCGAGAAGTTCGCCGAGGAGGAGGGCCGGCGTCCCCGTGTCCTCATCGCGAAGATGGGGCAGGACGGTCACGACCGCGGCCAGAAGGTGATCGCCACGGCCTTCGCGGACATCGGATTCGACGTGGACGTCGGACCGCTGTTCCAGACCCCGGAAGAGGTCGCCAACCAGGCGGCCGACAACGACGTCCACGTGGTCGGTGTGTCGTCGTTGGCCGCAGGTCACCTCACGCTGGTGCCTGCGCTCCGGGAAGCACTCGCGGCGGTGGGACGTCCCGACATCATGATCGTGGTCGGTGGCGTCATCCCGCCCGGCGACTTCGCCGAACTGTACGAGGCCGGTGCCGCGGCGATCTTCCCGCCGGGGACGGTCATCGCGGACGCCGCCAGCGGTCTGCTCGAGAAGCTGGCCGCGCAGCTCGGCCACGACCTGACGGGCACCCCGGAATAGCATGGGGCGCCCTCCAGTCGACATCGATGCCCTCGCCCAGGCCGTGCGCGCCAATCAGCGCGCCGGCCTGGCGAAGGCCATCACCCTGGTCGAGTCCACCCGCACCGATCACCGGGAGGCGGCGCAGCGGCTGCTGCTCGAATTGCTGCCGGAGTCGGGGAAGGCGCACCGGGTCGGGATCACCGGGGTGCCCGGCGTCGGGAAGTCCACGTTCATCGACGCGCTCGGGATGCACCTGATCGGGCAGGGGCACCGGGTGGCGGTGCTGGCCGTCGACCCGTCGTCGACGCGCACCGGCGGGTCGATCCTGGGTGACAAGACACGGATGGCGCGGCTGACCGTCGAGAAGGACGCCTACATCCGGCCGTCCCCGACGTCGGGGACCCTCGGCGGGGTCGCGAAGGCGACCCGCGAGACGATCGTGCTGCTCGAGGCGGCCGGTTTCGACGTGATCCTCGTCGAGACGGTCGGTGTCGGGCAGTCCGAGGTGACGGTCGCGAACATGGTGGACTGCTTCTGCTTCCTGACCCTGGCCCGCACCGGCGACCAGTTGCAGGGCATCAAGAAGGGGGTCCTCGAACTCGCCGACCTCGTCGCGGTGAACAAGGCGGACGGCAAGCACGAGCGGGAGGCGAAGGGCGCCGCCCGGGAACTCGCCGGGGCGCTGCGTCTGATCTACCCGCACGACGCCGTGTGGACGCCGCCGGTGATCACGATGAGCGGTCTCGAGGGTGTCGGTCTCGAGGACTTCTGGAACACCGTCTGCAAGCACCGGGAGGTGCTGACCGCGGCGGGGCAGTTCGAGGAGAACCGGCGCCGCCAGCAGGTGGACTGGACGTGGACGATGGTCAACGACCAGTTGCTGCGCCGCCTCGCGTCGAACACGAGGGTCAAGGCGATCCGCGGCGACGTCGAACAGCGGGTGCGGGAGGGTTCCCTGACGGCGGCGCTGGCCGCCGCCGAGATCCTCGACGCGTTCGACGGCGCGGACTCCTCAGCCGACTGATTTCGCGAAGCGCCCGACCCGGTCGACGAGATCGTCGAAGAACGCGGCCGGGTCGGTGCTCACCGCGACGTCGACGTTGGGTTCCCGGTTCCAGTGCCCCACCCAGTCGGCGACCGTGGTGCCCCGGGTGAGCCGGCCGTGCAGTTCGACGTCGACGGTCGCCGGCCGGGTCCGTGCGATCGCCGGGTTCAACGCCACCGCCGCCGCGAACGGGTCGTGCATGTGCGCCAGGAACCCCTGGTCGTGGGTGCGGTGGAAGTCCATGTAGAACCGGATGGCGTCGGACAGGTGCCGGATCACCGCGTTGCTCGCGGTCGAACGCACGTGCGGGCCGTCGTCGGGGGAGATGATCTCGGCGGGCGTGCTGCCCGCCGCCTCCGCCAGCCGCCGCACGTGGTCCGGTGTCATCTCGATCGTCTCGGTGACGTCCAGCCCGCACAGGATGGGACGGCTGCCCTCCGGCAGACCGGAGAAGGCGTCGAACACCTCCTTGGCCGCCTCCGGATCCACCGACACGTTCCATTCACTGGTGGGGGTGGTGTTGCCGGGGTGGTTGAACGCCCCGCCCATCACGACCAGGCGCCGCAGCAGCCGGGGCAGTTCCGGTTCCTCGCGGATCGCGAGGGCCAGGTTCGTCAGCGGCCCGGTCACCAGCCCCGTCAGTTCCCCGGGAGCGTCCCGGACCAGGTCCACCCACAGGGTGGTCGCGTCCCGCGCGGACAGCGACCGGCCGGACGGCGGGAGGACGGCGTACCCGATGCCCTGCGGGCCGTGCGTGTCCTCGGTGGTGCGCAGCGGGCAGTACAGCGGCACCCGGGCGCCGAGCGCCACCTCGACGTCCGGTGCCCCGCACAGTTCGAGCCAGTTCAGGTTGTTCGCCGCGACCTGCTCGACGGGCACGTTGCCGGCGGTGCTGGCGATGCCGGCGATCTCGGCCTCCGGGCTGGCCAGCAGGTACAGCAGGGCGAGGGAGTCGTCGATGCCGGTGTCGACGTCGACGATCAGCCGCTGCCTGCTCACACCGTCACCACCGTCGGCCGGTGGTGCACGGGGAACGCGACCGACCGGGCGATGAAGCACTTCGCGTGCGCCCGGGCGTGCAGCGACTCGGCGCGCGCGGCCATCGCCGCATCGGCGACGGTCACCGTGGGATGCAGCACGACCTCGGTGAATTCGCCTGCCCCGTCCGGGTGTTCGGACATCGTGCCCGTCGGGTGGTCCCGGTAGTCGACGACGACCACACCGGCCGCGGCGGCCAGACCCAGATACCAGAGCATGTGGCACTGCGACAGCGACGCGACGAGCAGTTCCTCCGGATTCCAGCGTGCAGCGTCGCCGCGGAACGACGGGTCCGCGCTGCCCGGCAGATCGGGTTTCCCGGCCGCCGCGATCACGTGGTCCCGGTCGTAGGTGTCCGGGCCCGACGTTCCCGCGCCGCGGTTGCCGGTCCAGCTGACCGTCAGCGTGTAGTCGTGTGTGCTCACCAGACCATTCTTCACGGCCCCGCGATGAGTTTCGCCGGCGGGCACGGTCTGCCTTCGTAGAGCACGACACGGCGACCGGAGGAGACGGACATGGCACCAGACACGGCACCGGACTGGGTCGCCGGGGAGCGGCGCGACCTGGCGTCGATGCTGGCGGGACTGACGCCGGAGCAATGGGACGCGGCCTCGCTGTGCGCGGGGTGGCGCACGAGGGAGGTGATCGCGCACATCACCATGCCGTACCGCCTGTCGACGCCGCGGATCCTGCTGAAGATGGTGAAGGCGCGCGGCAACTTCAACCGGATGTCGGACGCGCAAGCCCGCGAGGACGCACGGACCCTGACCGCCGACGCGCTGCTGCACACGCTGGAGGAGAACGTCGCGCACTCGTGGACGCCGCCGGGCGGCGGCTTCGAGGGGGCACTGTCCCACGACGTGATCCACGGTCTCGACGTGTCGGTGGCGCTCGGCCTGGGCAGGAGAGTCCCGGACGACCGCCTCGACCGGGTCCTCGGCGGCGTCGGCCCGAAGCACGTGAAGTACTTCGGCATCGACCTGACGGGAGTGCAGCTGACCGCGGACGATCGCCCCTGGACCTTCGGTGCGGGTGCGCCGCTGCGCGGTTCCGCCCAGGACCTGCTCCTCGTGCTGTGCGGTCGCAAGCTGACGCCGGGACATCTGAGCGGGGAACCGAGCGCACGGTTCACGGCGACGGGATGAGCCCGGGCCAGGCGGGGGCGTCGCCGCCCCAGGGCCGGGCCGGGAACGGGTAGTCGTCGAATTCGGCCAGGGCGGGGCGCGCCGTCACCAGGTCGCCGTGCACGGTGAGGCAGCGGGGTCCGGGCACCGGGGGCGGCGGCGGATCTTCGGATCGGCCGTCCGCGGTCAGCAGCCACGCCGCGGTGCGGGCCAGGGACACGTCGACGGACCGGCCGCGCCCGTCGGTGTACCCGGTCGCGAGGGCGTCGACGATGCCGGCGGCGAGCAGATACCCGGTCGCGTGATCGAGTGCCTGCGCGGGCAGCGCGCCCGGAATGCCGCCGCCGCCCTCGATCGTCGCGATCCCCGACGCCGCCTGGACGATGCTGTCGAATCCCCGCCGGTCCGCCCAGGGACCGGAGCCGCCCCACGCGCACACCCGCCCCCGCACCAGATGCGGTGGGGCGTGGTCGAACAGCCCGTCCAGCGCGCCCGGACGGTAACCGGTGACGACCACGTCCGCCTCGGCGAGCAGGCGGTCCCACACCGCGCGACCGGCCGCGGACCGCACGTCGAGCAGCGCGGACCACTTGCCCTGCCCGGTGTCGCGGTGCTGCACGACGATCTCGGGGAGCGACGGCGGATCGATCCGCAGCACCTCCGCGCCGAGCAGCGCCAGTGTGCGGGTGGCGACGGGACCGGCGATCACCCGGGTCAGGTCCAGAACCTGCACCCCCGCCAACGGTCCCGCGCCGGAAGCCCGGCGGACCCGCTGCCCGGCGGCGTGCACCACGGTGGTCACGAGGTCGCCGGACGCGGCGGAGGCCCCTTGCGGGCTCGCCGCCCACTCCGCGGCCGTCCGCACCCGCACCGCGACGGCCCGCGCGGCGGCGGCCCGGTCCTCGACGCCTGCGGCGGTGAGCCGCCCGATCCGGGCGGCCACCGCGTCCCGGCCGGCGTCGGCGGACAGGTCGAGCGCCGACAGCAGTCTCGCGCGGTGGTGCGGGTAGTTGGCGTGGGTCCGCACCCAACCGTCCGACGCCGGGAAGAACCCCGACAGCTCCGCGAAACCGGGCACCGGGGCGCCCGACACTCGCAGCAGACGGTCGCTCGCGAACGACGCGGCGATCCGCTCGGCGTCGAGCCGCCACCGCCGCGGGTCGCGGCCGTGCGCGCGGTCGAACCGGTCGACGGCGCCGGTGAGGGCGGTCAGCGAACCGGCCGCCACCGCGAACACGGGGAGGCGGGCCGCCAGGTAGTCCCCGGGCACCGGGGGAGTCACGGCCCCACGTCGGCGAGCAACCGGCGGCACCGGTCGTGCAACTCGGCACGCAGCGGGGCGGCGCGGGCGGCGAGCGCCGCCTGCTCCCGGACGTATTCGGCGCGGCCGTGCGGGGTCTCGATCGGGATCGGGGTGTAGCCGTACCCGCTGAGGTCGTACGGGCTGGCCCGCATGTCGAGTTCTCGTGCGGCGAGGGCCAATTCGAAGCAGTCGACGGTCAGGTCCGAGTCGATCATCGGGGCCAGCTTGTAGCAGTACTTGTACAGATCCATCGACGCGTGCAGGCACCCGGGCTGCTCCCGGCCGAGCTGGTCGGCCCGGGTCAGCGGGACGCTGTTCCGCGGCTCGGCGGCCGGGGTGAAGAAGCGGTACGCGTCGTAATGGGTGCAGCGCAGTTGCAGTGACTCCACCACGGAGTCGGTGCCGCCCGGCCCGAGCCGCAGCGGCACGCCGCCGTGCCGCACGTCCTCGGACCGGTACACCATCGCCCACTCGTGCAGGCCGAAGCAGGACAGGTGCGTGGGCCGCCCGGTGGTCGCCTCCATCAGTCGTGCGGTGAACGCGACCGTGTCCGCGCGGCGCCGCAGGAACTCCGGGTCGACGGTGACACCGGCGTCGGTGCGGTGATACCCGCGCAGGTCGGCGTACTCGTCCGCGCCGGCGAGGACGGTGCCCCACCCGGCGTGCCAGCGGAGCAGCTGGTTCGGCCGGTGGCTGTAATAGGTGAACAGGAAGTCGTTCACCGGGTGGCTCTCCCCGCGGTCGCGCCGCTCCAGGTGCGGCCCGATCAGCGCGGACACCCGCGCCCGGTGCCGGTCGCGGCGAGGGATCCATTCCGACGCGTCCAGAACGTTCATCCGATCAGCTCGTTCGCTGTCCCGGATTGACACCGTTGTTGCGGTGGGTGCCGTCGCGGACGGTGCCCACGTATTCCTCGACGAGGTCCTCGAGGGCGACGATGCCGACGATCTGCCCCGACGGGTCCGCCGCCGCCCCCAGGTGGGAGCTGGCGCGGCGCAGACTGGCCAGTGCCTCCGCGAGCGGGGTGGTGGTCGACATCCGCGGCAGCGGGCGGATGTCCGACCGCGGGATCAGGGTGTCGGGTCCGGCCTCCTCGTCGAGGATGTCGTCGAGCACGTCCTTCAGGTGCAGATACCCGACCAGCGACCCGTCCTCGGCGCGCACCGGGTACCGGGAGTAGCCGGTCTCGACGACGGCCTGCTCGATGGCGCCGAGCCGGGTGCCGCCCTCCGTGAGGGGGATGGTCCGCGCCTCGCTCAGCGGGATCATCACCTCGGTGACCGTGCGGTCCGTCGTCTCCAGCGCCTGGGTGAGCCGGCGGTGCTCCTCCGCGTCGATCAGCCCCTCGGACCGGGATTCGCCGATCATCTCGGACAGTTCCACCGCCGACACGGTGACGTCGAGTTCGTCCTTCGGCTCCACCCGCAGCATCCGCAGCGTCAGGTTGGCGCACAAGTTGTAGAACGAGATCAGCGGCCGGGCCAGCTTGATGAACAGCAGGTGCACCGGGACCAGCAGCATCGCCGTCCGCTCCGGGCCCGCCAGGGCGATATTCTTCGGCACCATCTCACCGAGCAGGATGTGCAGCACCACGACCAGCGCCAGCGCGATCGTGAACGCGATCGGATGCAGCAGCCCGGCGGGCAGCCCGACCGCGTGCAGCGGGACCTCGAGCAGATGCGCGATCGCCGGTTCGGCGACCTTGCCGAGAAGGATCGAGCAGATGGTGATGCCGAGCTGCGCGGCGGCCAGCATCAGCGACAGGTTCTCGCCCGCGAGGATCACGGTGCGGGCACGTTTCTTACCCTGCGCCTCGAGGGCCTCGAGCCGGTCGCGGCGGGCCGAGATCAGCGCGAACTCGGCGCCGACGAAGAACGCGTTGCCGGCGAGCAGCACGAACGTGAGCAGCACACCGAAGAGGTCACTCATCGTCGGCCTCCTCGCTGCCGGTGTTCTCGACGGGTTTCGGGGTGAGCAGCACCCGGTCGATGCGCCGGCCGTCCATGTGGGTCACGGTGGCCACCCACCGGCCGCCGGGGTCGTGCGCGCCCTCGGGCAGCGGCAGGTGCACCTCGTCGCCCTCGTCGGGAATCCGCCCGAGTTCGGTGAGCACGAGACCGCCCAGGGTTTCGTATTCCCCCTCGGGTGCGGTGTAGCCGGTGGTCTCGGAGACCTCGTCGACGCGCAGCAGCCCGGAGCAGGACCAGCCGTCGCCGATCCGCTGGACGTCGATCTCCGGTTCGTCGTGCTCGTCGCGGACGTCGCCGACGATTTCCTCGATCAGGTCTTCCATCGTCACCATTCCGGCGGTGCCGCCGTATTCGTCGACGACGAACGCGACCTGCATGCCGTCGGACCGGATCCGTTCCATCAGGGTGTCGCCGTCCAGGCTGGACGGCACCACCGGCACCTTCTGGGCCAGTGTGTGGAGGCGGGTGGTGCGGCGGCGTTGCGCCGTCACCGCGAACGCGTGCTTGATGTGGACGATGCCGACGGCGTCGTCCAGGTCGCCGTCGACGACGGGGAAGCGGGAGAACCCGGTGCGGGCCGCGGTGTCGATCAGGTCGGCCACCGTGTCCGTGGTGGACAGGGTCTCGATCTTCACGCGCGGGGTCATCAGTTCCTCCGCGGTCCGTTCGCCGAAGCGCAGCGAGCGGTTGACCAGCAGCGCCGTGCCCTTGTCGATGGCGCCGCGCTGCGCGGACGTCCGCACGAGGGAACCGAGTTCCTGCGGGGACCGCGCGGACCGCAACTCCTCGGCCGGTTCGATGCCGAGGCGTCGCACCAGCCAGTTCGCGCTGCCGTTGAGCCCGTTGATGGCCCATTTGAAGATCAGCGAGAACGCGGCCTGCATTCCCGCCGTGGCCCGCGCCGTGGGCAGGGGGTGCGCGATGGCGAGGTTCTTCGGCACGAGTTCGCCGAACACCATCGAGAACGACGTCGCGAGAATCAGGGCGATCACCAAAGACGTTGCCGCGGCGGCGGATTCACTGAACCCGATCGCGGACAGCGCCGGGGTGATGAAGCGGGCGAGGACCGGCTCGGACAGGTAGCCGGTGATCAGCGTGGTGATGGTGATGCCGAGCTGGGCCCCCGACAACTGGAACGACAGGGTGCGATGCGCGTGCTGCACCTGCCGGGACCGCCGGTCACCGGTGCGGGCGTGCGCGTCGACGGTGCTGCGTTCGAGGGCGGTGAGGGAGAACTCGGCCGCCACGAACAACGCGGTACCCGCGGTCAGGGCGAGAAAGCCGAGCAGGGCGAGAATGCTGAGCGCGATGTCCATGGATCATCGCCGCCGAGCGGAGGAACGGGGGTCGCCGGGTTTGTCACCCGGCTCGATAGAGGAGCCCTCCGAACCGGCGGAATCGGAGTCCGATTCCACGGAGCAGGAGGGCACGACACTCCCGGAGACGGCGGGTGGGGCGCTTGCTGCGTAGGTGGGTGCCGCGGGCACCGGAGTCCTCTCGTTCGGCCTCGACGGCCCGGACGGGTCCGGCGCCGAGAACTGGTGTGGTTGAGCGACCCATGATACCGGGGGATGTCCGGCTCCGTGGAACAGGACACCCTCCGGCACTTCAGGATGCGGTCGTCACCAGCCGGCAGGCAGCGGGCGGCCCTCGGCGAACCCGGCGGCCGACTGCACACCGAGAACGGCCCGCTCGTGCAGTTCCGCCAGCGTCCGGGCGCCCGCGTACGTGCAGGAGGAGAGCTTCGGGATGGCCTCCAAGCGTGCGGTCGCGGCGCGCACCGCCACCGACACCGCGTTCGACCGGGCCCGGAAAGGGCTGTTCGAGGATGTACGCGTTGCCGGACTGGTCCACGCGCAGGTCGCCGGGCGACTCGTAGGTGCCGGCGAACCACGACCCGATCATCACGTTCGACGCGCCCGCGGCCAGGGCGAGCGCCACGTCGCGGGGGTGACGGACACCTCCGTCCGCCCACACGTGCGCACCCATCGCGCGGGCCTGCGCGGCGCATTCCTCGACGGCGGAGAACTGCGGCCTGCCCACCCCCGTCATCATGCGGGTGGTGCACATCGCGCCCGGCCCGACCCCGACCTTCACGATGTCGGCGCCCGCGTCGATCAGGTCCCGGGTGCCGGCGGCGGACACCACGTTTCCTGCGACCAGCGGCACCCCGAGATCGGCCTTCCTCAGTGCGCCGAGGACGTCGATCATCTTCTGCTGGTGGCCGTGCGCGGTGTCGACGACCAGCAGGTCGGCCCCGGCGTCGACGAGGGCGCGCGCCTTCGCGGCGACGTCACCGTTGACGCCGACGGCCGCGGCCACCCGCAGCTTCCCGTTGCCGTCGACGGCGGGCTGGTAGATGCCGTCCCGGATGGCGCCGGTGCGGGTGAGGACACCGGCGAGGGTGCCGTCCGGGTGCACGATCACGGCGAGCGAGTCGTGCGTGCCGTCGAGGAGTTCGAACACCTCCCGCGGCGACGCCGAGACGGGGGCGGTGACGAAGTCGGTCAACGCCACCGCGCGCAGTCGCGCGAACCGGTCGACGTCCGTGCAGGAGGCCTCGGTGACGACACCGACGGGGCGGTCCTCCTCGACGACGACGACGGCGCCGTGCGCCCGCTTCGGCAGCAACGCCAGCGCGTCGGACACGGCGGCGTCGGGGCCGAGCGTCACCGGAGTGTCGGCGACCAGGTGCCTGCTCTTGACGAAGGACACGGTCTCCGCGACGGCGCGGGCGGGAAGGTCCTGGGGGAGGACCACCAGACCGCCACGGCGGGCGACGGTTTCGGCCATGCGGCGCCCGGACACCGCCGTCATGTTCGCGACGACGATCGGGATGGTGGTGCCCGACCCGTCCGCGGTGGCCAGGTCCACGTCGAATCGCGACGTCACCTCGGTGCGGTTCGGCACCAGGAACACGTCGTCGTACGTCAGGTCATAAGGAGGGCGATGCCCGTCGAGGAACTGCACATGTCAGGACGATACCGGGGAAATTGCGGCGGTGTCGGATGTCTGCTGGGCCTGCGACCTGGACAGTCCGATCGTGGCGACCAGCATCACGGCGACCGAGCAGCCGACCACCACGAGTCCGGGGCCCGCGACGCGCAGGCGTTCGTCGAGGACGGTCATGCCGAGGAACACGGCGGCGAGCGGTTCGGCGATGGTCAGGGCGGGCAGTGACGCGGACAGCGGACCCACCTGGAAGCCGCGTTGCTGCAGATACACCCCCACCAGTCCGGCGGCGACCAGCGCCCACGCCTGCCAGCTGCTCAGCACCGCCCCCAACCCGCGGGGCACGAGTTCAACGACGTACTTGGTGAACGCGACCGCCACCCCGTACAGGATGCCGCCCGCCCCGCCGAGCAGCAGGGCCCGCCACCCGGGGTCGATCTTCGTCATCCCCGCCGCGGCCGCGGCCGCCACCACGGCCAGCAGGATGCCGAGGGGCAGCACCCATTCCCGGAACGGGGCGTCGACGTTCCCCTCGGTGGGGTCGCCGACCACCAGGAAGATCGCGAGCGCGACGGCCAGCGCGACGGCGAGAGCCCACGTGGTGCGGCTCAGCCGGTACCCCGAGAACTTCGCCGACAGCGGCAACGCGAACAGCAGCGCCGTCACCAGCAGCGGCTGCACCACCAGCACCGACCCCAGCGCCAGCGCCACGGCCTGCATCACGTACCCGCCGCCGTCCCCGATGAAGCCGGCCCACCAGCGGGGACTGCGCAGCAGCGTCGTCATCAGTGCGGCGTCCTCGGGGACGGCGGACGCCGCACGCTGCTGCGCCACCGACGCGCACGCGAACAGCAGAGCCGCGATCAGCGCGCACACGATCGACGCGAACGGCAGGGACATGCCTCTCAGTGTGCCCCGCGGTTGCGGTGTCCGTGGGGAGTTGACGCAGGTCCGGGTTTCCGTCCGCGCCGCGCACCCGACCGGGCCGCTCCACCGTCGCCGGGCGTTCCGCGACGGGCGGTGCGGCCCCCGGGATCGTGCGCTTGCCTGCCCTTCTTGGGGGTGTCCTGCGCCGGCGCCCGGGTGTCCGGCGCGGGGACCGCCTTCCCGGTGGGGCGGCGTGCGCCGGTGATCTCGGCGAGCACCCGGTCGCCGGGCCGCACCGGCGTGCCGGTGACGTCGAGACCGGCCTTGCGGGTCAGCTTCTCGACCGCAGCCCGTTCGTCCTCGGTGACGAGGGTGACGACCACGCCGGATTCGCCCGCGCGGGCGGTGCGCCCAGCCCGGTGCAGGTAGTCCTTGGCCTCGGTGGGCGGATCCACGTGCACGACGAGCGTGATGCCGTCCACGTGGATGCCGCGGGCCGCCACGTCGGTGGCCACCAGGACCGGGGTGGTGCCGTCGGCGAACGACGCCAGGGTGCGGGTGCGGTTGTTCTGGGCCTTGCCGCCGTGCAGGGCCCCGGCCGCGACGCCGGCGGCGTGCAGTTCCTGCGCCACCCGGTCCACCCCGAACTTGGTGCGCACGAACATCAACGTCCGCCCGGATCGTGAACCGATATGTGCCACAACGGAATACTTGTCCTGCCGGTCGACGTACAGCAGGTGGTGCCGCATCGTCGGCACCGTCGCCGCGACCGGCGCCGTCGAATGCGTCACCGGGTCGTGCAGGTACCGGCTTACGAGGGTGTCGACCTCGCCGTCGAGGGTCGCCGAGAACAGCAGTCGCTGGCCCCCGGCCGGCGTCTTGTCGAGGATCGCCGTGACCTGCGGCAGGAACCCCAGGTCGGCCATGTGGTCGGCCTCGTCGAGGGCCAGCACCGTCACGTCGTCCAGGGACACCGAGCCCTGCGCCAGATGGTCGGCGAGGCGCCCCGGCGTCGCGATCAGCAGGTCGACGCCCCGCGACAACGTCTCGACCTGCCGTTTGATCGGAACCCCGCCCACGACGTTCGCCACCCGCAACCCCACCGACAGGGCGGGCTCGTCCAGTGCGCGTTCGATCTGCAGCGCCAGTTCGCGGGTGGGCACCAGCACGATGCCGCGCGGGTACCCGCGCCTGCCGGCCGCGCCCGTGAGCCGCACGAGCATCGGCAGCCCGAACGCGAGGGTCTTCCCGGACCCGGTCGGTGCCCGGCCCAGCACGTCCCGGCCGGCGAGGACGTCGGGAATGGTGGCCGCCTGGATCGGGAACGGCGCGGCGATGCCGCCGCGGTCGAGGGCGTGGGTCATCACCGCGGGGAGACCGAGCGCGAGGAACGTCTCACCCACCGGTGCGGGCGAGGCGAACTCGTCGTCGGGCATATCCAGAAGGCTACCGCCCGCGAAGGCGGTGTCCGACGCCGCGGCCGTGACGCACCTGCGGTACGCCACGGCCGGGGACGGTCGATCGGGGAGGGTCAGGCCTGCACTTCGCTGCGGTCACCGCTCCACAGGGTGTGGAACTTGCCCTCGGCGTCGACCCGCTCGTAGGTGTGGGCGCCGAAGAAGTCCCGCTGCCCCTGCGTCAGGGCGGCGGGCAGCCGCTCGGCGCGCAGGGCGTCGTAGTAGGACAGCGACGACGCGAACGCCGGCACCGGGATCCCCAGCAGGGTGGCGGTGGACACCACGCGGCGCCAGCTGTCGATGGCCGTCTCGATGGCGTCCCGGAAATACGGGGCCAGGATCAGGCTCGGCAGCGCCGGGTTCTCGTCGTACGCGTCCTTGATGCGGTTGAGGAACCGGGCGCGGATGATGCAGCCGCCACGCCAGATGGTCGCGAGGTCGGCCGGATGCAGATCCCAGTCGTATTCGGCGCTGCCCGCCGCGATCTGGTCGAATCCCTGCGCGTACGCCACGACCTTCGACGCGTACAGCGCCTGCCGGATGTCCTCGGTGAACTGGGCGGCGTCGGCAGGCTTGTCGGCGAGCTGACCGGACGCGAGACCGACCGCGGCCTTGCGCTGCTCGCGGGACCCGGACAGGGCGCGGGCGAACACGGCCTCGGCGATGCCGGTGACGGGGACACCGAGGTCGAGGGCGGACTTGACGGTCCACCGGCCGGTGCCCTTCTGCTCCGCGGCGTCGACGATCACGTCGACGAGGGCCTTGCCGGTCTTCGCGTCCTTCTGCTTCAGCACCTCGGCGGTGATCTCGACGAGGTAGCTCTCGAGGTCGCCGGAGTTCCATTCGGTGAACACGTCCGCGATCTGGTCCGCGTCGTAGCCGAGGGCGGCGCGGAACAGGTTGTACGCCTCGCCGATCAGCTGCATGTCGGCGTACTCGATGCCGTTGTGCACCATCTTCACGAAGTGCCCGGACCCGTCGGGGCCGATGTGCGTGCAGCAGGGGGTTCCGTCGACCTGCGCGGCGATCGACTCGAGCAGCGGTCCGAGGGCCTCGTAGGACTCCTTCGGCCCGCCCGGCATGATCGACGGACCGTTGAGGGCGCCCTCCTCGCCACCGGAGATGCCGGCGCCGACGAAGTGCAGACCACGGTCCCGGAGGGAGGCCTCACGGCGGATCGTGTCCGTGTACAGGGCGTTGCCGCCGTCGATGATGATGTCACCGGGCTCCATCGCCGAGGCGAGTTCCTCGATGACGGCGTCGGTGGGGTCGCCGGCCTTGACCATGATCAGCACGCGGCGCGGCTTCTGCAGCGCTGCCACGAACTCCTCGATGGTCTCCGTGCGGACGAAGTCGCCCTCGCTGCCGTGCTCCGCGATGAGGGCGTCGGTCTTGGCGATGCTGCGGTTGTGCAGCGCGACCGTGTGACCGTGCCGGGCGAAGTTGCGGGCGATGTTCGAGCCCATGACGGCCAGGCCTGTGACGCCGATCTGCGCGCGGGCACCCTCAGTGTTGTCGATAGTCATGGATACAGCATTCCCTCTCGCTCGGCGGTAGTGAAATCGGCGGCTACGAAAAACTCGACCGGCTAAGCCAAACACACGAAGGCCGGCCGTCGCACATGCGACGGCCGGCCTTCGTGTCACGGCATCGTCCGATCAGCTGCGGCGCTCACGGCGCGGGCCGTCGAAGCCGTCGTACGAGCGACGGTCGGTGCGGCTGCGGAACCCGCCGCCGGTCGACGCGGGACGCCGCTCCGACGTGGCCGCGGGGCGGCGGTCGTCCCGCCGGTCGTCCCGCCGGTCGTCGCGGCGGAACCCGCCTGCGGCGCCGCGGTTGTCGCCGAAGTCGCGGCGCGGTGCGCTGCGGTCGAAGCTGCGCTCGCCGGAACCGCGGTGGCTGTCGCCGCGGTCGCCGTAGTCGCGCCGGGGCGCGCGGTCGCCGTAGTCGCGCCGGGGCGCGCTGTCGCCGAAGTCGCGGCGCGGCGCGCGATCGGAGAACGTCCGGCTGTCGCGGTCACCGCGGTACCCACCGCGGTTGTCGCCGTCACGCTGCGGGCGGTCGCCGCGGTAGCCGCCGGACCGGTTGTCGGTCTGCTCGCGGCGCGGGCCGCGCCCTTCGTAACCCCGTCCCTCGTTGCCGCGGCCTTCGAAGCTACGGCCCTCGAAGTTGCGGCCACCCGACGGGCGGTCACCGTAGCTGCGCTCACCGGAGTCGCGGCGCGGGCCACCCCGGTCGGAGGAGCCGCGACCGTCGAAGCCGCGGTTGCCGCGGTACCCGCCGCCGTCGCGTCCGGCGTATCCGCCTTCGCGGCGCGGTCCGCGGTCACCGAACTTGCGGTCGCCGCGCTCGCCGCGGGAGTAGGTGTCGCGCACCGGTTCTCCGCTGGGCGCCTTGGCTCCGGTGATGCTGGCCAGCTTCTCGGAGCCGGGGGTGACGGGCACGGCGGTGGCGTCGACGCCCGCCATGCCGGTCAGGCGGCGGAACGTGCGCTTCTGGTTGGGGAGCACGATCGCGACGACGGTGCCCTTCTCGCCTGCGCGGGCGGTCCGGCCTGCGCGGTGCAGGTAGTCCTTGTGGTCTGCGGGCGGATCGACGTGCACGACCAGGTCGATGCCGTCGACGTGGATGCCGCGGGCCGCGACGTCGGTGGCGACGAGCACGGGGGTGCGGCCGTTCTTGAAGCGTTCGAGGACCCGGGTGCGCTGGTTCTGTGCCTTGCCGCCGTGCAGGGCCTCCGCGGCGATGCCCACCGCGCGGAGGCGGTCGGTGATGCCCTCGCAGCCGAGCTTGGTGCGGGCGAACATGATCGTGCGGCCTTCGCGGGCACCGATTTCGGCGAGAACGTTGTCCTTCTGTCCGCGGTCGACGAGCAGCACGTAGTGCTCCATCGTGTCGACGCTGGCGCGACCGTCCTCGGTGGAGTGCTGCACGTGATCGGGCAGGAACTGGCGAACCAGCGACTGCACCTCACGGTCGAGGGTGGCGGAGAACAGCAGACGCTGGCCGTCCGCCGGGGTCTCGCCGAGGATGGACCGCACCTCGGGCAGGAAACCCATGTCGGCCATCTGGTCGGCCTCGTCGAGGGCGGTGATCTCGACGGAGTCGAGGATGCAGGTGCCCTGACGGAGGTGGTCGCCGAGGCGGCCGGGGGTGGCGACGAGGATGTCGACGCCGCGGCGCAACTGGTCGACCTGCTTGGTGAACGGGGTGCCGCCGACGGCGGGGCGGACGGTCAGCCCCATCGCCCCGGCGTACGAGTTGAGGGAGTCGACCACCTGGAAGGCGAGCTCCCGGGTGGGCACCAGGACCAGTGCGCGGGGCCGCTTGGCGGCGGGCCGGTCGTCGTGGCGGGCGAGCCGGGCGAGCATCGGCAGGCCGAACGCGAGGGTCTTGCCCGAACCGGTCTGTGCGCGGCCGAGGACGTTGGTGCCGGCCAGCGCGTCGGGGACGGACAGCGCCTGGATCGGCGACGGGACGGTGATGGAGTTGCGGGCGAGGGCCTGCACCAGGGGTGCGGGCAGGCCGATCTCGGCGAACGTCACGGTGGCCGTCTCGGCGTCGGTGGCGTTCTGGTCAGGGGTGTCGGTCTCGGTCTGCTCGAGTGGGGCAGACGTCGTCTGGACAGCGTTGGTCACGCGGGTACCTCTCCGGGCATAGGGCGCGTCGCGGAGCGGGGGCTGTCGTGCAGCACGCACAAAGGGACGAGCCAGGGCACATGTCACCTGGTCAATCCATTCGCGGAAGTGCGGGGAATTGGGCTGTGTGCCGTTTCAGTGTTGATGGGCCGCAGTGGCGACCGCCGACCAGTGTACGCGACGGGGCACCCGGTTATCGAACCCGGCGGACTGTGAGCTGGGCGACTATACGGCGCTGAACAACCGGCTCAGTTCGGTGAGCCAGGGGACGGCGACGGCGATGGTCGGCACCACGAGGATGGCCACGGACGCCGCGTACGCGGCGAGCGCGACCCGGGTGCCCTGTTCGGTGGACGCCAGGCGCTGCACCCGCAGCAGGGTGCTGGGACCGCCGGCGGCCATGGCGCCCTTCGGGGCGATCGACCCCGAGCAGGCCACGAGTGCCCGTGCCAGTGCGGTCGGCCCGGTGGCGCGGACGGCGGAGTCGTCGGCGAGCATCTCCACCAGCAGCTGCACCGATCCCAGCGCGGACTTGCTGCGCACCACGGTGGGGAAGGCGGCGTTGACGGCGGTGAACGCCTCGAGGACGAGGTCGTGCCGGGCCCGCAGGTGGGACCGCTCGTGGGTGAGGATCGCGGTGATCTCCGCGTCGTCGAGGTTGGTGAACGTGCCCTGACTGAGCACCACCCGCTGCCGGAGCCCGGGCAGGCAGTAGGCGATGGGCTCGGTGACGTCGAGGACCCGCAGGTCGGGGGTGCGGGCGAGGGGGGACGAGGAGTCGCAGCGGTCGAGGAGGTCGACGAGCATGCGGTGCCGGGCGCGGCGGCGCCGGGTGCGGACACCGACCTGCACGATCGCGAAGATCAGTTTGGCCCCGACGAGGAGGGTCAGCGCGAACACCACCACGTACAGCAGCCACAAGGGCAGGCCGAGGGCGTCGATCTCGGCGACCGGTGCGGTGGTGGGGCGGCCGTCCGGTCCGGGGACCAGGAGCTGGCTGGCGATCGCGAGTCCCGAACTGAACGCGGACAGGACCGCGGCGAGGGCGATTGCCTGCCACAGCACGAGTGCTGCTCGGGGGGCGTGATGCGGCCATCGGGCTCGACTCAGCAGCGCAGGGACAGGCCCTGCGAGAAGAAGTGCGAGTACTCCGAAGACCAGCGCGGTGGTGGCGTCCATGTCCTACTCATCATGCATGACGAACGTCAGCCGGCGCGAACGGTTCCCGACTGATTGTCTCCGGTGGTGCGTTCCTTGGCCTCGAGCGCGGCGAGGGCCTCGCGGAGCGCGTCGGCCTCGTCGGCGCCGACCTGGCCGACGAAGTGCACGAGTGCGGCGGCGCGGCTACCGGACTTGTCGGCCTGCTGGAGCGCGTCCACCATGAGGCTGGCGACGAGTTCCTCACGCTGATGCACCGGCAGGTACCGGTGGGCGCGGTCGTCGCGTTGCTGGATGACGAGGTGCTTCTTCGCCAACCGCTGGAGCACCGTCATGACGGTGGTATATGCGAGTTCACGGCGTGCCGCCAGTGCCTCGTGCACCTGCCGCACCGTCTGCGGTTCCGAAGTGGACCACAGGTGATCCATCACTGCGCGTTCGAGTTCGCCGAGTCCAGCCATACACCGATTCTACGGATACGACGACGCAGATACGTACTACTGGTAGTAGTAAAACTGCGTCGCGGCGTGTGGTATTGGCCATACTCCGAACGGGTGGATTACGGTCGGGTTGGCTAGCGGCCGACCCGCCGGGCAAGCTTTCGTTCTCGACATCGCGGAGAGTGGGGACCTGGCGGATGAAGACCGACGACAGCGCGGCAACCGCACACGGTACGGCAGCGAGGGTCAGGGGTCGGACGGGGCGGGCCGCGGACAGGGTCCGGGGTGCGGTGCGGGGCGCGCCGGTCAGCATCTCGCTGCTGGCCGCGATCTGGATCCTGGCGATCGCCACGTCCAGCGTGATCGGCGGGCCGTCCCACGACCTGTCCCAGCACGTCGCGATCGGGATCCGGGCGTTCCAGAACGGCTGGGTGTGGACGCTGCTCACCGCAGGACTGTGGGGCGACGACGTCCTGGCGTACCTGTCGACGACCGTCCTCGTCCTGCTGGTGGCCGCACCGCTGGAACGGCGGATGGGGTCGGGACGGTTCACCCTCGCCGCGGTCGCCACCCAGGTGCTCGGCGGGCTGCTGGCGCTGTCGGTGGCCGCGGTCGCGAAGGTTGTCGACGCGAACTGGGGTTTCCGGCTGCACGTGGGCATGGCCGTCGGCCCGAGCACCTGGATCGTCGGCGCCGCGATGGTGGCCAGTTCCAACATGGGCACCCTGTGGCGGCGGCGGATCCGGGTCGGCGTCCTCGTGTTCACGATCACCCTGGCGCTGTTCAGCGGTTCGCTGCAGGACGTGGTCCGGCTGGCCGCCGCCGTGGTGGGGCTGGTGATCGGCCGCTGGATCGTGGGCCGCTCCGCCCGCGGCGAGCGGATCGCGGGCACCCAGCGGGAGGGCCGGGTGCTCGTCGCGATCGTGGTGGCGGCCAGCGCGATCGGCCCGATGATCGCCGCCCTGTCGGCGGAGGCGGTCGGGCCGCTCGCCGTGCTGCGCGACCTGTTCCGCGGCGTGCCCTACACGGCGGGCGAGGTCCGCGACCTGTGCGAGGTGTCGGCGGCGGACCCCGAGTGCCGGCGCGGGCTGCTCGAACTGCGCCTGTCCGGGGTCGGGCCGACCCTGCTGAGTCTGATGCCGTCCCTGTTCCTGCTCACCCTCAGCGACGGCCTCCGGCGGGGCCGTCGTTTCGCGTGGGTGGCGTCGGTGATCGCCCAGATGATCCTGCTGGTGCTGTCGCTGCTGAACTTCGCGGTCCGGTTCGTCGACTCCCTCGACGAGGACTCCCTGTTCTACGGTCTCGCCGACCCGAACCTGTACCGGACGCTGGTGCCGTTCCTGACCCCGCTGGCGATCCTGATCGTGCTGCTCGCGACCCGGCGGTTCTTCGACGTCTCCGCCCCGGCCGGAACGTACCGGCGGCTGGCCGGTGTCCTGGTGGCGCTCGTCGCCGGTCTCGCCGTCCTCTACCTCCTGGGCGGATTGTGGGCGCGGCACGGGTTCGACCCCCGTCCGGGAACGACGACGCTGCTGGCCGACTTCCCGGAGCGGCTGATCCCGCCGGTGTACCTGCAATGGCTCGACCCGCGGCTGCTGCCGGAGAGCATCCCCGCGACGCTGCTCTACGAGTGGACCGGGGTGGTGTTCTGGGTCGCCCTCTGCGCGCTGGTCGCCGCGACGTTCCTGAGCCCCGCCATCGGCTCGGACTCGAAGTCCACCGAACGGGCCCGCGCCCTCCTGAAGTCGGGGAGCGGGAGCCCGCTGTCCTGGATGACGACGTGGCGTGGCAACAACTACTGGTTCTCCGCCGACGGCACCAGCTATGTCGCGTACCGGGTCATCGCCGGTGTCGCGCTGACCACCGGCGACCCGGTCGGCCCACCGGACCGGTTACGGGACACCGTCGAACACTTCGCCGAGTTCGCCGCCGCCAACGGCTGGATTCCGTGCTTCTACTCGGTGACCGGCGAGGTCCGCGACATCACCGACGCCCTCGGCTGGAGCGGCATCCAGGTGGCGGAGGAGACGGTGCTGGATCTGGGGCAGATCGCGTTCACCGGCAAACGGTTCCAGGACGTCCGCACCGCCCTGAACAAGGCGAAGAAGTCGGGGATCACCGCCGAATGGGTCAGCTTCCCCAGTGCCCCGCGGGCGATCACCGATCAGATCACCGCGATCTCCGAGGAATGGGTGGCCGACAAGGGCATGCCCGAAATGGGTTTCACGCTCGGCGGACTCGACGAGGTCGACGACCCGGAGGTGCGCTGCCTGATCGCCGTCGACGAGGACCGCACCGTCCACGGCATCACGTCCTGGCTGCCGGTGTACCAGGACGGGCGGGTGGTCGGCTGGACCCTCGATTTCATGCGGCGGCGGGCCGAAGGGTTCCGGCCGGCGATGGAGTTCCTCATCGCGTCCGCGGCACTGAAACTGGAGGAGGAGGGCGCCCAGTTCCTGAGCCTGTCCGGCGCCCCGCTCGCCAAGGTCGAGCAACCGGACGGCGACGCCGGCGAGCGGGAACGGTCGGAGTCGTCGAGCCTGTCGGCGGTGATGGACAGTGTGCTCGATCTGCTCGGCCGCACCCTGGAACCGGTGTACGGGTTCCGGTCGCTGCTGGCGTTCAAGTCGAAGTTCCAGCCCCGGTACGTGGCCATGCACATGACATTCGCCGACCCGGCCGCGCTCCCCAGCATCGGCAACGCCGTCGGCAGGGCGTACCTGCCGACGGTGTCGCTGGGGCAGAGTTACCGGCTGGTGCGGACGATGATCGGCGGCCGCCGCTGACGGCCGCTACTTCTCGTCCGGTCCGCCGATCGCGCCGTACACGTGGCGGGTGCCGATCGGCACGACCAGCGGGCGGTCGGACACCGGGTCGGCGATGACCGCGGCCTCCAGGCCGAACACCTCGAGCAGCAGTTCGGCGGAGATGATGTCCTTCGGCGCGCCGGACGCGACGATGGTGCCGTCCCGCATGACGATCAGCTGGTCGCTGTAGCGGATCGCGAGGTTCAGGTCGTGCAGCACCATCACCACGGTGCGGCCCAGTTCCTCGTGCATCCGGTCCACCAGGTCGAGGACCTCGACGGAGTGCGCCAGGTCCAGGTAGGTGGTGGGCTCGTCGAGCAGCAGGATGTCGGTTCCCTGCGCGAGGGCCATCGAGATCCACGCCCGCTGACGCTGACCACCCGACAGTTGGTCGACGGGGCGGTCCGCGAGGTCGGACACCCCGGTCAGGGCGAGCGCCTCGGCGACCTCGCCCTCGTCGTCGGACGACCACTGCCGCAGCCACGACTGGTGCGGGTGCCGGCCGCGGGCCACCAGGTCGGCGACGGTGAGGCCCTCGGGCGCCACCGGCGCCTGCGGGAGCATGCCGAGGGTGCGGGCGACGTCCTTGGTGCGCATCGACCCGATGGCCTTGCCGTCGAGCAGCACGGAACCGTTGCGCGGCTTCAAGAGTCGCCCCAGCGCGCGCAGCAGCGTGGACTTGCCGCAGCCGTTCGGCCCGATCACGGTGGTGATCACCCCGGTCCGCACCTCGAGGTTCAGGTGGTCGACGATGATCCGGTCGCCGTACCCGAGGCTCAGGTCGTCGGCGATCAGTCGAGAGTCAGTCTGCACGGTCATGCCGAGACCTTCCGATTGTTGCGAACCAGCAGATACAGCAGGAATGGGCCACCCAGTGCCGAGGTGACGATACCCACCGGCAGCTCGACGGGCAGGATGGTGCGGGCCACGACGTCGCTGCCCACCACCAGCACGGCGCCGGTCAGCGCCGACGCGATCAGCGGCGGGCCGGCGGACCGCACCAGCCGCAGCGCCACCTGCGGTGCGGCGAGCGCGACGAACCCGACCGGGCCTGCCGCGGCGGTGGCGATGCCGGCGAGGGCGACGGACATGAGCAGCAGCCGGGCCTGCGACCACTGCAGCCGCACCCCCAGCGACACCGCGTTGTCGTCGCCGAGACGCAGCGCGCCCATCGTGAACGAGGAGATCACCGCGTAGCCGCCGACGAGGACGACGGCGATCGTGACGGGCCACACCTGACTCCAGGAGGCGCCGTTGAGGGACCCGTTGAGCCACACCTGCGCCCGCGACGCGTCGTTGATGTCCGCCGAGATCAGCAGCCACCCGGTGACCGCGATGAGCATGGCGTTGACACCGATGCCGATCAGGATCAGCCGGTACCCCTCCACCCCGCCGCGCCACGCGAGCAGGTAGATGACCAGGGCGGTGAGGAGTCCGCCGACCAGGGCGGCGAGCGGGATCCCCAGGGTGGCGAGGATGCCGACGAAGCTGCCGCCGCCACCGAGGACGATCAGCGCGACCGCGGCGGCGCTGGCACCGGACGTGATGCCGAGGATGTCGGGGCTGGCGAGGGCGTTGCGGGCGATCGACTGGGTGATGGCGCCTGCCAGGCCGAGGGCCATGCCGATGAACACCCCGGTCAGCGACCGCGGCAGCCGGAGGTCCATGACGATGAAGTTCTGGGCCTTCGTGCCGCCGCCGAACAGCACCCGCGTGACCTCGGGGATCGACAGCGGGTAGTCGCCGCGGCCGATGTTGAGGCACAGCACCAGGAACAGGGCCGCCAGCAGGGCGACGTTGACGGCGATGCCGAGGGGGCGCAGGACCAAGGAGACCGGTCCGAGGCGGAATGCGGGGCGTGCCGGTACCCGGGCCGTCGGGGCGGCGCCGAGGTCGGGGCGCACGTCGTCTCGAGTGCTCACAGGCTTGCCAACTTTCTGCGCCGAACCAACGCGATGAAGAACGGTGCCCCGAACACGGCGAGCACGATTCCCACCTGCAACTCACCCGGCCGGACCACGACCCGTCCGATGACGTCGGCGGTCACGAGCATCACGCCGCCGAGGAGCCCGGCGTAGGGGACCAGCCACCGGTAGTCGGGGCCGGTGATGGCCCGCGCGACGTGGGGGACGACGAGACCGATGAATGCGATCGGACCGCACGCCGCGGTGGCCGCACCGGTGAGGAGGGTGATCGCGACGATGCCGAGCGCACGGCTGGCCGCGATGTTGGTGCCCAGCGACCGGGCCACGTCCTCGCCGAGGCTGAGGACGTTCAGGCCCGGCGTGCTGACGAGGGCGAGGATCAGCCCGAGGACCAGGAACGGCAGCACCTGCCACAGCACGTCGAAGCCGCGGCCGGCCACCGACCCGACCACCCAGAACCGGTAGGAGTCGAGGCTGGACTGGTCGACGATGATGATCGCGTTGGTCATCGCCTGCAGGAAGAAGGCGACGGCGGCGCCGGCCAGCGCCAGGCTCAGTGGGCTCGCCGCCCCGTTGCCGATCGACGACAGCCCGAACACGATCACGCTCGCCGCGAAGGATCCGGCGAACGCGAACCACAGGTATTCGCTGGGGGCGCTGAACCCGAACAGGTACATCGACAGCACCACGAGGAACGCGGCGCCGGCGTTGAGGCCGAGGAGTCCGGCGTCGGCGAGCGGGTTGCGGGTGTGCCCCTGGATGAGGGCGCCCGCGACACCGAGCGCCATTCCGACGACCAGACCCAGCACGGTGCGCGGGCCGCGCAGCGTGCGCACGATGATGTCGGTCTGCGAGCCGTCCGGATCGAACAGTGCGTGGAAGATCTCCGCGAACGACAGCGGCCGCGCCCCGACCGCGACGCTGGCGAGCAGGACCAGTCCCAGCAGGATGACGAGGACGCCCAGCCCGATCAGCCGGCGGCGCCGGATCGCGGCGACGCCGACGTCCTTCTCGCGGACGGCGAATCCCTCGTCGGTGGCGGTGCTTTCCCGGACGACCTCGGTGCCGGTGCGCCGGAACGCCCGCAGCAGCGACCGTTTCGGGCCGATCGCGTCGCCGGTGTCGGTGTCGCGGGTGACGAGGCCGACCCAGCCCTTGCCCGAACTCTGCCCGGTGTTGCCTTCGCGGAATCCGCGGTTCCACAGGGCGAGCCCCAGCGCGATCGCGACGGCGGCGCCGCCGAACACGACCCGGTCGGCCTCCCCGCCGCCGTTGTCGTCGCGGAGGGAGTCGACGATGTACCACCCGAGAACGAGCGGGATGGCCACTGTCCCGATGTCGAGCAGTCCCGCGAGTGCCCGGAGGTACAGCGGGGCGGGACCGCGCGGAACGTCGCGCTTTCCGTAGGGCTCGTCGGTCGGCAGGTGCGGGATGTCGCTGCCGAACTGTCGCGTCGTCGTCACTGGCGGGGGAAGCTCCTGACGTGTGTGCCGGTGCACGGGATCTGCACTGATTCAACTACTTAGGTTACGGAACCCTATCCCCGTTGCCACATCCGGCGGGGCGTGCCGCGTGCGGCGGTTCGCGGGGGTGCCTCACATCACATGATGTCAAGTCTTGATATTTGGTTAGGCTCACCTATGTTTGGTGGTGTTCCATCCCGACCGATTGGAGTGCACGGTGACTTCGACCCTGTCCGCCCCCGCGACCGCACTGGACGTGTCCTGCACACGACTTCGCGCGCTGAACGCCGAATATCCGCGCATGTACGCGGTCGCGACGATGGCGGACGAGGGTAAACGCCGGTGGTGGTCGCTCGCCGACGACCTCGACGGCGACCGGGTGCCCCGGATGTGGGCGCGTTCGCTCGAGGACGTCCCCGATCCGGACGTCGCCGCGATGCAGGTGGCCACGGCGCTGATCCACGCGGTCGTCGGGCGTGTCACCGCCCTCGTCGTGCTGGAGGGGCGGGCCTGGGACCCGGGGCTCGAGAACCTGTGGATCCACATGGACAGTGACGAGGGAATCGACTGGGCGGGTGTCGTCGACGACACCATGCGTGTCCTGCCGGACGACCCCTACGCCGGCGCCCCCCGGACGGTCACCGTGCCGTGCGAGCGGGCACTGCTGCTCTGGACGGTGCACCGCAGTCTCACGTCGCTGCACGCGGTGTTCGACGCGATTGCCCGGCTGACGCCGATCGACGCGTCCCGATTCTGGGGGCTCGTGGGGGAGTCGGTGCTCGGCGCCGCGACGTACGTGCCGATCCTCGCCGGTGGCGGCGAGGCCGCCGCGCAGCGCCGCGGTCAGGGCATCCTGGACGCCTTCGTCGCGGCCGGCGTGCCGGTCCGCTCGAAGAGCCGGATCACGCGCCCGCACTGCGGTCGGCTGGGGCAGGCACGGAAGCGCTTGCTTAATTAGGGAAGCCTTGCCTATACTCGTGGCAGACGCCGAGCCGAAACGCCGGCGCCGAGAACCGAACTACCGGACCGCGCAGGAGTCCTGAGGGCTGCAGTGACTCCCAGGTCCATCCCACGGCGGGCCTCACGCTGACCAAGCGTGAGGCCCGCCGATCCGTTTGCCCCACCTGCTTCCCCCGCCGCCCGTCCCGTCGTGTAGGCAGGAGTCCGGGTGCGCCGCGAGAGCGCACAGCGATCCGATGGAGAGTGCGATGGTGGATTCCGGGCAGCAGCAGGCTTCGAACGGCGACGGGCACGGCGACACCGCCGCGCTGGCCGATCAACTCGGCAAGGGATTCGACGCCCTCATCGGACTCGAATACCTCGAACTCGGACCCGACCGCGTGCGAGCGCGGTGGACGGTCACCCCCGACCTGCAGCAACCGGCCGGAATCCAGCACGGCGGCGTCTACTGCTCCGTCATCGAATCGGTCGCCAGCACGGCGGGCACGGTCTGGCTCGGCGGCCGCGGCCACGTGGTCGGCGTCAACAACAACACCGACTTCCTCCGCGCCACGCGGGAGGGAACGCTGACCGCCGAGGCCAGCCCCGTCCACCGCGGCCGCACCCAGCAGTTGTGGGAGGTCCGGATCACCGACGAGCAGGACCGGCTGGTCTCCAAGGGGCAGGTCCGGCTCGCGAACATCACCGACACCGGACGCCTCGGCAACTGACAACCCCCGGACAACGGAGGAGGGGACGGACCCGATGGTCCGTCCCCTCCGCCACGTTCAGCTCAGGGGGATGACTGCGTCACCCGGCGGCCTTGCGCTGCTCGCCGCCCGACGACTTCTCCGCCGACTCCTTCTCCCGCTCGTGCCGCTCCAACTGCTCCATCGCGTTGCGGGCGAACACCCACTGCTCGGTAGACGCCATCTGCGCGCGTCCGCGACCGAGGAACGTCACCGTCCACGACAGCAGTGTCGACAGCCGGCTGCGGAACCCGACCAGGTACATCAGGTGGATCGCCAGCCACGCCACCCAGCCGATGAATCCGCTGATCTCGAGCTTGCCGACCTTCGCCACCGCACTGAACCGCGAGATGGTGGCCATGCTGCCCTTGTCGAAGTACTTGAACGGCGGGCGGTCCTGCGGCTTCTGCCCGCTCAGGCCGGCCTTGATCTGATGGGCCGCGTACTTGCCGCCCTGCATCGCGACCTGAGCCAGGCCCGGCAGCTTGTCGAGCGACATCATGTCGCCGATCACGAACACGTCCGGGTGCCCCGGCACCGACAGGTCCGGGTTGACCAGGACGCGTCCGGCGCGGTCGATCTCGGCGTCGGACTGGTCCGCGATCTGCTTGCCCAGCGGGCTCGCCTGCACACCGGCCGACCACACCTTGCACTGCGACTCGATCCGGCGCTGCGTGCCGTCCTTGTCCTTGACGACGAGGCCGTCCACGTCGACGTCGACGACCATCGCGCCGAGCTGGATCTCGATTCCGAGCTTCTCCAGCTGCTGGCGGGCCTTGCGGCTGAGCTTGCCGCCGTAGACGGGCAGGACGTCGTCCGCGCCGTCCAGCAGGATCACGCGGGCCTCGCGGGGGTCGATGTTGCGGAACGCCCCCGACAGGGTGCGCCGCGACAGTTCCGCGATCTGGCCGGCGAGCTCGACACCGGTCGGGCCTGCGCCGACGACGACGAACGTCAGCAGCCGGGCCCGCTCGGCGGGATCGCTCGACAATTCGGCCTGCTCGAACGCGCCGAGGATCCGGCCGCGCAGCTCCAGTGCGTCGTCGATCGTCTTCATGCCGGGTGCGAACTCGGAGAAGTGATCGTTGCCGAAGTACGACTGTCCCGCGCCGGCGGCGACGATCAGGCTGTCGTACGGGGTGACGGTGGTCCGGTCCAGGAACCGGGAGGTGATCGTCTTCGCCTCGAGATCGATCTTCTCGACATCGCCGAGCAGCACCTGCGTGTTCTTCTGCTTCCGCAGCACGAGCCGGGTGGCGGGGGCGATGTCGCCGACGGAGAGGATGCCGGTCGCCACCTGGTACAGCAACGGCTGGAACAGGTGGTGAGTGGTGCGCGCGATCATGGTGATGTCGACGTCGGCATTCTTCAGCGCCTGTGTGCCGAACAACCCTCCGAAGCCGGATCCAATGACCACGACGCGATGGCGGCGTGACTCAACCGACTGGATACTCATTCCGTGCTCCTCGAAAAATAGGCGACTCCTGTCACGGTAGTCGCCTTGTCCTCGAGCGTCTCAGTAAGGCGTGCTTCCCTGCGCCCGCGGCCGGAATCGATCCAGAAGACCCGCCGCCCCCCCCGGCCACGTACGAAGGCGGGCAGCCCCTCCCTGAGGGACTGCCCGCCTGCCGGTGCTCGACGCGGCTATTCCGCCCGGCCGATCCGCTTCCTGCCCGAGGGAGTTCCGGTGGAGTCCGGGGGGATGAAATCCGATTTGATCGAGAACACGAACAGGGCCGTCACCCCGACCACGACGACAAGAATGGTGAGGACTACGACCACGTAGCCGAAACCGACACCAATTGCTGTCAAGTCCATCAGACCTACCTCCTCAGTCGCTGCTCACGCTACTGCGGAGGG
Source organism: Rhodococcus sp. NPDC057529 (assembly GCF_042802055.1). Taxonomy (NCBI): domain Bacteria; kingdom Bacillati; phylum Actinomycetota; class Actinomycetes; order Mycobacteriales; family Nocardiaceae; genus Rhodococcus; species Rhodococcus sp. NPDC057529. Next base: position 213,812 of record NZ_JBHVEY010000005.1, read on the forward strand.
TAGCCGCTGTCACCGCGTCGGCGGGGAAGAACGATTACAGTGCCCCCGCGAGGGCGCCGCCCGGCGCGGTGGCCGGTTCCGCGACCGTCACGTCAGGTGATCGAACTCCCCGGTCACCCAGGCGCAGTGCCGGGTCGCCGAATACTCGAGCGCCTCCCGGCCGTCGTGGTCGATGACGTTGTCGAAGTTGCCGATGATGCGGTCGAACTCCAGGTGCGCCAACTGGTCCGCGATGCGCCGCACCACCGCCGCGGACAGCGGCAGCCGGTTGGGGTACGACCGCAGGAACGACACGGTGCGGCGGTCCGGGTTGGGGAACACGCCGTCGCCGGTGAGCAGCACACCCCGGCCGTCACCGCCGCCGCGCCAGTGCGCGACGGCGCTGCCCGGGAAGTGCCCGCCGATCTGGTGCAGGGTCAGCCCCGGCGCCACCTCGTGGGTGCCGGACCAGAACACGATCGGCCCGTCGGACCGCGCCAGCCACGAGCGGTCCGCCTCCGCCACCAGGATGGGCACGTCACCGAGCGCCTTCGACCACTGCGTCTGCGCACCGAACATGTGCGGGTGACTGCCCGCGACGGCGATGACCGGGCCGTGCGCGGCGACGGCGTCGACCGCCGCGGCATCGACGAATCCGATCGGATCCCACAGCAGCGACCCGGCGGGGGTGCTGATCACCAGGGACTGCTGACCGATCGCGGTCTTCGGGTCCACGTACAGGCCGTGCAGTCCCGGCTCGACCTCGTGCTCGACGGCGCGATACCCGGCGCCGGCCAGCGCCTCGACGGTGGTCCACTCCTGCCCGCCGAGCGGAATGTACTGGCGTTCGTCGGCGCAGATCGCGCACTCGTCGGGGAGCGGGGTGTTCGGGTCCTGTTCGACACCGCACGTGGCACAGAGATGAAATAACACCCCTCGATGATGCATCCTCACGGCACGCCGAGGAGCCGCAATCCGGCAGCCGTCGCGGCAGCGGACAGCACGATGACGACGAAAGGCGCCTTCCGCCAGACGAGTAGGCCCGCGACGACGACCCCGGTGGGACGCGCCACTCCGGCGAGGTCGTGGCCCTCGGTGAGCGCCGCCGTGCCCACCAGGGCGGTGAGCAGGACCACGGCGGCCGACGCCATGGTCCGCTCCACCCGGGGCCGGATCGCGATCCGAGGCCGCAGCACCGGCCCGGCGAACCGGAACGCGAACGTGCCCGCCGCGAGCACCCCGACCGACCCGATCAGCACGAGGTGCCCGGTCACCGCAGCACCGTCCGCCGCACACCAGCGAGCAGACCCGTCAGCGCCGCGAGCACCGGCAGCCCGGCGGGCAGGACCGGCGTGGCCGCCAGGGCGACGACGGCGCCGACCAGGGCAGGCACCCACACGTCCCGATCGCGCAGCGCCGGCAGCACCAGGGCCAGCAGCACCGCCGGGAACATCGCGTCCAGGCCCAGCGCGGCGGGGTCGCCGATCGCGTTGCCCGCCACCGCGCCGAGCAGGGCCCCGAGCGGCCAGCACACCGCGATCCCCACCCCACACGCCCAGTACGCGGCGCGCCTGCGGTCCGGGTCCGTCTCCCCGAGCGCGAACACCACCGACTCGTCGTTCATCAGGTGACTGCCCACGACGCGCCGGAGACCCCGCCCGAGCACGTCACCGACCGCCAGACCGAACGGCAGGTGCCGGGCGTTCACCAGCAGTCCGGCGATCGTCGCCGCGATCGGGCTGCCGCCTGCCGCGACGATCCCGACGAACAGGAACTCCGCGGAACCGGCGAGAACCAGCATCGACAACGCGACGGGCAGCCATGCGTCGAGTCCGGAGCCCACCGCGATCGCGCCATACGACATGCCGACCAGTCCGTCGGCCAGGCACACGAGCGCGATGCTGCGGAGGGCCCGCGAGCCGAGTGTTCGCTTCATCGAACGCATGACTTATATACTGAACAGGTGGCGCTGCGTTCGTCAAGTCGAACAAGACGACTGAAATAATGAACAGTCTCGGGAAGGGAACCATGGACGGGCAATCCCCGCTGGGATACATCGGGCCTTCGCTGCGCCGCGAGCGCGAACGGTCGGGCATGTCCCTGACCGAGGTCGCCCGGCGGGCTGGTGTTGCGAAATCCACTCTGTCCCAACTGGAATCGGGAGGCGGGAACCCGAGCGTCGAAACCCTGTGGGCCCTCTGCGTGGCGCTGGACGTGCCGATGTCGCAACTCCTCGACCCGCCGCGCCCGCGCGTCCAGGTCATCCGCGCCGACGAGGGACCCGAACTGACCTCCGACCGGGCCGACTACCGCGCCACGCTCGTCGCGTCCTGCCCGCCGTCCGCGCGCCGGGACCTCTACCGCCTCGCCGTCGAACCCGGACCGGCCCGCGGATCCGACCCGCACATGCCCGGCGTGATCGAGCACGTCGTACTCAGTGCCGGTCGCGCGCTCGTCGGCCCGGCGGGCGCCCCCGTCGAACTCGGGCCCGGCGACTACATCGCCTACCCCGGCGATGTCGCACACGTGTTCGAGGCGCTGGAGCCGGGAACCCGCGCCGTGCTGGTGTCCGAACACCACTGACCACACCCGGGACATTTCCTCGTGCACAAAGTTCTTTCGTGCACAGTGTCGATTCGCGGGGCCGGCGTTCGTATAGGAGGTGACGGCCGGCCACAGCACATCCCGAGGCGCCGACCGTCCGATCCGAGGAGGAACCCGACATGACCCAGTACCTGTTGAGCGTGTACCAGCCCGACGGTCCCGCTCCCGAACCCGACGTCCTCGCGAAGATCGCCGACGACCTCGACGCCCTCAACCAGGAGATGGTGTCCGCAGGCGCGTGGGTGTTCAGCGGGGGACTGTGCGCCCCCACCACCGCGACCGTGCTGCGGGCCCGCGGCGGCGACGTGCTCGTCACCGACGGCCCGTACACCGAAGGAAAGGAACACCTCGGCGGATTCACCATCGTCGATGCCCCCGACCTGGACGCCGCGCTCGATTGGGGTCGCAAGCTCACCCGGGCGACGACGCTGCCCATCGAGGTCCGGCCGTTCGCCCACCACGCCGGGGACGGAAGCCACTGACGTGATCGACACCGCCGACATCGAACACGTGTTCCGCACCGAACACGGTCGCGCGGTCTCCGTCCTGGTCGGCGTGTTCGGCGACATCGACCTCGCCGAAGACGCCGTCCAGGACGCCTTCGCAGAGGCGGTGCAGCGCTGGCCGTCGGCCGGGCTGCCACCGAGCCCCGCCGGGTGGATCATCACCACCGCCCGGCACCGCACGATCGACCGGCTGCGGCGGGAGGCGTCCCGGCACGACCGGCACGCGCAGGCCGCGCTGCTGCTCGCCCGCGACGAACCGACGGAGGAGGGCGCCGTGCACGACGACCGGCTACGCCTCATCTTCACCTGCTGCCACCCGGCGCTGGCACCCACCGCCCAGGTCGCGCTGACCCTGCGCCTCCTCGGCGGGCTCGGCACCGCGGAGATCGCCCGCGCCTTCCTGGTGCCCGAGCCGACCATGGCGCAGCGCCTCGTCCGGGCCAAGGGGAAGATCCGGGACGCCCGGATCCCGTACCGGGTGCCGGACGAGACCGATCTCCCGGACCGTCTCCGCACCGTCCTGGCCGTCGTCTACCTGATCTTCAACGAGGGATACACGGCAAGTGCGGGGGACCGGCTGACACGGGCGGATCTGTGCGCCGAGGCCCTCCGTCTCGGCCGGGTCCTGGCCGCGCTGATGCCGGCGGGCGACTCGTGCTCCTGCCCGACCAGGACCGCAGCCGGTGGGATCGCGACCTCGTCACCGAGGGGCAGTCGCTGGTGCGGGACTGCCTGCGACGCAACCGACCGGGCCCGTATCAGATCCAGGCCGCGATCAACGCCGTCCACAGCGACGCCGAGACGGCCGCCGACACCGACTGGTGGCAGATCCTGCAGCTGTACGACCAGCTGATGTCGCTGGCGCCGAGCCCGGTGGTCGCGTTGAACCGGGCCGTCGCCGTGGCGGAGATACGGGGTCCGGCGGAGGGGCTGGCGCTCGTCGACCGGCTCGACCTCGACGACTATCACCTGTACCACGCGGTGCGGGCCGATCTTCTCCGCCGCCTCGGGCGCCCCGTCGAGGCCGCCCGCGCCTACGACGCGGCACACGACCGCACCGAGAACGCGGCCGAGCGGGAATTCCTTCGGACACAGCGCGATTCGATCCGCTGACGCGTGTTCAGAGACCCAGCCCCGGCGGCAGGCACAACGATCCGACACACGCCTGCGTCCGCACGGTGACCGGGAGCGGTTCCGCCGTCGCCGGCTTCGCGTACGCGGTCTCCGGAAGCGGCGCCGAACCCCACACCTCGTCACCGGGACCGGCGTTCTCGCTGCAGATCCAGTGGATCAGATAGTCGCCGTCGGGTACCGCCTCGAACACGAACTCCCGCGGTCCCGGCCCGATCGCCACGTTCGATCGGTGAAACACCGCCACGGACTCGGGGTTCACGATGTCGTCCGCCGCCCGCAGTCCACCGAGCCCGCACACGATGTCGGCACCGGTGTCGTTGGTCAGCGTGGTCGTGACGGTGCTCCCGGCCACGGCGGCGGCCAGGGTCACGTCCGGCGGGTCCGCGGCGGCGGGCGCGGCCAGGAACAGGGCGAGGGGGCCCGCGGCGATCAGCGCGACCGCGACCCGGGGCACGAGTGTCATCAGCGGAACCTTCGTTCTCGGCGGTCTCACTCCGGACGTCACGACATTGATACCCGCCGCGCGGGCCGGTAAACGGCGCGAGGGGACGGACACCGAATCCCGCTCGCCGGACCGGCGCCGCGGCCTACGATTGAATTTCGAGGCCCTGCGGCCGAAGCCCCCCTCGACGTCGCCCAGCCGAACAAACCCTGGGACTCCGACAGTCGGTCTCGCCAGGAGCGAGCACGCGGCGTGTGAAGCATCGGAGGGATGACATGAGCGGAACACCCGCACTGAAGAAGGCACTGAGCCAGCGGCAGCTGACGATGATCGCCGTCGGCGGGGTGATCGGTGCGGGACTGTTCGTCGGCTCCGGTGTCGTCATCGGCGACACCGGGCCGGCGGCGTTCGTCACCTACGGCCTCGCTGGGGTCCTGATCATCATGGTCATGCGCATGCTGGCCGAGATGGCCGTGGCCAACCCGTCGACCGGGTCGTTCGCCGACTATGCCCGCCGGGCGCTGGGCAACTGGGCCGGCTTCTCCGTCGGCTGGCTGTACTGGTACTTCTGGGTGATCGTCGTCGGCTTCGAGGCCATCGCCGGCGCCACGATCATCCAGTACTGGATCGACATCCCGCTGTGGCTGTCCGCGCTGATTCTGATGATCCTGATGACGGCGACGAACCTGTTCTCCGTGTCGTCGTTCGGCGAGTTCGAATTCTGGTTCGCCGGCATCAAGGTCGCCGCGATCGTCGTGTTCATCGCGCTGGGCGCGCTGTTCGTGCTCGGTGTGTGGCCGAACAAGGCGCTGGACTTCTCCAACCTGTGGAGCCACGGCGGGTTCCTCCCGTTCGGCGCCATGGCCGTCACCGTCGGCGTGGTCACGGTGATCTTCTCCATGGTCGGCGCCGAAATCGCGACGATCGCCGCCGCGGAGTCGGCGGATCCGGAGCGGGCGGTGACCAAGGCCGCCAACTCGGTGATCGTGCGGATCGCCGTGTTCTTCGTCGGCTCGACGTTCCTGCTGGCCACCATCCTGCCGTGGGACGACGAGCAGATGGCCGCGTCCCCGTTCGTCGCCGCGTTCACCGAGATGGGGATCCCGTACGCCGACGACATCATGAACGCCGTCGTGCTGACGGCGGTACTGAGCTGCCTCAACTCGGGCATGTACACCGCCTCCCGCATGCTGTTCGTCCTCGCCGCGCGCCGGGAGGCACCCGCGCAGTTGGTCGGGGTGACCCGTCGCGGGGTGCCGGCCATCGCGATCCTCGCCTCCTCGGTCGTCGGATTCCTGTGCGTGATCGCCGCGGCCGTCTCCCCGGACACCGTCTTCGCGTTCCTGCTGAACTCCAGCGGTGCGATCATCCTGTTCGTCTACCTGCTCATCGCCGTCTCGCAGATCGTGCTGCGGTACCGCACCCCGGCCTCGGAACTGCGGGTCAAGATGTGGCTGTTCCCGGTGTTGTCGATCGTCACCGCCGCCGCGATCGTCGCGATCCTGGTGCAGATGTATCTGCAGGAGGACGTGCGGTCGCAACTCGTGCTGAGCCTGGTGTCGTGGGCGGTCGTGATCGTGCTGTTCCTCGCCAACACCTGGTTCGTGCGGCGGCGGCCCGAGGTCGAGGGGGCCGCCGCGACCGCCCGGCCTCACCGGGTCCTGGTGCTGGCCAACCAGACCGTCGAGTCGAAGGAGATGCTCGACGAACTCCGCCGCATCGGCGCGGACCGGGAAGCCGTCTACTTCGTGGTCGTGCCCGCCAGCCCGATCGAGACCGGAACCGCCGCCACCCACGGCCCGCTCGACGTCGCGGAAGCGACCCGGGAGGTCGCCCGGCAGCGACTCGCCGACACCCTGACGACGCTCCGCTCCGAGGACCTCGACGCGGACGGCGAGGTGGGGGACTACCGGCCGTTGCGCGCACTGGCCACCGGCGTCGAGTCGTTCCATCCGGATCAGATCGTCATCTCCACACTGCCACCCGAGGAGTCGGTGTGGCACCGGTTCGACGTCGTGGACCGCGCCCGCGCCGAGCACGGTGTGCCGGTCACCCACGTCGTCGCGCACCCGGTCGGCGCAGGGAAACCCGCTCGATGACGATCATCGCCGGATTCAGCTCGAGCCGTCAGGGGACCGCGCCGCTGCACCTGGCGGCACGGATCGCACGCTGGACCGGGGAGACTGTCGTGGCCGCGGCGATCGTGGAACAGCCGTGGCCGGGGAAGGACGACCCCATCGACCGCGAATACCTGCGCTACGTCACCGCGGAGGCGTTACGGGCACTCGACGGGGTGGTCGGCGGTCTGCCGGGCGAGCTGGACATCCCCACCGTCGTCCACCGATCGACGTCGATTCCCACCGGGCTGATCGAACTCGTCACCGCCCACGACGCCACCCTCGTCGTCGTCGGATCGTCGTCGTCCGGTCTGCTGGGCCGGGTGGCGCTGGGCAGCGTCACCGAACGGCTCGTGCACACCGCGGCGGTGCCCGTCGCGATCGCGCCGCGCGGCTACCCACCGGTGCCCGGACCGATCCGCAGGCTCACCGCCGCCTACGGCGGCGAAGCCGACGTCAACGGACTCATCGCCGCCACCGCGGAAATGGCCGCACGGTGGCCCGCGACAGTGCGGATCGTGTCGTTCACGGTGCGGCCCATGTCCAGGTTCGGTGGCGCGATCGAGCAATCGACCGAGGATCTCGTCGTCCGGCAGTGGACGCGCCGGACCACCGACGACATCGCCCGGCAACTCGACGCGGTTCGCGCCCGCATCCCGGTCCCCGACGTGGACGTGGAGATCGGCAGCGGCACCGACTGGCGCGGGGCGGTCGAAGCCGTGTCCTGGGAGCCCGACGACATGCTGGTGCTGGGTTCGGGAGCCGCCGGACCCGCCGCGCACGTGTTCCTCGGCTCGGCCGCCGCGAAAATTCTGCGGCACGCTCCCGTCCCCGTGATGATCGTGCCGAGGCACGCGCCGGCGGGATAACCGTCAGCGGTCGGCCGCCACCGCCGGGGACGTGGATGCCCGGCGACGCCGGGACGCGGTGATCCGGCGACCGATCACGCCCTGCCGCGGCGCGAACAGATAGACCAACGCGAAGGCAACGCCCTGGGACAGCACCACCATCCCGCCGCTGGCGGTGTCGAGGTGATAGCTCAGATACAGGCCGACGACGGCGCAGGACGCCGAGATTGCCGGGGCGATGATCAGCATCCGATGGAAACTGTCGGTCAGCAGGTACGCCGTCGCCCCGGGGATGATCAGCATGGCCACGACCAGGATGACACCGACGGCCTGCAGGGCCACCACCGCCGTCAGGGCCAGCAGCCCCAGTAGCGCCGCCCCGAGCAGCCGCGGGTTCAGGCCGATGGCGTGCGCATGGGTGGGGTCGAAGGCGTACAGCGTGAAGTCGCGGCGCTTGACGATCAGGGCGGTGAACACGAACGCCCCGAGGATCGCGATCTGGACCAGGTCGGACCGGCTGACACCCAGCAGGTTGCCGAAGATGATGTGATTCAGGTCGGTTTGGCTGGGGGTGACCGAGACCAGCACCAGGCCGAGGGCGAACAGTGTGGAGAACACGATGCCGATCGCGGCGTCCTCCTTCACCCGGCTGGTGTCGCGGACCACACCGATCAGTGCCACGGCCAGGAATCCGAAGATCACCGCGCCGATCGCGAACGGGGCGCCGACGATGTAGGCCAGGACCACGCCGGGCAGGACGGCGTGCGAGACCGCATCACCCATCAGCGACCAGCCGATCAGCACCAGCCAGCACGACAGCACCGCACACACCACCGCGGCGATCAGGGTGGTGATCAGCGCGCGGACCATGAAGTCGTAGCGCAGGGGGTCGACGACGAAGTCGATGACGTCCATTGATTCTCAGGTCCTTGTCATCACGTCGAGGCCGAACGCGGCCGCCAGATTCTCCGGTTGCAGCACGACCGCCGGGTCGCCGTGCCTCAGCACCGTGCGCAGCAGCAGGATCGCCTCGTCGGCGAGGTCGGGTAGCGCATGCAGGTCGTGGGTGGAGACCAGGATCGCCGAACCCGCGTCGGCGAGTTCCCGCAGCAGCGCGGTGATGGTGGCCTCGGATCTTTTGTCGACCCCGGCGAACGGTTCGTCGAGGAGAAGGATGGTGGCGCCCTGCGCGATTCCCCGGGCCACGAACGTGCGCTTCTTCTGGCCACCGGACAGTTGCCCGATCTGCCGGTCCGCCAGGTCCGTCAGCTCGACGCGATCGAGAGCGTGGTCGACGGCCTCGCGGTCGGCCTTACCGGGCCGCCGGGTCGGTCCCATGCGCCCGTACCGGCCGGTCATCACCACGTCCCGCACCGAGAGCGGGAACGTCCAGTCGACGTCCTCGCTCTGCGGAACGTAACCCAGCACCCCGGCCTTGCGCGCCGCGGCCGGCGCCGCGCCGTTGATGCGGACCGTGCCGGTGTCGGGTTTGACCGTGCCCATGATCGTCTTGAACAGGGTGGACTTGCCCGAGCCGTTCATGCCGACGAGTCCACAGACGCGTCCGGGGCGAAGGGCGAGGGAGACCCGGTCGAGCGCGAGCACATCGCCGTAGTGGACGGTGACGTCCTCGACCTCGACGGCCGGCTGCGCGGTCACGACCGCGGCCCGTTCAGTGCGGAGGTGAGGGCGTCGGCGTCGTGCCGGATCAGGTCGAGATACGTCGGCACGGGCCCGTCCGCCTCGGACAGGGAGTCGACGTACAGGGTGCCACCGAACGCGGCGCCGGACGCTTCGACGACCCGTTGCATCGGCGCATCCGACACCGTGGACTCGCAGAACACCGCCGGAACCCGGTTCTGCTTCACGAACTCGATCGTCGACGCGATCTGCTGGGGAGTGGCCTGCTGTTCGGCATTGACCGGCCAGATGTACTTCTCCGTCAGCCCCGCGTCGCGGGCCAGGTACGAGAACGCTCCCTCGCACGTGACCAGTGCGCGTTCGTTGACCGGCAGCGCGCCCAGTTCGGCGACCAACTCGTCCTGCACGGCCTGCAACTGCGCCTTGTACGCGTCGCCGTTGCTGCGGTAGTCGGCGGCATGAGCGGAATCGAGTTCGCTGAACGCGGCGACCATGTTGTCGACGTAGATCTGCACGTTCAGCGGTGACATCCAGGCGTGCGGATTCGGTTTCCCCGCATACGCGTCTTCACCGATGGCGATCGGTTCGACGCCCTCACTGACGACCACGTGCTCGACGTCCACCCCGTCGACGAACTGGCCGAACCAGGCCTCCAGGTTCATGCCGTTGTCGAGGATCAGGTCGGCCTGCGCGGCCTTCTTGATATCGCCCGGGGTGGGCTCGTATCCGTGAATTTCCGCGCCCGCCTTGGTGATCGACTCGACGGTCAGGTGCTCGCCGCCGACATTCGCGGCGATGTCGGCGAGCACGGTGAACGTGGTCAGCACCACCGGTGTGTCGTCGGCGGGCCCGTCGCCCTTGCCGCACCCGGACAGCATCAGCGTCGCGGCCAGCGCTGTCAGTACCGCGGCAGCGGTCGCCGGCCGTCGTCGCGCACCCACCTTGAAGGACGTTGTTTTCACGTGGCGAATCATAATGTTAGGTTCACCGAAACCACAAGTGCGGAACGTCGAGCCGCGGGTGTTCGCCGACGTCCGCGACCGTCAGCTCGCCCGCGCGACAGGGGCGTCCGCATCCTCGATCCGCCGCTCGAGGCTGTGCAGCTGCGCGATCGCATTGCGAGCAGTGATCTGCTGATGCGTGTTGGTCAATTGCCCGCGCCAGGTGCCGAGAAAGGTCCAGGCCCACGACAGCAGGGTGGCGACACGGCTCCGGAACCCGACGACGTAGACCACGTGCACGGCCAGCCACATGATCCACGCGAGGAAACCGGTCAGCTCGACACCGCCGATCTTCGCGACCGCGTTGAAACGGGAGATGGTGGCCATCGAACCCTTGTCTCGGTACCGGAACGGCGGGCGTTCCGGCGCCGGGCGTCGCTTGGCTGCCGCGGCGACCTCGGCGGCGATCCGCTTCGCGGCGTAGCGGCCACCCTGGATCGCGACCTGGGCGACGCCGGGCAGACGGTCGCGGGACATCATGTCACCGACGACGAACACGTCGGGATGGCCCGGCAGGGTCAGGTCCTCCTCGACGGCGACGCGGCCGGCGCGGTCGAGGTCGGCACCCGACTGGGCGGCGAGTTGCGCACCGAGTGGGCTCGCCGCCACTCCCGCGGACCAGACCTTGCAGGCGGACGCGATGCGATGCTCGGCGCCCTCCGCATCCCGGACGGTGAGTCCGCCGGCGTCGACGTCGGTCACCGATGTGCCCAGCCGGACCTCGACCCCGAGCTTCTCGAGCGTTTCGGCCGCCTCCGACCCCAGGTTGTCACCGAACGGCGGCAGTACCGCGGACGCCGCGTCGAGCAGGATGATCCGCGCGTCGCGGGGGTCGAAGTTGGTGTAGGCCCCGGCGAGCGTTCGATGGGCGAGTTCGGCGATCTGACCGGCCATCTCGACGCCGGTGGGCCCGGCGCCGACCACGACGAACGTGAGCAGGCGTGCCCGCTCCCGCGGGTCGGCGGTCACCTCGGCCTGCTCGAACGCGCCCAGGATGCGGCCCCGGAGCTCGAGGGCGTCGTCGATGGACTTCATCCCCGGGGCGTGTTCGGCGAAGTGGTCGTTGCCGAAGTACGACTGCTGCGCCCCGGCGGAGACGATGAGGCTGTCGTACCCGGTGACGGTGGACTGCCCGAGGTGTTCGGACGTCACCGTGCGTTCGGTCAGGTCGATGCCGGTGACGTCACCGAGGCGGACGGCGGCGTTGGCCTGGTCCTTGAGGATCATCCGCGTCGACGGGGCGATCTCGCCCTCGGAGAGGATGCCGGTCGCCACCTGGTACAGCAGGGGCTGGAAGAGGTGGTGTGTGGTGCGGTCGATTACCGTGACGTCCACGTCCGCGCGGCGGAGGGCCTTGGTCGCGAACAACCCACCGAAGCCGGATCCGATCACCACAACGCGGTGGCGTGCGGGCGGGGACTGGGGGTTGCTCATGGTGAGCCTTTCCGATCACGCTGGGAGGCGACGATCTCGGTGTCGGGGCATTGTGCAGCCGTGGACCAGGGGAGTGGGGCGGTGCTCGTGGTTCGTGATGGGCCGGCCGGGGAATTCGGCCGACAGGCACCAATGGTGAACAATCAGCGCACCGAATCCAAGGCGGAAGAAGAAAATTCTCTAGACTGGGCCGATGAAGAAGAATGTTCCGGCCACGCCGTATGTCGACGGGCCGCGGTCGAATGATGTTCGAGCGGGGGCGGCGCCGATCGACGACATCGACCGAATCCTCCTCGACCAGCTCTCGCGGGACGCCCGTACCCCCAACAACGCGCTCGCCGCGCTCGCGGGCATCGCGCCGTCGACCTGCCTGGGCCGGGTGCGCTCCCTGATCGACCGCGGCGTGATCCGCGGATTCCATGCCGACATCGATCCCGCCACCCTCGGCAGGGATCTACAGGCGATGATCGCAGTTCGCGTGCAGGCCAATGCACGACAGCACCTCGGGCAGCTCGCCGAGCAGCTCGCCACCCTCGACGAGGTGCTGAACGTGTACTTCATCGCGGGCGCCGACGACTACCTCATCCACGTCGCCACCGGCAGCAGCGAGGAGCTGAGACGATTCGTCCTCGACCACCTCAGCGCGCACCCTGCGGTCGCCTCGACCGAGACCATCCTGATCTTCGAGCACGTTCGCCCGCGACTCCGGGCGCCACAGGCCGAGCCACCTTCGGGTCGCTGAGAGGCCGGTCAGCTGGCGGGGTCGTACCCGAACGCGCGCACCTCCTGCGCGCACCGGCAGGCAACCGCGAGTTTCGCGGCCCATTCCAGTGCCGCCTCGCGGGACGGCAGTTCCAGTACCGCGTAGCCGCCGTCGAGCTGCGTCGTCTGCGGGTAGGTGCCCGGAGTCACCGTTCCGTCCCCGTCGACCAGGACGGGCGGAACGCTGTCGTCGATGCCACCGCCGAACACCCACACGCCGGCGTCCTTCGCCTCCTGAACCACCGCGTGCGACGCATCCGACACCGCCTGCAGATCCCCGTCGGGAACGACCATGGCAGCACTGGGAAACGAAATCAGATACTTCGTCATCGCGTCGATTCCTTCTTCGTGTCGGATGAGTGGACTCGGGACGAACACGACTTTAGGGGACCACGACGACAAGCGGCGTCGGTCGAACACAAGTTCGATCATCTGCTACGGTGACGGTTCGGCGCCGGTGACGAGGTAGGGAAGACTTCGTCACCGGCGCCGTCTGCACCTCGGCCCACGGGAGGACGGGCAGGTCGCTCGAGTCGGTCGATCGCGGTAGCTGACGTCATTTCTTCCCGGCGATCCCGTGCGAGCCGGATCCTCCGATGGTCGGCCCGGGTGGTGCTGCGCCGCGCGGTGGTGGTGCGGGTGGCGTCGGCAACGCGGCGGGTGGGGGTCCGCCGACCGGACCGATGGGTGGGTGCACGAATGCCCGGGGGTGGGCCCTCAGGTCCGCTAGTTGACATAATGTCGATTATCGGCAAGAAGTGGCGTTTCATCGCCGCAGGTCGGAGGCCCGAATTCGGCCTGCCTGTATACACGCGGCCGGTTCTGCGCCGACCGGTCTGCCCGATCCGCCGACGCCCGATTCGGTGCGTCACGACTCGCCGCGGCGTTGCCGTACCGTCGCGTCGCGATCCGTTCGTTCGCGGGTTCTGAATAATATTCACGCCGGCGGATGTGCGGCGCAAGGCCGGTAAGGCCAATTCGGCCGCCGACGCCGCGGTGGCCCGGACACCCGCCGTTTCCGAATGAACGTTCGGGTGCCGGGTGGTCCCCCGGCACCCGAATGGGACACCTTGTTTCGTCACTGTGACGAAATGGATGGTCGCAGGGCGACTCGAATCCCCGCCCGGCGGTGACCATCGGCCCTAATCTCGCGCCGACGGACGGCGAACACTGGGATACAGGCACCGGCGTTCCGCGCCGGCCGGCGCGGAACGCGATTCACCGAGGAGGCGATCGTGAACAGCACCATCCCCGACGACAACGTTGTGCGCATCGCCGTGGACCTCGCCTGCCGGGCGCCGTCGGTACACAACAGCCAGCCGTGGCAGTGGACGTACGCCGACGGTCAACTCGACCTCTACACCGAACGCGGCCGTGTCCTGGCCTCGACCGATCCGTCGGGCCGGCAGTTGGTCGTCAGTTGCGGTGCCGCGCTGAATCATCTCCAGACGGCGCTGACCGCGCTCAAATGGGCGGCGGACGTCCAGCGTGTCCCGGAGGGGCCTCACTCCGGTCACCTGGCGACGATCCGGTTCCGTCACGACGCCCGGCCGCAGTCGCACGACTTCGACCTGCTCGCGGCGATCCGGCACCGGCATTCCGACCGCAGGCCCTTCGGTCCCGTCAGCGTGAAGGCGCCGCTGCCCGCCGCGTTGGACGACGTGGTGCGACGCCAGGACGTCCACCTGACCGTGCTGCGGCAGGAGGCGCGTCCGGCGCTCGCCAGGGCAACCGAAGCGACCGCGGCCGCCAGGAAATACGACTCCGCCTATCAGGCCGAACTACACTGGTGGGCCGGTCATTCCATCGCACAGGGCGGAATCCCCCCCGAGGCGCTCGCCACCGCGGACAGTCGGGACCGCGTCGACATCGGGCGCCGCTTCCCCGCCGGCCGGGACGCCGACGTCACCACGGAGACGGACCGTTCGACGGTGCTGGTGCTGAGCACCGCCACCGACGGTCGCGGTGAGTGGCTCCGCGCCGGTGAGGCCCTGTCCGCCGTGCTGCTGGAGGCCACCGTCGGCGGTTTGTCGACGTGTCCGCTGACCCACATGACGGAACTCCGTCAGGGCCGGGAGATCATCCGCGAACTGCTCCCCGACCGCGGATTCCCGCAGGCGCTGATCAGGGTGGGCACCACCGAGAAGAAGTCGGCGCCGCGGCAGACTCCGAGACGGCCCGTCGAAGCGGTCTTCTCGGTCGGCCGGCGTGGCATCCGCCGGTGACGGGTCCGTCGGTGCGGGCGATCACCCGGTGAGATGGACGCGGCTGTGCGTGGCCGTTTCCACGTCGGCCGCGGTGGCCTCGATCAGTTGGTGCGCGAGGTCGGACAACGCGCGTGCGGTGGCCAATTCCTCTCCGATCTCGGGTATTTCGGTGTCGTCCGGGTTTCGGCGCGCGAGTCCGGACCCGACGAACGTGCGGGTGTCGCGGGTTCGGAGCCGGGCCTGTGCGCGGGTTCTGGAGCCGCCTTCTTCCGAGTCGTGTTCGTCGATGACGATCTCCACCAACCATGTCGTCGCGTTCATGTCCGGTGGCCTCCGTTCGGTGTGAGTGCGGGACCGAGGTGGTCCTAGTACCCAGTGTCCTACGGTGCCGGAGATCAATGAACAGTGAGAATGACGGGACGGCATAGGAAAAGGCAGGGAGTCGTCCACTCCGTGCCCCTTTCAACGTATAGCGCACCGGGGGTCTTGCGGCAAGACCCGGGTCGTGCCGCAGAATTTCCCGGTCGAAGCGCGAAGCGTGTCGAAAGAGGGGGTTTCATGATCGACGTGATCGTTGCCGGCGGCGGACCGACCGGCCTGATGCTGGCCGCCGAATTGCGGCTGCACGGCGTGGACGTGCTCGTGCTGGACAAGGAACCGGAGCCGACGAAGGTGGTCCGCTCGCTCGGGCTGCACGTGCGCAGCATCGAACTGATGGATCAGCGCGGCCTGCTGGACCGGTTCCTCGTGGAGGGCACACGGTACGAGGTCGGCGGCTTCTTCGCCGGCATCGACGCACCGTGGCCCGACCGGATGGACACCGCACACGGGTACGTCCTCGGCATCCCGCAGACCGTCACCGAGCGCCTCCTGGCCGAGCACGCCACCGAACTGGGCGCCGAGATCCGGCGCGGCTGCGAACTGGTCGGGCTGAGTCAGGACGAGGACGGGGTGAGCGTCGAGCTGACCGAGTCCGGCGGCTCCCGGCTGCGCGCCGGGTACCTCGTCGGCTGCGA
This sequence comes from Rhodococcus sp. NPDC057529, assembly GCF_042802055.1. Classification (NCBI taxonomy): domain Bacteria; kingdom Bacillati; phylum Actinomycetota; class Actinomycetes; order Mycobacteriales; family Nocardiaceae; genus Rhodococcus; species Rhodococcus sp. NPDC057529. The sequence continues at coordinate 229,503 of NZ_JBHVEY010000005.1, forward strand.
CGGCGGCCGCAGCACGGTCCGCAAGCTGCTCGGCGTCGGCTTCCCCGGCGAACCGTCCAGGGTGGAGACGCTGCTGGCCGAGGTGGAGCTGACGGCGCCGCCGGAGGAACTGGCCGCCGTGGTGGCCGAGGTCCGCAAGACGCAGAAGCGGTTCGGCGCCATGCCCCTCGGGGACGGGGTGTACCGTCTCGTCGCGCCCGCCGACGGGGTCGCCGAAGACCGGATGGTCCCGCCGACCCTGGACGAGTTCACGCGGCAGGTGCGGGCTCTCGCCGGCACCGACTTCGGTGTGCACTCGGCGCGCTGGCTGTCCCGCTTCGGCGACGCGACCCGGCTGGCGGACCGTTACCGGATCGGTCGTGTGCTGCTGGCGGGCGACGCGGCGCACGTCCACCCGCCGACCGGCGGTCAGGGCCTCAACCTCGGCCTCCAGGACGCGTTCAACCTCGGCTGGAAGCTGGCCGCGGAGGTCGGCGGCTGGGCCTCGGACGGCCTGCTGGACAGCTACCAGACCGAACGGCGCCCGGTGGCAGCCGACGTGCTCGACAACACCCGCGCGCAGATGGAGTTGATGTCCACCGAGCCGGGTCCCGGGGCGGTGCGCAGGCTGCTGGCGGAACTGATGGACTTCGAGGAGGTGAACCGGTATCTGATCGAGAAGATCACCGCGGTCGGCGTCCGCTACGACTTCGGCGCCGGCCACGACCTGCTCGGCCGGCGGCTGCGGGACGTCGCATTGAAGCGCGGCCGCCTGTACGGGCTGATGCACGACGGACGAGGGCTACTGCTCGATCAGACGGGCCGGCTGTCCGTGGCGGGCTGGGCGGATCGGATCGACCACGTCGTCGACGTCAGCGAGGAACTGGACGTGCCGGCGGCGTTGCTGCGGCCGGACGGTCACGTGGCGTGGGTCGGTGACGATCAGCGGGATCTGCGCGGGGTGCTGCCCACATGGTTCGGCCCCGCCGATGCCTGAGGACGGACGTGTGACCTTCGGCCCTGTCATTGTGCTCGCCGTTATCGCACCGTTGTACGTGGGCCGGCGCACGACATCGGAGCCGGTGAAGGAACGAGGAAACCATGTTCGAACACTCCACCGCATCGCCGCGCGAGGATCGTCACCGGTGGGAGGACGAGCCCGGCGAGTTCCTGTACGTGCATCCCGCGGGGTTCGCGCTTGCGGTGGTGTCCGGAGCGGTGACCGCGGGCCTGGTAGTGCTGCTCGGTGCGTGGCTCGCGACTCCCCTCGTCGGAGTCGGCGCCGCGGCGACGCTCGTCGCGACCGTGGGGTTGGCGGCGGCGATGTTGATGCCGCACCGGCCGCGGCGTCGCGGATCCGGGCCGTTTCGTCCGGCCGCGCGCTGACCGGCCCTGTGCTCGCCGGCGTAATCTGAATTCTCCGAGGGTAACGCGGCCAGGTCTGGAGGGTGCCCATGATCAGGGTTTTCCTGGTGGACGACCATGAGGTCGTCCGACGAGGGATCGCGGATCTCCTCACCTCCGATCCCGCGCTGACGGTGGTCGGTGAGGCCGCCTCCTACGCGCAGGCGATGGCGCGGGTGCCCGCCCTGAAACCGGATGTCGCTGTCCTGGACGTGCGTTTGCCCGACGGCAACGGAATCGAGCTGTGCCGGGAGCTGCACTCGCTGATGCCGGAGTTGCATTGCCTCATCCTGACGTCGTTCACGGACGAGCAGGCGATGCTCGACGCGATTCTCGCCGGGGCCAGCGGATACGTCGTGAAGGACATCCGGGGTATGGAGCTGGCTCAGGCGGTCCACGACGTGGGTGCGGGCAAATCGTTGCTCGACAGTCGTGCCGCCGGCGTCCTGATGGACAAGGTGCGCGCCGACGCCGATGGGAAGGACGGCATCTTCGCGCACCTGACCAATCAGGAGCGAACCTTGCTCGCCTTGCTCGGAGAGGGGCTGACCAACCGGCAGATCGCCGCACGCATGTTCCTCGCGGAGAAGACGGTCAAGAATTACGTGTCCCGGCTGCTGACCAAACTGGGTGTGGAGCGCAGGACGCAGGCGGCGGTGCTGGCCGCGAAGATGCCGTCGAAGCCGTCCGGCACCTGACGGCCCGATGACCGTTCCGGCTCCGGGTGAGGTCACCGGGTGGGACAATGCGTCGTGTGACCCGTCAACCGGACGAGCGCGACCGAGGCACCCTGCTCGGTAGCCTGTCCGAGCTGAGGCTGCGCGAACTCCTGACCGAGGTGCAGGACCGCATCGCGCAGATCGTCGACGTGCGCGATCACGTCGACGGCCTCCTCGAGGCGATGCTGGCCGTCACGTCGGGACTCGACCTCGACAACACGCTCCGCACGATCGTGCACGCGGCGATCGATCTCGTCGACGCCCGGTACGGTGCGCTGGGGGTGCTCGCCCCGACCGAGGGGCTGAGCGAGTTCGTCTACGAGGGCATCGACGAGGAGACACGGGAGCGGATCGGTGACCTGCCCCGTGGTCGCGGCGTCCTCGGTTTCCTCATCACCGATCCGAAGCCGGTCCGGCTGGAGGATTTGTCGCGGCACCCGGTGTCGGTGGGATTCCCGCCGCACCATCCGCCGATGAAAACCTTTCTGGGAGTTCCCATTCAGGTGCGTGAGGAGGTGTTCGGCAATCTGTATCTCACGGAGAAGGCCAACGGTGCGCAGTTCACCGAGGACGACGAGGTGCTTCTCCGCGCGCTGGCGGCGGCCGCCGGTATCGCGATCGAGAACGCCCGCCTGTACGAGGAGTCCCGGACGCGGCAGGCGTGGCTGGAGGCGACACGGGAGATCGCGACCGAGTTGCTCGCCGGCAGCGACACCGCGGAGGTGCTGCAGGTGATCGCCGACGACGCGCTGGCCCTGACCGCCGCCGACAGTGCCTTCCTCGCGGTGCCGGACGATCCCGACATCCCGTCGGACGAGGTGACCGAGCTCGTGGTGACGGCGTCGGCGGGAACGGTGTCGGATCGGATCATCGGCCGGGCGATCCCGGTGGACAGGTCCACGTCCGGTGAGGCGTTCCGGGAGCGGACACCGTTACGCGTCATGGCGCTGGCCTTCGATCCCGGGTTCGAGACGGGGGCCCGGTTCGGTCCGGCGCTGGCGCTGCCCCTGCGTGCCGCGCAATCGGTGTCCGGGGTGCTGGTGACGCTCCGCCATGTCGATGCGGCGCCGTTCACGGACGACCAGCTGGCGTTGATGTCGGGTTTCGCGGATCAGGCGGCGGTCGCGTTGCAGCTGGCCAACAGTCAGCGCCGGATGCGTGAGCTCGACGTCCTGTCCGATCGCGACCGGATCGCGCGTGACCTGCACGACCACGTCATCCAGCGGCTGTTCGCGGTCGGTCTGTCGTTGCAGAGCACCCTGCAGCGGGCGAAGGCTCCCGTCGTCAAGGACCGGCTCGAACAGTCGATCGACGACCTGCACGACATCGTGCGGGACATCCGCACCGCCATCTTCGATCTGCACGGTGGTTCGGGTGGGATGACCCAGTTCCGGCGGCGGCTGCACGAGATCGTGGCCGAGACGACCGCGGATTCCGGGTTGCGCACGACGGTGCACATGTCGGGGCCACTGTCCGTCATCGACTCTGCGCTCGCCGAGCATGCCGAGGCGGTTCTGCGTGAGGCGTTGAGCAACGCGGTGCGGCACGCGGGGGCCGACACGGTGACGGTGAGCATCTCGGTCTACGACGATCTCGCGATCGAGGTCGCGGACGACGGCAAGGGATTCGAGGGGCACGTCGCCACCAGTGGGCTGGACAATCTGGCCGCCCGGGCGCGGGACGTGAACGGGCACTGCGCCGTCGACTCGACTCTCGGCGGTGGAACCACGCTCCGGTGGTCCGCTCCCCTTCCGTGAGTGCTGAGCGCCGCGGCGGCTTCGAGGGGCGCACCGCCCCCGGGCCCGGTGTCAGGACACGGCGGCGGGCACCTGACGGGCGGGGTCGATGCTGTCCGGGCGTACGTTCTCGCCGAGGGCGAAACCCACCCCGCGCACGGTGTGGACGACATACGGAGATCCGACGGCCACCAGTTTCCGCCGGAGGGAGCAGATGTAGGCGTTGAGGACGTTCGTCTTCGATTCGACGGTCACACCCCACACCATCAGCATGAGGTCGCGTCGGGTGACGACCCTGCCGACGTTCTGCGCGAGCACGGTGAAGAGGATGAATTCCGTCCGGGTCAGGGTGGTCCGCAACCCGTCGTGGTCGGTGTCGTGCCGCTCCTCGCACAGGCAGAGATCCTGGCTGTCGTCGGGGGCCGGCGCGGGCACCGCGGGTTTCACACGGCGGAGGATCGCGCGGAGTCGGGCGACGAGTTCGTCCGCACCGACCGGCATCTCCAGCACGTCGTCGGCGCCGGCCTCGAGGAGGTCGCTGCGGCGGTTGCCGGAACGGAAGGTGCCGATCACGACGATGGCGAGCGCGAATCGCATCGTCTTCAACCCCCGGACCGTGGCGTCGGCGTCGAGGTGGGGTGATCGTGCGTCGACGATCACCACGTCGGGGGGTTCGATCCGCGACCGCACCGGTTCCGCGTAGGTGCGCGTGACGAAGAATCCTCCGTCCCGGAGGCGTTCGACGAGGGAGCTTTCCACGTCGGCGTCGATGAGCAGGACACGCGGCCGGGCGGCGGCCGGGCTCGACACAGAGTTCATGCGGATTCCTCCTGTTTTCGAGCCTCACGTCGGTGTGCCGATAGATCAACCCGGCGCCGAAGATCAAGTTCCCACGCCGCAGTTGATGACGATATCGAGAGGAACTCCCCTATCGTTACCGTGAGACCGCTGCATCACCCGATCGGGAGGTCGCTGTATGTCGGAACTGCGACACATCGCATTGCACGGGGACGACGTCGCCTACCGCCTGTGTGGTGAGGGCGAGACGCTTCTGCTCGTCCACGGGATGGCCGGAAGTTCGGCGACGTGGCGTGCGGTCCTCCCGCAGTTGGCGCAGCGCTACCGGGTGCTGGCCCCGGACCTGCCCGGTCACGGCCGTTCGGCCAAACCGCGCGGCGACTACTCGCTGGGAGCGTTCGCCGCGTGGTTGCGTGACCTGTTGCACGAGCTGGACATCGAACGGGTGACCGTGGTGGGGCAATCCCTCGGCGGCGGGGTGGCGATGCAGTTCAGCTATCAGCATCCCGAACTGTGTGAGCGCCTGGTCCTCATCGGCAGCGGTGGACTGGGACCGGACGTGAACTGGACGCTGCGGTTGCTGGCGGCGCCCGGATCCGAGTTCCTGCTTCCGCTGATGGCGCCCGTCGCGGTACGCGACGCCGGCAACAAGGTTCGCAGCTGGCTGGCGGCGATCGGGGTTCGGTCTGTGCGCGGCGACGAGATGTGGCACGCCTATTCGTCGCTGTCCGATCCGGAGACCCGGCAGGCGTTCCTGCGGACGCTCCGCGCGGTCGTCGACCATCGCGGGCAGGCGGTGAGCGCGCTGAGCCGGCTGTATCTGAACGCGGGTCTCCCCACCCAACTGATCTGGGGCGATTCCGACGGCATCATCCCGGTCTCGCACGGTTACGCGGCGCACGAGGCGATGCCCGGCAGCCGGCTTGCCGTCCTCGCCGGTATCGGTCACTACCCGCACCTCGAGGATCCGGCCGCGGTGGTCGGCATCATCGACGACTTCGTCTCCATCATGCCCGCACGCAGGTGACCTCGATCGACGCCACCCGGCGACGTCGTCGCCCCGATCACCGCGTTCACGGTGACTCGGATCGGGCGGCGCGGATGCGTCGTCCGGTGACGAGGATGTAGATGCTGACCAGCAGCACCCAGGCGGGGAACGCCAGCGTCGTCCACAGGCTGAAGCTGACGACCAATAGCAGGGCCAGGGCGAGCACATACGTGGTCACGACGAGGAATCGCGGCATAAGTCCGGTCCGGAGCCAGATCGTTCCCAGCGAAATCATGAACACCGCTGCCATGCGCAGCGCGTAGACGTGGTTGATCTGCAGCATGATCTCGCGGCCGAAGTAGACGATCTCGTCCGCGGAGCTGCCCGAGTGCCGGGCGATCGCGAGGACGCCGCCCGCCACACCCATCGAGACGAAGCCCATCGCGAGGAACAGCAGCCCACTGCCCAGGAATACCGTCGCGAAGAAGCGATCCTCGAGGTCGCCGAGACGGTCGCGGATGACGCCGATGAACCAGAGGAACGCGATACCCGCGAACGGGGCGAGCACGAGGGCCGTCTTGATCCGCGTCTCACCGCTTCCCACCCAGGGTGTTTCGTCGAACGGGTCGGCAGGCAGCGCGGTGTGCAGGAGGACCAGGCTGGCGGAGAAGAACGCGGCGAACACGATTCCCGCGACGGCCGCCGAGCGCGGAGTTCTCAGCCGGCGGAACTGCTTCTCGCGCTGCATGGCGGCCATGGGTCAATCCTCGCTCGAGCGGTGAGCGGGAATCACCGATTCGCGTCAACCGCCCCCGGGATCGGGTGCAGAAACCGACCGCCGCGTCTGCTACCACCGATTCGGTGGCGCGACCTGGCCTTTCCCTCTGTGCCGGTGCAGACGGGGCGTGTCGGTCTCCCGCTGGGCGGAACGCCGCATGGCGTGCCGCATTCCCGAGAACTGTGATGTCAATTACACATTCGCGAGACTTCGACCACCGAATGTGACCACCCACCCCTACCGCCCGGCTCGGACGCGCCGCAGTGCCGCGGCACCGCCACGAGTTCCCGTGCAGGTATTCGAAAGGACCCGATGATGGTCACCCATGCGCCAGACGGCGGACCGGCTCGGACGCGACAGCAGGACGCGGCCGACGAGCGATGGACGCCCCGACTGATCTTCTCGCTCGCCTCGATCGTGTTGCTGCTGGAGATGCTCGCGGTCAGCTACATGATGATCTCGATCGCCTTGCCGCAGATCGTCACCCACTACCGGACGACGCAGGGTGCATGGTTGCTCACGTCGTTCCTGCTGGTGGGGGCAATCACCTGCCCGCTGATCGGCAAGCTCGCCGACACCCACGGCAAGCGCAAACTGCTGTTGACGGCCGTCGGTCTGTCGGCGCTCGGGTCGCTGATCTCCGCGATCGCACCGACGTACGCGGTGCTGATCGCCGGCCGCGCCCTGACCGGGCTGCTCGTGCCGTGCCTGTTCCTGAGCTATTCGCTGATCCGCGACGTGTTCCCCGCCCGGACGGTGGCGCTGGCGGTCAGCATCGCCACCAGCGGCATGGGGCTCATCGCGATCCCCGCGCCGTTCTTCACCGGGTGGCTGATCGACAATTTCGGCTTCCGGAGCATCTTCTGGTTCTTCCTGGCCGGTCTCGTGGTCCTCGGCGTCCTGATCCGGGCGACGACCGGCGAGTCGACCGTCCGCCTGCGGTCGCGCATCGACCTGATCGGTGCCGCGCTGCTCGGCGCGGGACTCGCCGGCATCCTCGTCGGCGTGAGCTTCGGTCCGTCGTGGGGCTGGACGTCGGGATCGACCCTCGGGTTCGTCGCCGGCGGTGTCGCCCTGCTGGTGGCGTGGATCGGGTCCGCACTCGTGATCGCGGATCCGCTGATCGACATCCGGTTCTTCGGTAAGCGGCCCGTGTTCCTGACGGCACTCGGCGCCGGATTCTGTTACGGCACGTCCGCGGTGTTCACGATCATGCTGCCGATGATGTGCATGACCCCGGCGATCCTCGGGCTCGGCTACGGATTCGGCATCAGCGCAGAGGGATTCGCGATCTTCCAGGCGCCGTTGGGTGGTGCGGTGGTGATCGGTGGACTGATCGTCGGAACCCTGGTACCCCGTAACGTGCGGCCGCGGATCCTGATGGTCGTGGGCATGCTGGTGATGGCCGCGGCCTGCCTGCTCACCGCGACGATCCACGACGACAAGGCACTGTTGATCGGCTTCGCCGCCCTCCTGGGAATGGGAATGGGAATGGGGTACGCCTCCGTCCCGAACCTGCTCATCGCCGCGGTGCCGCCGCAGTTGCAGGCGACGACGGCGAGCATGGTGGCGGTGTTCCAGAGCATTCTGCCCGCCATCCTCCCGGTCATCGCGTTCACCGTGTTGAACTCGCACATCGCGACCGTCATGCAGGGCGCCGTCTTCTACACGGACACCGGCATCACCATCGCATTCGTGATCGGCGCGATCTCGGCGCTGCTGGGCGCGGTCGTCGCCGTCGCGCTGCCCCGCAGGATGTCGCAGCTGAGTGCACCCGGTGCCGAGTCCACGACGACGACCGACGCCGTCCTCGCCCACTGAGCCCCTGACCCACCCACGGTCGTCGCCACGTCCCCGCGCCGGGCGCGGCGGCGACCGCCGGGCGGGCGCTCCGTCGAAACCGCTCACCGGTCGTCGGCCGGGTGGGAGGCTGAAGCGAGGAAACAGCTCTCTGGTTCGACTCGCACGACAGGAGACCACCATGCGACTGACCACACTCGGCGACCTTCCCGGACGCATCGCGACCGGGACGTTCATCCTCCATTCGGGGATGCAGAAATGGTCGGCGGACGAGCAGACCGCCCAGGGCATTCACGGTATGGCGGCGGGTGCGTTCCCGTTCCTGAACGCGATCCCACCGGAGCGATTCGTCAAGTTGCTGTCCGTCGCCGAAATAGGCACGGGCGCAGCATTACTCGCACCGTTCGTGCCCACCGCCGTCGCCGGGGCCGCGCTCGCCGGGTTCTCCGGTGGCCTCGTGGCCATGTACGCGAGGACCCCCGGTCTGCGGAATCCGGGCAGCATCTGGCCGAACGAGAACGGCATCGCCATCGCGAAGGACACCTGGATGCTCGGGATGGGACTCGGCTATGTGCTCGACGGATGGACGCGGTTGCGCAACCGCTGATCGTCCGGCGACGTCGATGTGCGCGTCACTGTTCCGGGACGGCGCAGAAGTCGCTGTCGGAGAACCCCGACGGTCGCACACCGAGCGCCTGGTTGAGACGTCCGCGGTGATTCTCCCAGGCGATGGCCGCGGCCAGCTCGGTCACCTGGGACTCGGAGAAGGCGGCGAGCAGCGAACGCCGCAGGTCGTCGCCGATGTGGGCGGGGGTGCGTGTCATCGCGTCGGCGAACTCCAGGACCAGCTTCTCGGTGTCGTCGAACGCGGGGCTCTCACGGAAAGCCGGCAGGGCGCGCAACTGGGCGTCGCTCACCCCGAGCGCACGGCTGAACGCCGATCCGATGTCGAGGCAGTACTCGCAGTTGGTCAGCGCCGCCGCCTTGATCTCGGCGAGCGCCTTCAACCGCGGATCGACCCGGGCGCTCGCCGCCAGCGCGACCTCGTGGAATCCGACGGCCGCGAGCAGTTGCGGCCGGCGTCGCAACCAGCGAAACAGGTCGGCCCGGTTGCGGCGGGCGGTGGGAAAGACGCGGCGAAACGAGTCCATCTGACCGAGGACGCTCATGCTGTCGGTTTACACCCGCCGCCGGACCGAGACAACCCCCGGGCCGTTCGGCAATCGCCGTGTCCCGGCGGCGGCAGTGTTCTACGTTCGGAGTCGAGGCCGACCCCGCCGCACCCCGAGGAGTCACCATGAAGGCAGTCGTCTGCACCGAGACTCGCCTGGAGGTCGGTGACGTCCCGGCTCCGGTCCCGGCCAGGGGGCAGGTGCTGATCGACGTCTCCCGGTGCGGGATCTGCGGCTCGGACCTGCACGCCCGCATACACGCCGACGAGATGGCGGAACTGGCCGCCGCGACCGGCTACCGCGACTTCATGCGTTCACACCAGCGGGTGGTGCTGGGTCACGAGTTCAGTGGCACCGTTGCCGATTACGGGCCCGGCTGCCGGAAGCGGTGGCCGGTGGGTACCGCGGTGGTGGCCTTGCCGGTCGTCCGCACCGGAGCCGGGGTTCACCTGACCGGCCTGTCGGCGTCGGCGCCCGGCGGCTACGCCGAACAGGTGGTGGTGCAGGAGTCGATGACGCTGCCGGTCCCGAACGGCCTGACGGCGGAGAAGGCGGCCCTGACCGAGCCGATGGCGGTGGCGTGGCACGCGGTGCGCAAGGGTGACGTCGGCAAGCGCCGGAACGCGATCGTCATCGGGTGCGGCCCGATCGGTCTCGCGGTGATCACCATGCTGAAGGCGACCGGTGTCCGTACCGTGGTGGCCGCCGACTTCTCCACCCGCCGCCGCGAACTCGCCCGGCAGTGCGGTGCCGACGTCGTCGTCGACCCTGCCGGGGCGTCGCCCTGGACGTCGTATCCGCGACGTCGGGAAACGACCTCGATCACCGACGTGCTCGGTCTCGGGCTGGACACCATGGAGAAACTTCGCCGAATCCCGAGGCTGCCGTGGTGGCATGCGTTCGCCCTCGCCGACACGGTGGGCGCGACACCGTCCGGGCCGGTCGTCTTCGAATGCGTCGGCATGCCCGGCGTCATCGACGGCATCCTGGCCGGAGCCCCGCTGCGGTCCCGCGTCGTCGTGGTCGGGGTGTGCATGGAGACCGACACGTTCCGGCCGGCGCTCGCGGTCAACAAGGAGATCGAACTCCGCTTCGCCGTCGCCTACGACCCCCGCGAATTCCGCGACACCCTCCACATGCTCGCCGACGGAAAGGTCGATCCGACACCGCTGATCACCGGCACGGTCGGCCTGCCCGGGGTCGAATCCGCGTTCGCCGCGCTGGGTGATCCCGAGGTGCACGCGAAGATCCTGATCGACCCCGAGATCAGCACCGCTTCCCTGTGATCCGCCGCCGATCATGAACTCTCACCATCCCCGCCTCCGATGGGTCGCCCCGGCGCTGCTCCTCGCGTTGATCTACGCGGCGTCGCTCACCGTGTACGGGTTGAGCAGCCGCACCGGCGAGGACGAGGGGCCGTTCGAGGGCAGTCACGACGAGGTCGTGGTCCTGGTGACGGCGAAATCGCTGCAGCCGACGACCGATCGGGTGCAGGCAGAGGTGACGATCGCCGTCGGCGAGGAGTACCTGCACGCCAACGGCGACACCCTGAATCGGGACATCACCCTGCTGCTCTTCCCGAGCACCAGTCACGAGGAGATCGTGTTCCGGGCGGGCGCCGCTCCGACGACGTTCGACACCGAGTTCATCGCCACCGGCAACGCGGCGTATTGGCCGTTCGACCGGTTCGAGGTGAACCCGATGGTCGTGGAGGCGTACGAGGGCGCCGGTGCCGACCGTGCACTGCTGCCCACGGGTCTCCTCGTGGACGGCAGAGTCGACGGGTGGAAGGCGCGGGCCGAAGCGGTGACCGTCGACACGGACCTCTCGCGGAACGGTACCGGCGCCGCGCTGTTGTTCGCGCGCACGGGCGGGAACCTGATCTACGCCGGCATCCTCCTGCTGATGATGACGATCCTCGCGGGGCTCGCCGCGTTCGTCGCGCTGCAGACGTTCCGGCGGAAGCGGGCCGTCAACACGGACATGCTCGGCTGGATGGCGGCGATGCTGTTCGCGGTCGTGCCGTTGCGCGGAATCCTGCCGGGAAGCCCGCCGATCGGGTCGTGGGTCGACATCGCCCTCACGGTGTGGGTGGTGTCCACCCTCGTCGCGTCACTGGCGTTGTTCGTCTTCTGCTGGTGGCGGGACAGCGAGCAGCCCGATCGGCCCGAGGTGGTTGCCACGAGCGCGACGGATTCGGAATAGTCGAGCACATGGTGCGCCGGACGGGACGAGTGTTGCCGCCGTGGTATCTCGGCCACGTCAACAGGGTGATCGTCGGCCTGCATCGGCTGGGGGTTCCGATGCCGATGCCGGCGCTCACCGTGCCGGGCCGGAGGACGGGGGTGCCGCGGTCGACGCCGGTCTCGCCGTACGAGGTGGACGGCGAGCGCTATATCGTCGCCGGGTACGCGGAATCGGATTGGGCGAAGAACGCCCGCGCGGCCGGGCGCGGCCAACTGACCCGCGGGCGCCACCGCCAGCGTGTTCGGCTGGTCCCTCTGCCGATGTCGGAGCGGGCCCGGATCCTCCGCGAGTTCCCGATCCGGGTGCCGCACGGGGTCACCATGTTCCTGAAAGCCGGGACGGTCGCGAACTCCTCTCCGGAGGCGTTCGCGGCCGCGGCCGACCGGTGCGACGTGTTCCGCATCGAGCCGCTGGACTGACCATCACCGCACTTCGAGCGTCCCCACCATGTTCGGGTGGTAGGTGCAGTGGAAGGCGAAGGTGCCCGGCTGGCCGGGCACCGTGAACGTCGCGGTCGCGCCCGGTTCGACCTCCACGTCGAACAGGTCGCCGGTGTCTGCGGTCACGGTGTGTTCGGCGGTGTCGTCGTTGCGGACGGTGACCTGCTCTCCCGGTGCGAACGTGCCGGGCAGGGTGTATTTGAAGTCGCTGATCACGATCTCCCGCGCACCCGCAGGCATGGACATCGGCATCGACATCGACATCGACGGCATGTCGGTCATCATGTGGTCCCCGCCGTGCTCCGATTCGGAGGAAGCGGACGAGTCGTCGCTGCCGCTACCGCATGCAACCAGCGCGAACGCGGACAGCAGGATCGGCAGGACAAGTGTCAGTACGCGTTTCATGGTGGTCGCCTCCGGGGTGCCGGTGGGAACGGATGCCCGACGCCCCGTTCCTCGCGGGAGTAGTACCCGTTTTCCCGGCAGACACCCCTCGATGTGGGTGGTGGCTCGTCAGCCGCCGTTCAACGCCTCCTGCGTCTCGAGGTTCGCGACCGGGGTGCGGAGCGAGGCGACGGCGTCGGCGTAGAGGGAGGACTTGATCTCGCCGAGCGTGCGGCCACGCGTCGCGACGAGTCCCTGCGCGTGTGCGACGGCATGCGCGAGCACCTGCTGTTCGGGAGCGACCTCGTCGACGAATCCGACTTCCTTCGCCGCGACGCCGCCGTACCGGCGGCCGGTCACCAGGGCGGTGTGCACCGCCCGGGCGGGCAGGCGGGCCGCGAGCAGTGCGATGCTGCCGGGTGCGTAGCTCGCCCCGATGGTGATCCCCGGCAAGCAGAAGTAGCCGCGGTCCTCCCGCATCACGCGGTGGTCGTGCGCGGCCGCGAGGATGGCCCCGCCGCCGAAGGTGTGCCCGGTCAGCGCGGCCACGGTGGGGAGCGGGAAGGTGAGAATCCGCGCGAACAGCGCCTGCACACGGTCGATGTAGGAGTTCAGCTTGTCGGTGTTGGCGAGGACCCAGGCGGTGTCGAGACCGGTGGAGTAGAACTTTCCGATTGCGGTCGTCACCAGCGCGGCGGGGCCGTCGTGCTGCTCGACCCGGTCGAGGAGGCCGTCGACACTCGCGATCCAGTCCGGGTGGAAGGCGTTCTCGCTGTCCCGTTCCCCCTCCTCCCCGAAATGCAGGACGAACACATCACCCGAGCGTTCCAAGTACGGCATGCGGCGAGGTTACCCGCAGACCGTCGGGCTGCGCCCCTCGAACACCCACCGGTGGGTGAAGTTTCAACTGTCGCGGGGCCGGGTATGTCGATCGACACACAGCTGAGGGGTGGACCATGAAGAGCGGAACAGGCATTGCCGACACCCGCACCGTTCGGGACTACATCCACACGGTGGCCAGGAGCGTTCACGCCGATTCCATCGACTGGTGGGACTGCGACGGATTCGACGCCGTCCTCGTGCTGCCGTTCCGGTTGCACTACCTGCCCGGCCGCAACGCGGTGCTGGCGTGGAACCGGACCTTCGGCTGGTCGCTCGGAGTCGAGGGACTGGGCCGCCGCAGCGTCGTCGTGATCGACGGTCTCGGCCTCGGCCGGATGCCGTCGCCCGCCGTGTGCGCGGAACGTGCGGTGGAGTTGATCGACGACTACTGCCGCTCCACACCGGCACTGCCGGGCGGGCACGGTGCAGGCCCCGCCGGGCCGGCCGCCGCGGATCGCTGTCCCCGCATCGGCAACGCCGCCGCCGGTGGCGGACGGCGGGACAGAGTCGTCAAACGACCGTGACCGGTGGCGCCGAAGGCCACGACGACAATGTGGCCCAACCGCATTCCTCCGCGCAGGAGCAGCCGATCGTCGCCGCCGAGCAGGGCGCGGCGCGCATCAGCACGGCCGCGCATCCGCTGGGCACACCCGGCCCGCGGTTCGACCGCCGGTCCCCGTTCTTCATCGGCATGGCCGGGGCCGCCGGTGTCGCCGTCACGTACGCGCTGATCGAGGTCGTTCTCGCGGCCCGCGGGGTGCTGGTGCTCATCGCCGTCGCCGCCTTCCTCGCGATCGGTCTCGAACCGGCCGTGTCCTGGCTGGTGCGACACGGGTTGCCCCGATGGGCGGCTGTCGCAACGGTTTTCGTTGTCGCGTTCGCGATACTGGCCGGGTTCCTCGCCGCGGCGATCCCGCCGATGGTGAACCAGGGCGGCGCTCTCGTGCACAACGCCCCCGACTACCTGGGCCACCTCGAGCAGCGTTACCCGGTCCTGCAGGAACTGAGCACCCGCTTCCACCTGCAGGACGAACTGCGCCGGGCGCTCGACGCGGACAATGCGCCGGTGGTGCTCGGCGGGATCGTCGGCGCGGGCAAGTTCGTGTTCAGCGCCATCAGCGGCACGGTGATCGTGGTCGTGCTCACCGCGTACTTCCTGGCCGACTTCGGGCACATCCGGGCCTCCCTGTACCGCCTGGCCCCGAACACGCGGCGACCGCGGACGATTCTGATCGGCGACGAGATCTTCGCGAAGGTCGGCGGCTACGTGCTCGGGAACCTCCTGATCTCGCTGATCACCGCCGTCCTCACGTTCGTGTGGCTGGTCGCCTTCGACGTCCCCTACCCGCTGTTGCTGGCCGTCCTCGTCGCCGTGCTGGACCTGATTCCGGTGGTCGGTTCCACCCTCGCCGGTGTCGTGGTGGCGCTGGTCGCCCTGACCGTGTCGCTGCCGGTGTCGCTGGCGACCATCGTCTTCTTCATCGCCCTCCGCCTGTTCGAGGACTATCTCCTCGTTCCCCGCATCATCGGCAGAACCGTCAAGGTGCCTCCGATGGTCACCGTCGTCGCCGTCCTGATCGGCGGGGCCCTGCTGGGTATCGTCGGGGCGCTCCTCGCGATTCCGGTGGCCGCCGCCGTGCTGCTCCTCGCCCGCGAGACGGTGTTTCCGCAGCTCGATCGAGGGTGAGCAGGCGCGGCGCGAAAACGGCCCTGTGGAAGAAGTTTCCATGTTCTGCTTACCCTGGAGACGTGGGATGCGCCGGGGCATGCTCGGGGTCGTGTCCCGAGCATGAGAAAGAGGCGCTGCATGTCGGTGATGAGTCCCACCGAGGCGATGTTCGTGCTGTTCGAGACACCCTCGCACCCCATGCACATGGGTGCGCTCGAACTGTTCGAGCCGCCGCGCGAATCGGGACCCGATCACGCCCGGGTGATGTACGAGGCGCTGATCTCGCAGGAGGGTGCGTCCGACACGTTCCGCCGGCGCGCCGTCCGCCCGCTGCGGGGCGCCAGTTACCCGTGGTGGTCGTTCGACGACCGTATCGATCTCGGCTACCACGTGCGGCACACCGCGGTGCCGGGGCGGGGACGCATGGAGGACCTGCTGTCGCTGGTGTCCCAGATGCACGGCATGCCGCTCGATCCGCAACACCCGATGTGGGAGATCCACGTCATCGAGGGACTCGCGGACGGGCGGACGGCCGTGTTCTCGAAGATCCACCTGTCGCTGATGGACGGCCCGGCGGGGCTGCGGCTCCTCCACCACGCGCTGTCGACCGACCCCGACGCCCGCGACTGCCCTGCACCGTGGACGCCCGGGGTGTCCGGCACGGCGCGGCGCGAATCCGCGCTGCCTGTCGCCGCGGTCCGGGCCGGGGTGCGGGCGGCCACCAGCATCGTCGGGGTGCTGCCCGCGCTCGCGAAAGTCGCGTACGACGGTGTCCGCGACCAGCATCTGACGCTTCCGCTGCAGTCGCCGCCCACGATGCTCAACGTTCCCGTCGGCCGGGCCCGGAAACTGGCGGCGCGGTCCTGGCCGATCCGCCGCCTGGTGTCGGTGGCCGCCGCCGCCCGCACCACGATCAACGCGGTGGTACTCGCGATGTGCTCGGGGGCACTGCGCCACTATCTCGTCGAGCAGTACGCCCTCCCCGAGGCGCCGTTGACGGCGATGCTGCCGGTCCCGCTCGACCTCGGCGGCACCATGATCGGACCGCGCGGCCGCGACCACGGCGTCGGCGCGATGGTCGTCGGGCTGGCCACCGACGAAGCGGACCCGGCCGCCCGCCTCGCCCGCATCAGCGAGTCGGTTGAGCACACCAATCGGGTGTTCGGGGCGCTGAGCCACACCCAGTTCCAGGTGATGAGCGCACTGGCGATCAGCCCGATCCTGCTCGAACCGGTCCGCCGGTTCGTCGACGACACTCCCCCGCCGTTCAACGTCATGATCTCCTACATGCCGGGCCCGTCGCGGCCGCGGTACTGGAACGGCGCCCGTCTGGACGCGGTGTACCCGGCGCCGACAGTCCTCGGCGGGCAGGCGCTGAGCATCACCCTCACCAGCCGGTCCGGTCAGCTCGACGTCGGCGTCGTCGGCGATCGGCACGCCGTCCCGCACCTCCAGCGGATCATCACGCACCTGGAGACGTCGCTGACCGATCTGGAGAACGCGGTCGCCGCGTCCGGCACCTGACCGCTACCCGGCCGGTTCCCGCAGGGAGGTGCGATTGCGGTCCCAGCACCGGGTGACGTGGTCGCCGACCAGGTCGTCGAACGCGAGACACGCCGCGGCCCCCAGCAGGACGTCGTCGGCCGCCGCGGGCCGGGCGGCGACCAGCCCGCCGGCGAGGTCCCGGCACACGATCTGTTCGTGCACGGAGTCGGCCTCCACGTGCTCGTCGAAGAACCGGGTGGCCGCCGTCCCGAACCCGAGCCGGCGCAGTCCGGCGGCGTACTTCTTGCTCGGCAACGCGGACGTGGTCTCCACCGCGCACAGGTGCCCCACCAGGGCCCCGAGACGACTGCGGTGGAGACCGAACAGGGACAGCGCGTTCAGCGACGCCAGCGTGACGGCGGGCACCGCGTCGACGTAGTGCGCGTACGCGTCGGACAGTCCGAGTTCGCGCATCGTCGTCGCGAACAACGCCGAATGCATGCGTTCGGGTCGGCCACCACCGTATTCGTCGGACTGCACCTCCACCAGCGCCGCCTTCGGCGCGCCCGCGAGCCGCGGAATGCCGAGCGTGTGCACGTCCGCCTCTCGCAACTGGTTGAGGGAGCGGTGGATCAGCAGTTCCCGGAACTGGGTGAGATCCGCGTCGTGGGCCATGTGCCCGGACAGCCCCGGCGCGGTGCTGGGTGCGGTCATCTCCCACAGCGCCGCCACCACGTCGTCGACGCCCGTCGGTGGATCCGCGAGCGCGCCGATCGCAGCGTCGAACGGCACCTCCAGCGCCGACCGGGCGGCGATCAGGTCGCTGTCCCACTCCCACCGGTCGTCGACCCCGGCGATCCCCTGCAGGTGCAGTTCGTACAGGGCAGTCAGGCAGATCTGCGCGTCCTCGTCGAACAGGAACGCACGCGGGTCGCTCCGTTCCGCCGCGGCGAGAGCACGCGCCGCCCCCACGAACGGCTCGGCATCGGCGGCGTCTCCGCGCAGAATGGGGAACAGGACGCCGCTGACGGGACCGCGCGGCGCCGGACAGGGCATGGACGTTCCCGACTGCGGCACCGTGCCCGATACCGACCGAGAGTGCAAGGTGGTCATATGAACTCCATTCCCACATCCGGGGCCGGCGAATCCGACGTGACCATCACCGTCTGCCCCGACGGCCCGCTCCTGGTGCGTGGTGCGGCGCGGATCCTCGACACCGACGGTAACCCGATCGGCGGCGGGCGGGCCACCGTGGCGCTGTGCCGGTGCGGGGGGACGAGCATCGCCCCGTTCTGCGACAGTTCGCACAAGAAGCGGCGTCGCCGCACCTAGAGCCCCCCGCTCCCTGACGAGAAGTGCTGTGGCGCAGTCGAAAGCAGAAGCGGCGTGGTGCGGAGGCAATCCGATGCCGAAAAGCCTCCTGCCACCGTCGGCAGAATGAGGTAACGTCGGAGACCTGCACGGTTGAGCCCCCAGCCGCAATGGACGGGCACGGTCACCGCGCCTCCCCTCGTGCCTGTCTCCTTCGTCGCTCGACCGTGAGGAAACGACATGAAATCCGTTCTCAGTGCGCTGCCGACACCCCACGACCCCGCCACGAGTATGCCGCTGTTCAGCTGGGCGGCCGAACCGGAACACGGGCGACTCGTCGTCGACAGCGCGCCCGGCGCCGGGGGGATCCTGGTCGTCCGGATCTCCGGCGACATCGACGTCACCACTCTCCCGTCCTTCGGAAGTCACCTCGAGGAAGCGATCGACGATCGGTTGCCGTTCGTGCTCGACCTCTCCGACGTCCAGTTTCTGTGCGCGTCGGCGCTGCCGATTCTGGAGATCATGGCCGCCCGCGCGCACCGGCTCACCGTGCCGTGGGCGGTGACCGGGAACAATGCTCTCCGCAGGCCGGTGACGGCGATGAACCTGGCGGCGGTCATCCCGTTCTGCGCCGACCTCGAGGACGCGTTCCGGCTGGTTGCCGGTGGAATGCGGCGGGGTGGGCGCTCGGCGTGACCGATTCCGCTCCGCACGGCACGTCCGACTTCGTGGTGGTCGCCAACCGGCTGCCCGTGGACATGGAGACACTCGACGACGGAACGACACGCTGGAAGCGCAGCCCCGGAGGTCTCGTCACCGCCCTGGAGCCGATCCTGCTCGACCGGGAGCGCGGTTCCTGGGTGGGCTGGCCGGGGGTGCCCGACACGAAGGTCGAACCGATCGTCTCCGGTGGGATCGATCTGTACCCGGTGGAGTTGAGTTCGGACGCGGTGTCGCGGTACTACGAGGGCTTCTCGAACGCGACGCTGTGGCCGCTGTACCACGACGTGCTGGAGGCCCCGGTCTTCGACCGGGATTGGTGGCACACCTACCTGGACGTGAATCGCCACTTCGCGGAGGAGACCGCGCGCACCGCGGCCGAGGGCGCCACCGTGTGGGTGCAGGACTATCAACTCCAGCTGGTGCCGCGCCTGCTCCGGGAGATGCGGCCCGATCTGACCATCGGATTCTTTCTGCACATCCCGTTCCCGCCGGTCGAGCTGTTCATGCAGCTGCCGTGGCGGAAGGAGATCGTGGAGGGACTTCTCGGGGCCGACCTCGTCGGCTTCCATCTGCCCGGGGGCGCCCACAACTTCCTGTTCCTGGCCCGCAGGCTACTCGGGCTCGACGCCACCCCGGCAGGCGCCGGCGTGCGCGGCGCGCTCGGCCGGGTGACGCTCGACGACCGTGTCGTCCAGGTCGGTGCGTTCCCCATCTCCGTCGACACCCGGCAACTCGTCGAACAGGCCGCCGACCCCGCGGTCGTCGAACGGGCCGCGGAGATCCGCCGGGAGCTCGGGAACCCCCGGAAGGTCCTTCTCGGCGTCGACCGGCTCGACTACACGAAGGGCATCGACCTGCGGCTGTCGGCGCTCGGCGAACTGCTCGACGAGGGTCGTCTCGACCCGTCCGACACCGTGATGGTGCAGCTCGCCACCCCGAGCCGTGAACGCGTCGAGCACTACATGAGGATGCGCAGTTCCATCGAGGAACAGGTCAGCCACATCAACGGCGATCACGGGCAGATCGGCCGGCCGGTGGTGCACTACCTCTACCAGCCGGTCGATCGCCGCGAGCTGATCGCGCTGTTCCTCGCCGCCGACGTCATGCTCGTCACCCCGATGCGCGACGGTATGAATCTCGTCGCGAAGGAATACGTCGCCTGCCGGGCCGACCTGGGCGGTGCGCTGGTGCTCAGCGAATTCGCGGGTGCCGCCGCCGAACTCCGGGGCGCCTACCTGGTGAACCCGCACGACCTCGACGGCGTGAAGAACACGATCGTGTCCGCACTCGATCAGGAGCGGGACCACGGACGACGCCGCATGTCGCGGCTGCACCGGCAGGTGCTCGACCACGACGTGCACCGGTGGGCGCAGTCCTTCCTCGGCGCCCTGGCCCCGATCACCACCGACTGATCGCCGTCCGCCACACAGGCCTCACTCCGGATTCGTCGTCACCGATTCGACGATGCGGCGCGCCACCTCCGCCAACTTCACGTGCTCCTGCTGCGACTGTGCGACGAGGATCTCGAACGCCTGGTCCGCGGACACACCCCGCAGCGCCATCACGATCCCCTTGGCCTGCTCGATGACGGCGCGGCTCTTCATGGCCCGCGTGAGGCCCGTCACCTCGTTCCTGGCCAACTCCACGCTGCGGGCGCTCCTGAGCAACCCCTCGATCGCCGTGGTGTAGACGAGCAGCACCACGGCGTCGAGTTCACTGAAACCGTGATCGCCCTGCCCGTAGATGTTGAGGGTCCCGGCGAGGGCCTCGTCGACGGCGAGCGGCGCGGACAGGAAACTGCGCATGCCGGCCTGGTCGAGGTTGTCGGCGAGGGACGGCCACCGTGTCGCGGCCTCCCCGAGTCTCGCCTTGACGACCTTCCGTGTGCCCGCGACACCGAAGTAGTCGCCGTCGATGGCCTGGAAGTTCTCGATGTCGATCTGCCGGACCGCCTGGTCGGTGAAGGCGACGGTCTCCACGTGTCCGTCGCGGAGCAACGAAATTCCGGCCATGTCGGCGCCGGCGATCGCGTCCACCACCTGCTCACAGACCCGTTGCAGCAGCTGGCCCATCTCCACTTGTGAGCCGGAGTTCCGATTGAACTCGTCCAACGCGGTTGCCAAGGAGCCCAATTGGGCGGCTATCGTCGCCCCGTCGAGATCAGGGGACATCGACTCAGGGCGTTCACCCGCAGTCTCGGCCATTCTCGGATACACCTCGGATTCCGGGTGTAACCGACAGGACACCCACTGAACGAACGCAGCAGTTGTCTCTACCGTCGAGAAGACTTTACTCGACCCGGGAACCGACTTCGTCCACCGATCCCGTCGCCGGGCGCGGCCCCCGTTCGTCGGACGCGGTTCGAACGAGCCGATACGGTCGGCTCAGCCGCCGCCCAACTGCTCTCGCAGCCCGGACAGGGTGCGTGCCAGGATCCGCGAGACCTGCATCTGCGAGACGCCCACGCGCTGGGCGATTTCCGTCTGGGTCATCGACCCGAAGAAGCGCAACATCAGCACTCGCCGTTCGAGCGGCGGAAGTTTCTCCAGCGCCGGCCGCACCGAGGCGTGACTCTCCACGTTCGCCAGCTCCGGGTCCTCCTCGCCGAGTGTCTCGGCGAGGGGAAGGTCGTCGGGGTCATCTCCCATGGCCGCATCCATCGACAAGGTTTGGTAGGCATTCTTCGCGAGCAGGCCCTCGGACACTTCCCGGACGTCGAGTTCGAGTTCCGCGGCGATCTCACTGGCCGACGGTGATCGCCCCAGTTCCTGCGACAGCTCGTCGACGGCCTTGGCGATCAACGCGTGGAGTTCCTGCATGCGCCGGGGCACCCGCATCGACCACCCGGTGTCGCGGAAGTACCGGCGAACCTCACCCATGATCGTGGGCACCGCGTAGGACACGAAGTCGAAGCCCCGCTCCGGATCGAAGCGGTCGACCGCCTTCACCAGCCCGAGCCGGGCGACCTGCAGCAGGTCCTCGTGTGCCTCGCCGCGACCACCGAACCGGCGGGCGATGTGATCGGCCAGCGGAAGGCAGCGTGTGATGATCTCGTCGCGCAGCGCGGACGCCTCCCCCGACGCCTCCTCCAGGGTTCGCAGGCGCGCCACCGCGGGCGCCACGTCCTTGTAGTCGTCTCTGCCGGGACGGTGCCGTTCGCTGCGTTCCGAAACCGGTGACACTAGATGGTGCCCCGGTATTTGACCAGTTCCACCGCCACGGTCCGCTCGACGGACCCGTTACCGACGGGCCCCTCCGACACCGACACCCCATTCATCAACGTCTCGAGCACGTGCCAACCGAAACTCTCCCGGTTGGGCACCCCGCGTCGGCTCAGCGGTGCACTGATGCTCACGTGCAACCCGGTTTCCGTCACGGCGAAGGAGCACGTCAGTTCGGCACTTCCCGGCGTCGCCGCGATCAGTTCCGAACACACCTCGTCCACGGCAAGTTTGATATCGGCGACGTCGTCGAGCGTGAAGTCTCCCAGAACGGCGAGCGTTTCCGCCACGGCGCGCACCACGGGCAATTGTTCGAACTCCGCCGCCACACGAAGTTCCACGGGCACACCGGATCTCGTTTTCATTCGTCTAACCTCGTCGACCTCGGCCATCTGCACTCCACGTCTGTGTCGTCGGTTTCTGCGACTCTCGGCAGCGTACCCAGCTGCCGCGGCCCTCAACCCGCCGGCGAACGAAAGCGCGAACGTGTCCCGAATGTGTCCCTGACGTGTGGTTCGACGAACCCGATTCGGTGGGTCTCAGGCGATCCGGACGTCGCGTGCCTGATTGCCGGTGTCGGTGCGGCAGACGGTGAAGCTGACACGCTGCCCGTCCACGAGGACGCGGTGACCGTCTCCCGCGATTTCGGAGACGTGGACGAAGACGTCGTCGGAACCGTCGGCCGGGGCGAGGAACCCGAAACCCTGATCGGCGTTGAACCATCGCACCGTGCCGGTCTGCAGGTCCGTCGACGGGCGGGCAGGCAGTGTGTCGCCTGCGCTCATCGTGCCGCCCTCCGATCGGTGAGGCCGCGGAGCGCGGCGCCGCCTCCCAGGCTCGCAACGAGCAGAACCACGAGCAGAACCACGTTGAGCATTGCGCCTCCTCGGCGTGCACACTTTCGGCCCCCTGGCCGAATCAACCCGAAACTAGTGGGTCTCTGTCGAGTACGGGCCGGTTCGGGCCGAGCGTTTGCGCAATCGAGATCTGGCGGACACAACGCATCCGTGTCACTCGCCACAGAAGATCTGATTTGCCAGACATAGATTTTGTAGTACGGTCGAAGTGTCGGAACTTCAGCGATCGAGTCGAGAACGCGTGGCGACACGAACAGAAGCCGCCGGCGAGGTCAGGGCCCGTGATTCGAGACCTTCCGTCACGGGTACGCGGTGAGTTCACCGGGCGCCGCCCCGACACGCAGGCGACCGAACGGGGCATCCACGCCCCGGGGTTCCGCAGGCAGTCAGCAAGCGATAGAGAGGACCGAGAATGTCGAAGTTCACCGTGCCAGGTCTTTCCGACGATCAGGGAGCGCGAGTCGCCGACATCCTGCAGAAGCGGCTCAGCGCATACAACGATCTTCATCTGACGCTCAAGCACATTCACTGGAATGTGGTGGGTCCGAACTTCATCGGCGTGCACGAGATGATCGACCCGCAGGTCGAACTGGTGCGCGGCTACGCAGACGCGGTCGCCGAACGCATCGCCGCCCTGGGGAAATCGCCCGACGGCACACCGGCCGCCATCACCCGTGACCGCACGTGGGACGACTACTCGGTGAACCGTGACACGGCGCAGGCGCACCTCGGTGCCCTCGACCTCGTGTACAGCGGCGTCGTCGAGGACAACCGCAGAGCGATCGCCGAAACAGGCGAACTCGACCCGATCACCGAGGACCTCCTCATCGGCCAGACCGGCGAACTCGAGAAGTTCCAGTGGTTCGTGCGCGCCCACCTGGAGAACTCCGGCGGCAGCCTCTCCAACAATGGTGCGCACTCCGAGAAGCAGGCCGCCTCGCAAGCGCGCTGAGCACGGACCGACCATTCCCCTATCGAAAGGTGACGAACATGGCTGAGAACGACAGCGGACCGGCAGAGGCCGTCAAGGGCGTCGTCGAAGACGTCAAGGGCAAAGCGAAGGAAGCCGTGGGTGCGGTGTCCGGCCAGGACGACCTCACCCGCGAGGGCAAGGCGCAGCAGGACAAAGCCGCCGCTCAGCGCGAGGCGGCCGCGAAGGAAGCCGAAGCGGAGAAGGCTCGCGGCAAGGCCGAGGCGCAGGAAGCACGCCAGCGCGCCGAACAGTGACACCGGCGACCGCCGGATGACACTCACCCCTGAAAGGACTGATACGTGCTAGGACTGGGAATTCTGGGCTGGATCATCATCGGCGGCCTCGCCGGGTGGATCGGCAGCAAGATCATGAAGACCGACGCCCAGATGGGGATCATCCTCAACATCGTCGTCGGAGTCGTCGGTGGACTCCTCGGCGGATTCATCCTCAGCCTCTTCGGCACCGACGTCGAAGGCGGCGGCCTCTGGTTCAGCTTCTTCACCTGTCTCCTCGGCGCGGTGATACTCCTGTTCCTGGTCAAGCTCGTGACCGGGCGTCGATAGACGCCCGCATCCCGGAACCGGGCCCGCCCATCACACGATGGGCGGGCCCGGTCTCTTCGGCGTCCGCCACGTCCTCGAACCGCGCATCGACGGCAACGGATTTCGCGCGAATCAGTGGTCTCGCACCCGCAATGGGGTATTCGTAAGGGATGGACAGTCGAGGGTCGGATCGCGACGATGCCGACTGGAACTTCCGCGCCCGCCACGAGACCGGGACTCAACGGCTCGACCGGAACTGGAGTGGTCTTCTCCAGGAACTGCGCGTCGTGCAGACCGGTGTGCAGCTGCTCACCGGATTCCTGCTGACGCTGCCGTTCCAGCAACGTTTCGAGGACCTCACAGACAGCGAGGTGGGCATCTATCTGGCGACGGTCGCCCTGTCGGTGACGTCGACGATGCTGCTCGTCGCGCCAGTCGGTCTGCACCGCATGCTCTTCCGCAGGCACGCACTCCCCGAGCTCGTCGCGGCCTCGCATCGTCTCGCGATCTGCGGTATCGCCACCCTCGGCCTGGCACTGATCGGTGTGGTGGCGTTGATCTTCAGCTTCGTGATCTCACCTCTCGCGGGAGGCGTCGCCGCCGCTGTCGCGCTGGTGATGTTCTGCGGACTCTGGGGTTTCGCCGCAGTCCTGCAGTCGCGGCATCGGTGAGCCCCGCGTTTCGGTCTCACGGCTTCCGGGTAGGCGAAGCGGGGGCAGCGGAAGGAGAGAGTGATCGTGTCCGAGAGCACACACGACGAGAGGGACGAGCCCAAAGGCGGGCGCCCGGGCCCAGCCGATCACGGCAAGGACGGTGGCATGGCCACGAGAGAGAACGCGCCCGAGTTGACGGACGACTCCGCAGACGCCGACACCGACTGACCACACCCGATCGCCGCTCGAGCACAGAAGGAATGCCGTGACGGACCAGGAAGCGCATTGACCGATCCGAAGGCGGACCTCCACGACTACCTCCAGACCGCCCGCGATGCTCTGCTGTGGAAGCTGGGCGGGTTGTCCGAGTACGACATCCGCCGACCGATGACCGCGACCGGCACGAACCTACTGGGGCTGGTCAAACACCTGACCGGCGTCGAGATCGGCTATTTCGGTGAGCCCTTCGGCCGATCCGCGGACTTCCCACCGTGGGTGACCGACGACGCCGAAGACAACGTGGACATGTGGGCGACGGCCGACGAGTCCCGCGACTACGTCGTCGGCCTGTACCGCCGGGCGTGGGAGCACGCCGATGCCACCGTCCGGGCGTTGCCGCTCGACGCGCCCGGGCGGATACCGCACTGGCCGGAAGACCGCCGCGACGTCACACTGCATCGGATTCTCGTACACGTGATCGCCGAGACTCACCGGCACGCGGGCCACGCCGACATCGTCCGCGAACTCGTCGACGGAACCGCTGGGCTGAGGGCGGACAACGACAACCTGCCCACAGTCGAGCGCACGTGGTGGGAGAGCTACCGAGCCCGCGTCGAACGGGCGGCACGCGAAGCCGGCCCAGGCTGAGCGCTTCACCCCGCAGGTTGCGCAGTCGTCGTGGTGACGACCGGCGTGATGGTGGTCACCGACTCCGCAGCGGTGGTCGTCGTCGGTTCGGCCGTGATGGTCGCGGCTGCGGAGGATTCCGAGACGGCCTGCGGCACAGACGGCGGCGTCGTGGTTACTGCGGCCACCTCCACGGCGGTCGTGGGTTCCGGCGATGTCGTGGAGGCGACCGTCGTGGGTGCCGCTGAGCGGGTGGTCGTCGTGGTTGCACCCACCGTGCTGCCGGCCGGCGAGGGCTGCTTCTCGGCGGCTGTTGTGGTGGGTGCGACCTGCGCCGCTTCCGCGTCCGTCGTCGAGGCGGCGGCGAGTGTCGCTGTCGACTGCGCAGTCGCGGCCGTGCGCGCCTCGCCCTTTTCCGCTTCCTGCGCCAGGTGCGTCAGCCAGGCCGCTGCGTACTGGGCAGACGTCAGCGGTTTTCCGTTCCCGGCATTCGCGTCACGCCAATAGTCGAAGTGGTGGCCGGTCCCCTCCCCCAACGTCTGCTGGTACGGATCGCTCATCGCCACCTGGATCGTGTTCTGGTTGTCCGCGATGAACCCGATGATTTCGTTCCGCACCTTCGCGGGCAGGTAGACCAGGTCGACCGCCTGATTGGACGAGATCGGACCGGCCGACGTGTCGGACTGCACCGCAACGGGTTCGGTGGGCTTGTACGCCGGATCCGACACCTTGACCAACACGTCGAGGAACGTCTCGTCGGACTGCATCCAATTGTCCTGCGACTGGATGTCCGCGAACGCGGCGAGAGCGATCTGCCCGATCACCACCGCGAGATCCTGTCCCGTCGCCGGCGTCAGACCCTCCTTCTGCAACGCGTCGACGTTCAACTGGCGTCCCACGTTGATTGCGAGTTGCAGCAGCGCAATGTTCTCGGGAGCGGAGCAGGTCAGATCTCCTTCCGAGCAGAACGATGCCACCTTGCCGTCCAACGCGCCGAAACTGCCGGACGTCCCGGGCAGTGCACCTCGTCCGGGTGTGCCGGTCTGACCGGACTGGTAGACGAGATCGAAGCCGTCGGGATTGCGGAATTCGTTCTCGGCGCCCGGAAATGCTCCTTCACCGAGAGTGCGGCCGGCGTCCGCCAGGATGACGACGCCGACGACGGAAGCGGGATCCAGAATGTCGTACGAGCCGTCCTCGCCGTCCTGGTTCCCGACTTCCATCGCAACGCGTCTCGCGACGTCGGCGCCTTCGCTGTAGCCGACGATCGAGAACTTCGTGTCCGGGCACGACGCGTGAATGGAGCGCATGACGGTTTCGGTGTTGTCGACGCCGGCGTTCACCGCGTCCTCGTAGGAGTTCATGTTCGCCGGGTACTCGATGTACACCGCGGCGTAGGACCCACCGCCGACGGATTGCTGCGGCGCGTTCACCACCTCATCGATCCAGGGGCTGGTGTAGTTGCTCGAGTACGACGCAGGAAGCGGCGTGCCGTCCGGTGCCACGAGCATCTGGTGCGTCCCCGGCCTCGGACTGTCGCCGCGGCCGGCCACGGCGATGCTGACCATGTCGTAGCACGCATTCGAGGCCGCTGCCGTCAACGCTGTCGCCGCCGTGGCGGGTGAGCCGGGGTTCGACCATGGCGTCGCGAGCAGTGCCGCCAGTCCCAGGGCGCCAGGGGCGACCAGACTGCCTGCGATCCTCCGTCGATGCGCGACCTTGCGTGCTGAAACGCGACGTTCCATGGTCTACCCCATCCGTTCGTGGCGCGTGCCGAACACCCGAGTAGGTGTCAACGCGTTAACAGACAAGTCGCGCAACGCCGCAGCGGTGTTACACGGTGCTCCGGCAGAGTGGCCTCACGACGCTCGCGGATGCGCGAACCCCAGATGCCGGCCGCCGCGGTTCGAAGACTCCCTGCGCACCAACGCAATACCCCGATCCCACTCGGACCGCGGAAGTTTCCGAGCCCTGCGGTCCGCACGGATACTCGCGACATCGGCGAAGACCGCTCGCACCCGAGACCCCCCGAGGTTGTTCGAAACTTTGTTCGATAGCCCCCATTGGTCGCAGCGACGGCAGTGGTCGAGCCACCGGCGGTTGTCGCCGTTCTGGCAGAATTGTGCGGACGTCGCGGGAACCGCGGCGCCCGGTTCACGTCGCGTTGTCGCACCTCGGGAGGCGAGTCATGTCGGATGATCCTTCGGGGACGGCACGTATGGGAGACGACGGTCCCGGCGCTGTCTTCGCGAAGTTGGCAGAGATGGTGTACAACGGCGACGACTTCGATCACGTCTACCGGGCCATCTGCGATGCCGCGGCCACTCTTGTCCCCGGGTGTGCGCATGCCAGCCTCATGCTGAAGCAGAATGATCGCCACATCACCGTGGCGGCGAGCGACGAGGTCGCAGCGCACGTCGACGCCCTCGAGCGAGCCGAGCAGGAAGGGCCCTGCCTCGATGCGATCGAGAATGACGCACCGCAGGTAGAAACCGAACTCGCGCGTTCGACGCAATGGCCGCGGCTCGCCCGGCGGACTATCGCCGAGACGCCCGTCCGAGGTGCCGCAGGGTTCCGGCTCCTCATCCGTGGGCGGAAGGTCGGCGCACTCAACCTGTTCGCGGACAACCCCGGAGAACTCACCGACGAATCGATCGACCAAGCGATTCTGATCACGGCGTTCGCGGCGGTGACGTTGACAGCGCTCCACGAACACCAGGAAGCGCAGACGCTTCGCGACGGCCTCGCGAGCAACCGCGAGATCGGGAAAGCCATCGGGCTGTTGATGGCGTTCCACGACATCTCGGAGGACCGGGCTTTCGACCTGTTGCGCAAGACGTCGCAGGACATGAACATCAAGCTCACCGGCGTCGCACGGGAAGTCATCGCGCATCACAATTCGAAGTTCGACTGAGTGTAGGGTCTCCAGAACCGTGGCACGACCATCAGTCGGAATCTCACGGTGAGTGGCGGGCCGGTGGCGGATCAGCCACCGTTGTGAGACGCGCCCACTTTCAGAATCGGGGGTCAACTGACCGCCGTTGACCGCCCCGAATGCGCGGCTCCAGATCGTTCGGGTGTCCCGATTGACGCCCCGAAAGCAAAATCATCACCGGACGGGTCAAACGGGAACGCGCAGCTCAGGGAGTCTCGATCAACGACCCGCTTCCGGAGACGTGCCGATCAACGTTCCGCTTCCGGACGGGCGATGATCGCCGGATTCTGTCCGGCCGGGGACTCTACAGTGGTCAGCAAATGACTACAGCAGAAGTGTTGTTGGCCGGCCCACGTGGGCGTCGGATGCTGCTCGCCTACGCGAGGGACGCCGAACAAACTCTGCAACCCGAGTCCTGCAGTGACTCGTTCGATTACGCGGTATCCCTGGCGTCGTATCACCTCGAGTCCGGTCAGGAAGGCGCACGCGTGTTGTTCGGGCCCGGCGCCGAGGAGGCTCGGCGGACCGTCCTCACTGCAGACGATGTGGCGCACCGCCTGTCCCAGGTTCCGCTTCCCGAGGTGACGGCGGCTGCACTCCGTTCGACCCTCGCCGACACGGTGGACACGGCGCGCTACTGGCAGGACCCGGACGGTGAAGACATCCTCGTCGCCGCCGAGCCGGTGCGCCGTGAGCTTCGACGGGTCGCCGAGCACATCGCACGATCGGCGCATGCGCAGTGGTGGACGACGCCCGTTGCGGCTGAGCAGTGGTCGGTGGGCTGGAGCGAGAGCGCGGGCTGGAGTGATGACGGCACGGATTCCGCTGGTTCAACTACCGCGGAAATGTTGCGTGACTACCGTGATCGGACTGCCGCGGAAGAAGTGCGAGCCGAACGCGATCGTCCGGCGGATCCGTCGGCGAACTGGTCCGGCTGGTGGTGGTCGACTCCACCTACACGGTGTTCGTCCCGGCGGCTGTTCGACCGGACCCCGGCCGGCTTGTGGTTCGTCGAGGACAGCATGGGATGGGAGCGCGCCATCACGCGACGAGTGAACATCCCCGCCGGCGCTCGCGTGTACGAGGTCGACGGTGCGCAGGCGTGGGCAGAACTGTGCAGACAGTTCCCCGTCGAGGTCACCGCGCAGAAACGACACGATTGGTACCGCACCACCGGACGATCAGGACGATGGGTCATTCCCGACTGGCCGCGGCTCTCCGAACGATACGAGGGCGTGCACCTGACCGTGGCGGGATACCTCGCCGCAGCGGGCACCGCGATCGCCGTCGACGCCGACACCGCGAGTGTCATCGCGGGATGGGCGCCCGACCACACCTACTGGCTCACCGACACCGTCAACCTCGGTAGCGATGATCCTCGGACCTGGGTGTGCGACACCAGTGGGATGCATCCTTCCTGGATCGAAGAGGCGCACCACTGAGAAACGATCGGTATGAGGATCCGCTTGTAGGACGGTCGGGGACTTTACGTTCGGACGATCCCTCCCGGTCACCGTTCGGCTCGACCATGCCGGAGCGCGGATGGATCGCGTTGGCCGTTCATGAGGAGATACTCGGAAGATGGGTAAACGGTGGAACGTACTCGAACGGCCGACACTCGAGCTGGCGGACCAACTACGATCGGCTGATCACTCCGAGCTCGCGGCCGGACTGCGAAACGCCGTTCCCGCGAACCTTGATCAAGGCCCATCCGATGCCCACTTCCCGGAGCTCAGGGCGCGATTGGTCCAGGTCGTCGACACAACCGGTGTCGACGAGGGGCTGAGCCGATCCGCACAGAAGCTGATCGAGGTCATCGACGATCTCCCAACGGCGCTGGGCCGATGCGGAACCGTCCATATCACCTGGCAAGAAACGAACAACCCCCGAATCGTCGATCCGGACCCACCCCACTACAGCGGTCACTGGAACGGATCACTCGGTCGTCGCGATCCGGAACCCGACCATGTGATCTATCAGAACGCCCCGCAATTCGACCATCTCAGCGACGCCCTCGATTGGGCTCGCCGCCGCTCGTCCCAGGTCTTCGTTCGACCCGCCTGGGATCCGGGAACCACGTACTGGGCTGGTGACGATTCAGCAGGAAATACATGGCCGCGACTGGAGGAACCCTCGTGATCTCAGCACTGAAACAGCGACGGCAGCCGTGCGGCTTCCGGGGTTCGTTGTTCGAGTGGTCCGACGAGAAAGTGAGGCTCAGCAGCCTCGAAGACTGAGACAGATAAGCCGAACGATGACTGGGAGGGATCGTCGAACGACGAGTCCCCACGCGTCCCGGGAGCCGATCGGCCAGCGGACGCACGTCTGTTGTCGACTGAATCCGTTACATGTAACATTGCCGCATGGCGAGCATACGGGAGCGGGTACGCGAGCATCGCCGGCGTTTGCGCGAGCAGGGCCTGCGGCCCGTTCAGATCTGGGTGCCCGACGTACGGGCTCCGGAGTTCGTCGCGGAAGCGCACCGCCAGTCGGCTGCCGTCGCGGCGAGCGAGCATGAAGCCGATGACCAGGCATTCGTTGATGCCATCTCAGTCGATTGGGACGAGGCGGAGCCCGGCGAGTGAGGCGGGGCGACATCTACATCGCTGCTGCGCGTGGCGCATACACCGGCAAGCCGAGACCCGTGGTCATCGTCCAGGACGATCGGTTCGACTCGACCGCTTCGGTAACGGTGTGCCCGTTGACGACCAATCCCGTCGAGGCGCCACTTGTCCGGATCGCCGTGCAGCCGACCGACACCACCGGAATCGAAAAGCCAAGTCAAATCATGGTCGACAAGGTCACGACGATGCCGCGGGCAAATGTACGCGACCGCCTCGGCCAACTCACCGATGCCGATCTGGTTCGGCTGGACCGCGCACTTGTGGTATTTCTCGGGCTTGCCGATTGAGCCGGCTCGCTCGGCGGAGCGATGTCGCAAGCGGATCGCTGACCGGTGTCCCGATCGATCAGGGCACCGAGGAGACGCCAAGTCTCAGACGGGCACACTCGATTCCGTTCAACTCATCGCGTCTAGGTGACACCCTGAAACGATGGGCTCCTTAGACCCTCGCGATGAGCAGGTGCTGACGGCCACCTGGACAGCGGGGCAGGGCGTGCACCTGGTGTCGTCGGACCTGCCGGATGCGTGGGTCAATGCGCTGGGTCGTATTGGCCGCGATCTGAACGTGCGGCAGTACGGCGGTGTGATCGAGCAGATCGACTGGGTCGCTGAGTACGAACCGGACAGCGGTTACGTGTTCCTTCTGAGCGACGTGACGGTGCTCGGTCGCGGGCCCAGCGGGCTAGGTATGAGCGGAAGTGGCGCCCAAATCGACGACGAAGAGGAGTCCGTCGTCGTCTGCATTGCCGACCTCGTGCAAGACCAGGTGGCCCGCGCTCATGTCGCGTGGCCGTGGGGCGATACCGGTGGATTCATGACCCCTCGACTCGTCGACGCCGTCGCGATCTGGTCCGACAAAGGCCGCCAAAGAGTGATCGGCAGCCTTTGACAGCAATCCGGAACCAGGACGACGAACGGGTCAGTGTTTGACTGCTTGAGGGCACGTCGAGGCACCAGCGTCGACCGAACGCCGCCTCGCTGACCGGTCATCGATCCGCTTCCGTCCGGCCGCCGACGCTGCCGGCTGGTCTGTCCGGCTGACGGTTCCTCCATCGGAGCCGGATTGTCGGGACTGAGACACGGAATGGATCGCGGCGCCATGCCAGAGACGGTCTGCCTCACACGCGTCCTCGACGCCACGTCCAGACGCACCAGACGATGCCCGCCACGGCTACCACCGGGAGCACCTGCCTCGCCTTCCCCATGGTGACCGCCCGGTGGTACTGCTCACTCGACAGGAATTGCCTTCCGTGTGCGGTGTCCGGGGTGGACAGATCCCACCAGAAACTTCTCATGCCGCTCACTGCATGGGGCCAGGCAGTGAAAGCACCAATCGCGGCGGCGACCGCGAGGCACGTAACGGGCAATGCCACCCAGAACCAAGGGAACCCAGGGGCCCGCTCGAGTCGTGTACGCCTCGGCAAGATCACACGCGCGACCAATGCCACGAGTCCGAGGGCAAGAAATAGCAACCACGCCACGACATAACGGTAGTGCTTTCTCTCCCTGCCCAAGCCTCGAATACCTTGGAGAACTCGAGCCGGCAGTTCGGAACGAACACGCGGTGCGGGATTGCCGATCAGCGATCGGGCAACGGCGGTGGATGGATGCCATCGGATGGCACGTATGTCGATCAAGGGCTTGCGGC
Source organism: Rhodococcus sp. NPDC057529 (assembly GCF_042802055.1). Taxonomy (NCBI): domain Bacteria; kingdom Bacillati; phylum Actinomycetota; class Actinomycetes; order Mycobacteriales; family Nocardiaceae; genus Rhodococcus; species Rhodococcus sp. NPDC057529. The sequence goes on from NZ_JBHVEY010000005.1 coordinate 262,316, forward strand.
CTTCACGAATCTACGCTTGCGTGATGATCAGCCACGACGACGGAACGGACGGGTCCGACCTTCCCCACGTTCCCCTTGAGTACGAGGTGTCTTTCGATACGTGGGGCATTCGCTGCGCAAATGCGCTGCTGCGAGGGCTGATCTCAGGTCAGCTACGCGGTGGAATTGCCGTGTCGTCATTTTCGGTTCTCCCAGACGACGACACGATCGAAGTGATCGTCGACTACTACATGAACAGTCGGGAACTCCAAGCGAGGGTGGGATACCGCTTCGTCATCTCGGCATTGCGATCAATAGCGCAGGACGATGATCCCGGATCCGCCGCGGGAGTGTACGTCGACGATCTATTTCTCCTACCCGCTTCTCTACCGGGTGATCCAGTGAATGGGATTCACTGGATCACCCGGCCAGGGTTTGCTTGAGGGGCGTGGGTTCAGCACCGCCAAGCCGACCCACGCGATCACAGGTCGACGCGCCGGCGAAGCGTGCTGGGTCCGCCGCCGCAATAAGTGCTGTGCCGTCATCCCGTTCGCGGATCGGTGAGCGGTCACCTATCCGCAGTGGAACTATCTGTCCGTGGGCGCGGCCTGGCACGGGCTCCCTCATCTGGAGCGGTAGATTTGCGCTCTGTTCTTAGGTTCGGGCTTGCGCAGCAATCTATGCAGGGCCGCATGAGCGACGTTTCCGATGACCGATCGCGGTCCTATGCCCTGCGTCTTGATGTCGGGCACCAGTGGGCGTGACGTCCAGTTCGCGGGCGACGGTGCGGCCGTAAACGCCGTAGGTGCGTCGAGATTCTGGACCGTGCCGCCTCCGGCTTTGAAGGATGTGCGCACCGCGGAGTGGTCGGCTGCAACGTCAACTTCGAGGGAACCGTCGACGACAGATAGCACCCACATGTCCATGTCCTCGAGCAGGTCAGCGGACCCGCTATCGCACCCGTCGCATGCGCAGTCAGGAATCGATGCCAACCTCACTGCCGGGTCGCCCGCGGCGATCGTGACGTTGACGGGATGGTCGCTATCGACCGGTGTGTGCGTCGTCAACACCAGTGGAACCGCGCCGTCGGCGGCCGGCGCGAGGACGGTGTCGGCCCCGCCGGGTTCCATGGGGCGAAGCGCCCAGTCCACATGCGATGCTTCTCGCGCCCAGCCTCGGTCGAGGAGAACCTTTGTCCACGCTCGCGCTCTGGCCACCACGATCAGGAACTTCTCGGGGTTGGTGGAACGCTCGTACGCTTCCTCGTCCGGCTCGGGGCCATCCTTGTACGGGTTCGGCCACCCGAGAGTGTCCGCGCTGGTGACCGCGAATGCCGCGTCGACGTCGTCGAGTAGTTCGCACATCTCTCGCGAGAGCAACGGTTCGTTCTCTCCCCAGGCGGTTTCGCGCGCACGGAGAATATCGTCGTTGTAGCCTTCCCACCACGATCGCGCCGGATCTGTCACCACCACAGGGACGTTACCCGTCGCCCGCTCACGAAAATCTGGATCGCATGTGGCCTGGTAAGTGATCGCCATCCGAGCAGTTTCGCCGCGCCCCGGATTGGTGTCCGGTAGTCGATCGCCATCCGGTGCCGAGAGGCGTTCCTCTCCACAACGCTTGGTTCTCGGAGACTTGATTTCGGAGTTTCTGGATCGAGGACACTCATGCGGACAGTTTCAGGTCAATCGAGCTGACGGAGATAACCATGTCTGGCGCTGATAAAGATGTCGCAGAACCTCGTCGTTACCTGGTGCGGGACGTCCGGCGGGTCGCACAGATAGTTTGCGGCGTCACTTTGAGCGTCGCATTTTGGTGGGGTTCGGCTTGGGTGGTTCCGTCGGAACTCGGACTGCATTGGTCTATTACCGGGGTGGTGCTGCCGCTGATTGCAGCGTTTCTGGTTGCAGGTGTTGTGTACGTGACGCTCAGGCAGTTGAGGATGGCGGTGGTGGCCTTCCTCGCCGGGACCATGGTAGTTGGCTTTCTTGCCCTGGTTTTCAACGTGACGATGGGTACGCAGTAATACAGAGTGTGCCGGTCGGTCCAGAGTGTCCTGAATGGCGATCGGTGATCGGTCACAGACCGGACCATTGTTAATGGATGGTCGGCGGGCGGGTTGTAGTCTCGTTCGCACGGTGACCCGATGCCCGTAGGCTTCGTCCTACGGTTTCCCTAGTGCGTCGGGATCGACATGACGGTAGACGACTTCGAAGCCAACCAGATCGACACGCTGCTCCGCTCCATCACCTTTGCTGAAGCCGACGCCCTCCGGCGGCCGTGTCCGACGGCACGCAACTTCCTCGACTCGATGCTTCACGATCTGTGCATGCAGCCGCTCGGCGAAGCAACCGAACGGCGAGCGCTGCTTGCGTTTCGTCGGTTCGCCGAACTTTTCGATCACGATCCCGACGGCTTCCGTGAGCACATTCCTGTCGCTATCACGCCGGTGCTCGAGGCCGCGGTCTCCGGGTGGACGGAGGACAACGTCGGCGACCGGGTCCGTAGCATCCTCACCGCACTCGGCGGGCCCTCGTCCACCGAGCGCGAGCACGCGCTCACGCTGTACGCCCGGGTCATCGCGGCCCGGGTCCGGGACGGCTATGTTCACCCCTACCTCGCCGCCACTCACCTGGCATGGCCGGACATCCACGATTGGGACAACCTCGCCAAACCCGAGATCGCCGCGATGCGCGTCGGTGCCCGAGTTAAGTACCAATGGCCGCAGTTCCGCCCAAACCGCGGTGTGCTTGAACAGGATCTTCTCTCCGCCCTCGAGGGCATCACGTGGCCCTCACCCCACACCGCGCCGCAGCCTGCCCAGCCGATCGAGTGGGCCGACGACGAGTACACGACGGCACTGGGCCGCGCCGTATACGCGGTCGCCGCGCTGGAGTCATACATCCTGTTCGAGCTGCTCCACCTACCCGGCGCACCGATCGACGTCACCGAACTCGGAGGTCGGCCCAGCCGGCCCACCGCCGAAATCGGCGAAGTCCTTGCCCAGCCGGAGCTCCTCGACACTGTTAGCGATGTGCATGTACGTTATTGGCTCAGTGCCGCCGGTGCAGCGTTGAAGGAAACAGCAATGGCCCGTGACGAACTCCTGCACTCACGGCCGGCTGTCGAGAAAGGTGTGCGGATGCTGCACGGCTATGCCTTCAGCCCCTCGGGAAAGGCATACCTGAATCCCCTTCCCCAACACCGGGTCGAGCGGTTGGCCACCACCGCGGTAGCCCACCGCACGCACCTCGCCCGGCTTCGCACCCACGTGGCCGACGTCAGTACCTCGTGAGTTGCTAGCCCCACGTTGTTTCGTAGCCGGATCGGCAATCGGTGCCTGGTCGATCACCACGATGTCGCACAAGTCGATGACTAGCATCAGCACGATGACGCAGTGGAGCACTGTCGAGGCGAATCATCATCAATTCGTGATCGGCGAGCGTCAGGCCGATACCCTGGCTGTCACTGTCGAAAGCAGTCTCTTCGACGCAGGTAGGGACTTCCTGACGGTACATACGGGTGTCGCGAATGGTCCGGTCTCGATCGGCATTGAAATACTTGGCGACCAGCCTGAAAGCACGTTGTTCGAGGACTGGGAGAACGTTGCTGAATGCACCATCAGCACCTCCGCGCTGTGTGTGATGACCCTGCAGGGCGAACCAGTGGAGGACTTCACCGATCTGGCAGTCGTCGACGTGGGTAGGTACCGGGTTCGGGTACATGCTCGGGGCCGTGATGTGAATTGGGACATGGACGTAGCCGAGCCGACCGAAGACTACTTGGTGCAGCTGTGGCCAGTCGCTCGCGTACAGGGTTTTGTGCGGCTGAAGAAGACCGACACCGCTTGGAGCGAGGTCGACCCGGAGCTCCCGATTGCTGCGCCGGCCGTGGCTCGCGAGTCGGTGCAGGCACCGAATCCGCAGGCGCTGGGACGGCCGAAGCTCAAACGCCTGGTGAACCGCAAAAGTGTGTCCCGATTCCAATTGCGAAATTTCAACGCGTTCAAGGACGTGGCGCAGGTCGATCGACTTCTTGCCGAGAAACTTCTGGCCCTCAGCGACGACGAACTTCGGTCGGTTGCCCAGTGGCTTCCCAGGCGAGCCCTGACAAGGGTCGGACTCTTCGGCATCGAGTGGGTGTCGAGCGGTGTCACGGTCCTCGAGGCCGGGCTGTGGGAACGACCGAAGGATGTCTACGCCGCGGCGGTGCGGGCGAGGACCGGCGGCGATCCCGACGTGCCGGTCACTCAGATCGTGTCCGTTTTCGATGGACAGCTTGTCGACCCCGCACACGGCGCACTGGACGCGCTCATCTTTGGCTTCGACCCCGACCCAGCAGTCGCCGCGTTCCTCGGCCTCCATGGCACGTTGCTCGCGTACGGATCGCATTGGAAGGAGCTGGTCAACGATCTCGAAGCGGCCTTCCCGAGAATCGCCAACTGGACCATGGAAGGGTTCGAATGAGGACACACCGCGACCCTGCTTGACGAAATCCTCAACGTCGTATGGCGTGCAGTCCGCACCGATCGGTTACATCGGCGGATTCCACGCCAGGTGTTCTTCTACGATGTACGAGGACACTGTCTGGAGGGTCCATGAGCATCCGAATATCGTCGAACACACCGGATGACGAACCGGGAAGCGCGTTGTTGCCGGTTCGCGACAGAATCGACGAGGACCTACGCACCCACCCGGCGGTGAGGCTTGCGGTCGAAGCGGTCCCCTTGATGCACCGCACCACGGCCGGCGAGCGCTTCGGTCCAGTCCGGCTCATCCAGCGCGACTCCGATGTCGCCGTCGTATTCGCCGCAGATACGACCCGTTGGGCGGTTCTTGTTCAGCCAGGCGGCGATTCACCGAAGGCATCCGTCATCATCGGGGTACCCAATCCCCGCGCCAACTTCGGTCGCTCATTTCGGGCTTCGTACTTGGAGCGGTTGAACGTCCATCAATCCGGCGACCCGTCCGTCGCGAAGGAACAACCAGAGGCCGGATGGATGGCACTGACCGGAATTGCTGCCGAAGGCGTGTCTCAGTTCGAAGTGAGGTCGTCGCTCGATACAGACACCGGAGGTGTCGGAGCCGACGACGGAGTCGTCTTTGCGGTGCTCCGCGCGCGGTGGAGAGAAAAACTGCAGGTCGCCGTAACCCTTGCCAGCGGCGAGACAGTCCCCATCAATCATCCAAGCGTGCGTCCACCAAGTTGAGACACATCGTGGTGGCCATATCGTGAGACCCAAAGATGAATGCGCAGGTCGCAAGAAGATCGGCAACGGTCACCGATGTGAATAGACCGGTTGCGCGTGCCGGGCGAAGCCTCAGCCGCAGACTTGTGGTGCGGCGAGAAACAATCCGCCGCAGACGAAGACACGGGATAACTTCCACTCGTTGTCGGAACGCACGAAGGGGATTGGCCCCACAGGGTAAGGGGCCATGCGTTCGAGGTGGCCCTGGCCAGTCGCGTTGATCATGTCCGGGCCGACGGGTTCCACGGCGGTGAACTGGATGTACTGGGGTGAGGGTTGCGCACCCCAGGCCCGCGCGATCGGCAGGGTCTGGTCGCTGGGACCATCCAGGAGTCGCGCGCGGTCCTCCTCGCGTATCGAGTAGTTGGTGGTGGCGTTGTACAGGGCGGTCAGTTGCTCGGCGGTGGGCACGAGATCGGTGACTGGCGCCGGCGGCGGGGCGAACTGGGTGGATTGGACGAAGACGGTCTGATCGCGCGATTCGGTGTTATCGACGGACGAGCAGGCGCCGGCGGCGGTTGCGATCGCGACAAGAGCGCTGGCACCTATCGCGGCTTTCCTCACCCTCATGATCTGGGTATCGCCCCAAGTCGACGTTGCGTGACAAGCCCGTGCCGCAGCGCCCGTCCCGAAGACGGAAGGGCGATCGGCACGGCCGTCGGATCGCCCGCGCCTTTCCATTAGCGGAATCGGTGAGTGGGAATCGATGCGTCCGACAGTTCACCTACCGAAGCTGACATAGTGGGTCAGTACAACCGACCAGCAACCTCTCGCGTGCAAAGGATTCCGATGACGTCTCGGTTCGTTCCGGTGCTACTCGCGGGAGCCGCGGTTACCGCAGGTCTGATATCTGCTTGCGGTTCGGACAACGGTGACGACGATTCATCCGCATCAGCAACGGGCGTGCAGGCAACCTCCTTCGCGGCAGCTGCCCCCGAGGTTCCGGCTACCGCGGACCCGACACCGGCGGAGTTGACTGCCCTCGTCGAGACCGCCCTCGATTACGACGTGCGGTTGGCCGATCGTGTGAAGCTATTCCAGGGGGTGAGCGAGAGCGATCCGGCTCTCGCCCAACGCTTCGTCCAGGAGAAACTGACGGTCGAGTTCACCTCGGTTACCAGCACCGGTGAGGGCGAAGTATCCGCCCACGGGCAGGTCGCCATCGGCGAAAATCCGCCTGGTGACGTGGGCCCGGTGACGTTCGTCGCCGAGGACGGTACCTGGAAGATCGCCCGCAGTTGGGCATACCCGATCACCGGAGCCTGTTAGCGAATCCGGTCTGCTTGGTGACCGGTCAGCGATCGTCATCCGGTGCCGATAGGCGTTCGGCTAACCAACGGTGAGGCTCGAGATCCTTCAAGCTGTGCCGAACTCAGGGAAATAGATTGGCCGTCAGTCAGCTTCAATCGGATTCGGTGGGCAAAGAATCAACGCAAGCAGGTACGCCACAATCATTGCAGCGAAACAGGAACCCAGGGGTCCCCATGACGCGGCGGTGGTAGAGGAAGCGGTCAACCACGCGCCCACGAGGCCGACAGAGATTCCGACCGCAGCAGAGGTACAGATTGCGAATCGGTGCTGCCACCAGCGGTTACTGCCCGGCCGCCATACGGGGACAGTCCGGAGAGCGAACGTACCGCCGACGACTGCCACACCCCCGACAGCCGCTCCGAGGACAAGACCTGTCATAGCAGCGATGACCATCCCTGCGACATCGCCACCGAACAGCAACGCGACGACCACCCCCGCAACAAAGCCGAGAACGGCGGAGATACTCATCTCCCACCCGACCCAGCTCCTCATGTCATCGATACAACCAGACCGATACCGATTGCACGAAGAGAGCAGGGTGCTGGGCGCAGGGACTGGTTGTTCGCTGCGCAGAGCATTCAGTGACCTTGTCGGCGATCGGGCTTCGGGACGACATCGAGGAGCACCGAGTCAGTGCGGACGCTCGAGCCCGCGAGCGCGCTCAGGGGGTGGGCCGTCACCGGCCCAGTACTCGGTTCCATTGTCCCACCACGGGCGCACAATCACCGAGGGCGCTCGGACGCGTGCCCACGTGAGCGCTTCGTCGAGCGAGGTGAACTCCGGAGACATCTCGTACGATTCCTCGCCGCCCCAGGAGCCTTGGTAGATGCCCTCGTCCTCGGCAAGAACAGGTCGAGCCCACTGCACCGGCCCGGGCTCGCCGGTCGGGATCCGCCGCCAAGTCATGTGCACCACTCCACACCGCCCGATCGCACCGAGTAGATCGTCACCAACGGCGATGAGCCGTCTCGCCTCGTTCTTGTCACGTTCGGCGACCTGTGGATCGTTCAGAAGCTCGACCAGTCGATCCTGAACCTCGCCGACGTGATCGTCGGTGAGTGGATCATCCCGAAGAGCCTCGACGATGCGGTGGTGCAGGTCTGGGCGCCCGACGCTCTGAAGGTCGTTCGCGAGCGCGAGCGCAGGCTTGTCGAACACAGAGCGGCGGCCCATCTATCGATGGTATGTCCGGATCCGGATAACCATCCCCGCCTGGGGACCGGGCTGCGGCTCATCCCACACACGTTAGATCGACAACGAGGAACTCTTCACGGTAATCCCCGTCGTCACCTTCAGCCGTTGGATAGGTGTACACGCCCATTGGACTGCGGCGAAGTTCATACTCGCGCGCAGTTCCCGGCAGATACTGGCTCGCGATCCACCCGTCGGGAGCGTCGGCAGGAATTCCAGTCGCGAGGGAAATCATCCGGATGCGGTCCACCCTGCCAATGGTCGGAAGCACGCGAGCCTGGATATGCCGGCCATCGGTCCGATCGGCAGGTTCCAACACATTGAGAGCTCCGGACAGCTCGATACGACGCAAGGCCGGCAGCGGCAGATCAACATGCGTCGCAACGCTGACGCCCGCCAACTCCGCTACCACGTCAACGGCGACAGGTGTCCCTCCCTGCGTGATGTACGCGTCGCGGGCGCTTGCTGAGATTTCCGACTGCAAGCGAATCGGCATGGTGAGGTGCCATCCCTCCGCAAGATTGCGCCACCACCGTCCCAGCGTGGGCGTCCAGGACAGGTGGACCGCGAGCTGGCTATCCAGGTGGAAAGGCGCGGTGTAGGGCAGCACGTCGGACTTGAGCACAATCGGCACTGTCAGCAGAGGTGGTGTCATAACTCCATCACACGATCGGTGGGCGGTGCTACTTGGTCAGGGCATTGCGGTGACGTCGAGTCGTGGACGGCCGGTGTCGGTGGTGTAGCCGAGCGCTATCAGCGCGGGGTGCTCGAACGTGGTCGTGATCTCGTGGGCGCCGGCATCGGCGAGGGCGTGGGTGACCGCCCGGATCAGCTGTTCGTTCACGCTGTCCGGGGTGCCCGGCACGGTCTCGAGGACGTCGAAGGCTGCGACCTCAGGCGCGGTCCACCGGGCTGAGGCGTGCCCGACGAACGGCCGGCCCTGCTGGTTGTTCTCGTACGCCTGCATCCAGACGGCGAGCGTGCCGGTGCTCTTCGCGCCCACCGCGTCGTCGATGTGCAGACCCTCGTCTGCGAGCCTGGCACCCGACGTGTCATGCAGGGGTACCGCGCCGAGCCCGTAGTCGGACCGTGCCGGGCCGCTTGATGGGGCAGGCGCCGAAATGTGCAGCACACCGTCCGCGCGGCGCCGAGTCCCGCGCACGATCAACCCGGTGTCGAGTTCCTCCATCCAGTCCAGCAGGACGGTCGAGACCACCCCCGCCGGGGTGTCCATGGGTGGGCCGCGGAAGTCGTCGGCGGTAGTGGGGAGGCGGAAGGTCATCGCGAACAGGTTGGGGTTCATCGCCCACCGGAAGTAGACGCGGACAAGGTCACCGTCGAGTTCGATCCTCACCGTGCGGAAGCGGCTCGACACGGCGCCGCGGATGCGCAGGGATCGGCACGCGCGGGTGAAGGTTTCCCGTGCGACATCGCTCAGCGCCTCTGGTGGGTCGCCGACGATCTCGATCTTCCAACCACCGTCGGGCTCGGTCCGCGAGTCCCGGATGGACTCCGTGGCCGCGAACGGACCGCACCGCGTCAACCGGTCGATCAGCGCGGCGTTCTCCGGGTCTGGATCGAGCTTGCGCGGTTGCACGTGGCTGATCCAGATGCTGTCCCAGCGGGTGTTGTCCGGCGCCAGGACCGGAACGCCGGCGGCGTCGACGAACACCACGTAGACGTCATGGTGCGGTAGATGCGGAAGGCGGGGATCCGGTTCCACCACGACGAGTTGGTACGCATAGCCGCTCCACCCTTGACCCAGGACGGCCCGCGCCCATCCTTCGCTTTCCGTTCGCGGCAATGGTGTTCGTTCCGACTGTGCGGAGCGAAGATTGGTGAATGTACTCGGGTAGCCCTGCACATGGATCCGGAAGCACAGGGGACGAACGGTGGCGGCGAAGGAGCCCAGATTGTCGGCGTCTTGGAAACTGTGACTGGCAGCCACACGTGTAGCGGGAACCGTGACGGACTCACCATCGATTTCGTAGGTGCGACGAGGCCAGCGGATCTCGTCGAGATTCGAGTGCCCTCTGCTGTGCACGTGGTGGTCGAGGACGTTGCGGAGTATCCGCAGTTGCGATGCGAAGCGCGTGGAGACGATGTGGGTGATCTGCGCGGTGGAGGGGCTGGGCCCTCGGCGGTCATCCGGGCGAGTCATTCTTTCGACGTGTTGTGGAGTGCATAGGACGAAGGTACTCCGCGAGGACAATGAGCACGACCGACTTCAAGCCTGCGCGACTGAACGATGACCAATCGTCGAACCTCTACCGGTATCCGTCACTGTCTGCCCTCGACGGCACCCCTCCCGTTGGCGGATCCCCCACCGGTCGGTCGACAGTTGGTGCTGCCCCTGACGTCAGTCGGCGCTGCCCACGACAAAGGTCGAAGCGGAGAAGAACCCGGGCGTGATCTGCGCGCCGGTATAGTTCGCCGCCATTGCGAACGACGCCTCGATCACATGGAATCTGCCGTCAGCCAGGGGCCCATCCCCCTTGGGGTCGATGCCAACTGCACGCATTCGAGGTTCCCAGTCCGCTGGCATGGGTTCTAGTCCGAACCCCCTACGCGCCAGGGGATCGAAGGACACCATGCGTTCCCCGTCCTTCCACACGAAGAATGAGGACAGCGCGTCAATATTTTTGGAGTGCGTTAACACTTCACGCCCCGTGGACAGTGGCCGCATCAACTCCTCAGACACGCCCGCGGTGGCTGCGGGTGCGATCGCAATCGTCCATTCACCCAGAACGGCGGCTCCGACTACTGAGATCTCCTCCCATCCGCGCTCATTGACACCGCTCAACCCGTTCGCCTCCCCGAGATCCCGAACGGTCATCGCTTCGATCACTGTTGTCGGGTCCGCATCTCGCACGTAGGTCACGAAGAGACTGTTCTCGACCCATGGGTAGTCGCGGACCACCCATTGGAAGTCGCGGTAGGTTGTCACCTTCGCACTCAGGTCCTTTCTGGATTGGCCAGGCACTCCGTAGGAAATTCTCTCGTTGATCGAGGGCCAGCCTGGGCAAACGGCCGGTGACACGACGAATTGTCACCCGAACGGGATCGTTGCCCGGTCATCGATCGGCAAACGGGACACCTGCTGAGGTGTCTCATCGCGCCTTGTCCGGGGAAGGATCCGGTACCGGGCGTCCTATGTGCCGCAACCACACCCGCGGGTGTCAGACGGTCACGGCACGGACCCGGCGCCGGCGCCGGGTAGGAGGGCGAGTATTCGGGTTCCCGACCCGTCGGGCACCGTGATCGCAGCAACCACCGTCCCGGAACCGGTTCGAATTTGTGTGCCGCCGGGGTTGTCGAGGTACGTGATGCCGCCCTCGCCGGTCGAGATGTTTCGCCAGTGGGCGAAGACTCCGGTGTAGGGCCCCACGAGGGTGATCCCCGGTGTGTCCGGGTCTGTGGTGGCGGTCATGTAGAAGTGGCCCGCGCTGAGAAGTCCGGTCACGCCAACGCTGATCCCGGCGATCGGAATGGGGAAGACGGTCTCGGTCGGCACCGCGGCGGCCCGCGGCGCCCCGAACAGCAACGCGCCCGCGACTGCGACGGCGGCTCCGGCGGCGAGCGAGGTGTCGCGGAGTCGGTGGTGTGGTCGCATTGACGGACCTCCGCGTCTGTGGTTCGAAAGGGAATGCGGGAACCAACTGCCAGGGTGCTCTGGCGGCATCGCGAAGTAAAGGCCCCGGGGGTGCCGTTGGCGGTCTCGCCCCGGATTTGCGGGCCGAGCAGTGAGTCGCACCGTCCGAACCGTGAGCCTTCCGCGGCGCCGGAAGCGGATGCGCCAACGGCAATGCACTACGGCACTGGTCCATCGCGGGTGGGTCTAGTCTGCCTCGTCGTGTTATCTGACCGTTGAGTCCCAAGCACCGCGCCGCCGGCGTTGTGCGTTCGAGAGATGGGAATCAGCGATGTACATCGGGTATGCACGAGTGTCCACCGATCAGCAAGACCTGACCGCGCAGCAGCACGCTCTGCTCGGGTTCGGGGTGTCACCGGAACGGATCTACGTCGATCACGGCTTGACCGGTACCAATCGTTTACGGCCCGGTCTGCAGAACGCCCTTGCAGCGTGCCGGAGCACCGACACCCTCGTGGTGACCAAGTTGGATCGCCTGGCCCGTTCATTGCCCGATGCCCGGGACATCGTCGACGAGCTCACGTCCCGGAACGCGTGCCTGCAGATCGGAGCCTCGTTGCACGATCCGACCGACCCCATCGGCCGCCTGTTGTTCAACGTCCTGGCGATGGTCGCCGAGTTCGAGGGCGACCTGATCCGGGCACGAACGAGGGAGGGGATGCGGATCGCGAAGGCGAAGGGACACCTGAAGGGCAAGAAGCCGAAGCTCAACCCACGCCAGGAACGGCACTTGGTCGAACTTCACGCGTCAGGCGAGTACTCGACTGCCGAACTGGCCGACTTGTTCTCGGTGGGCCGGTCGACGGTGTACCGGGCCATCGAACGCGCCCGCCGACCTCAACACGACGGTTACTCAGTCTCCAGTTCCTAGCGATTTCAGTCCTTTCGAACGTTCGCCGGGCCGGCCGCACCGGCGGACGTTCCTGATGAAGGCGAACGGTCCATCGAGGAAGGAACTTCGACCGGATTGCGCCTAACAACACCCGGGTCTCCTCATCGTCGACTACCGCGTAGTAGGTCGCGTCCAGGGCCGCCCGCGCTGGATCGGCGGCCCCAGCGCTGGTGAGTGCACTGACGGCGAATACTTGCCGCCCGAGTTGCTGGTTTCTGAGAGCTGGCTCCGTGCGAGCACGGAGCCGCCGAAGGGCGGGGTCGGTCTCGCCCCGCTGCCGCGCATTGAAGAGGCCGTCGAACGGCGCAGGAAGCGCAAAGTGTCTCTCGAGCGCGTCAAGTCCGTCCTGGGCCCACTGCGTGTTGCTCAGGTCCCTTCGCTCGATCGCTGTCCGGGCAGCCCACCGGGCAATCGAACGTTGAGTGGGGGGCGATGACGAGGCGATCGCTTCCGCGACGGTCCGGTCCAGGAGACAGAGGTTCGGCGCCATCGACCCGGCTGCGAGAAGCTCGGCTGTCGGGGGTCTACCTCCCCAGATCGCAAAATCGTCATCCGGCGATAGCTCGGGGCTGTGGGTTGTCGTCCGAGAAGCCGATGCAGGCGTCGATTCCGGCCGCGGTCAGAATCGATTGCGGGCTGGGTCGGGTGTTCTCTCGTTCAGAATCTGTTTGGCGTGCACAACGAATCGGTCGGTCATGGGGTGCCTGTTGTGGCGCGGCCAGGTGAGGTAGACCGGGACCGGACTCGTGTTCGGGAGCGGCAGATACGTGACCCCCGGATGGGGGTGGCTGTACTCGGTGGCATCGCTCGTCACACCGATCGCGGCACCCGTGGCGATCGTCGTCAGCCACTCGTCGACGTTCGCCACGACAACTGTCTTCTCCGGGCGGCTGCTCTTCGGCCACAGCTGCAGGTCTGCCGTTCCTGCATTGGAACACAAGGCGATTCGATGCGAAACCAGATCATCGAGCGACAGGGCGCCCTTGCGGTTCAGCGGATCGTCGTCGGCGAGGGCGAGCATTCGGTTCTCGTGGCCGAGCAGTGCGTGCTCGAAGGCGGGTGGTCCTGGTTTCGCGCGGAAGAACGCCATGTCGATCTCGCCTTTCCGCAACGCCAGGGCGGGGTCGTCGACGCGGCGGACCACCAGTTCGGTCCCGGTGTCGTCCTTCCAGGTCCGCAGCAACGCCACCGTATGACGACCGAGGGCCGACCACGCGAAGCCGACGCGCAGCGGCGCCGGGCCCGCTTGCACCTCGGCGACGGCCTCGTCCACGCTCTGCAGGATCCGATGTGCACGCTCCCAGAGCAGCTGCCCCTGCGCGGTCAGCTCCAGGTGCCGGGTGCTGCGGTCGACGAGTTTCGTCCCGATCCGTTCCTCGAGTTGCCCGAGTGTGCGTGAGAGCGCGGGCTGCGCCACATGCAGCACCGCGGCCGCACCGGTGATGCTGCCCTCGTCGCCGATGGCGGCGAGGGCACGCAGATGCCGCAACTCGATATTCATTACTGTCGAGCATAACACCACATGAAATAGCATTTCTCAACGCTGAGTGGCGTGGTTAGCGTTGCCCTCATGAACATTCTGCTGATCGGATCGTCCGGCCGCCTCGGCTCCGCCGTCCACACCGCCCTCGCCGACCGCGGCCACAAGGTCCTCACCGCCGGCCGCACCTCCGGGGACTTCCGTGTCGACCTGACCGACCCCTCCTCCGTCGCCGCGCTCTACGAGAGCATCGGCGCCGTCGACGCCGTTGCCAGCGCCGCCGGCACCGTGCCCTACAAGACCATTCGGGAGATGACGGCCGACGACTACGCTGCCGCCTACGACGGCAAGGTCCGCAGTCAGGTCGAACTGGTCCGGCAGGGCATCCACCGCATCGCCCCGACCGGGTCGTTCACCCTCATCACCGGGATCCTCGCCCGCACCCCCATCGCCACCGGAACCGCCGCGTCCCTGGCCAACGGCGCCGTGGAGGCGTTCGTGCGCGCCGCTGCCGTCGAGATCGCCCCGCAGCGCGTCAACGCGATCAGCCCGACCGTGTTCACCGAGGCCCTCGACGCCTACGGCGACCACTTTCCCGGCTTTCCTGCCGTCGACCTCGCGGATGTCGCTCAGGCGTACGTGCGCTCCATCGAGGGCGTCCAGACCGGTCAGATCTTCGCCCTCGACTGACCTACGTCGAGCTCCCAAGTCCATCCACACAGTCGCCGAGACCTTCCTCTCGGCATGGAAGCGGCCCGAAACCATGAACAGCACACCATTTCCCGCCACACCCACACACTCCGCGTACGACGTCGTCGTCATCGGCGGCGCCACCAGCGGCTCCGCGGTCGCCTGGTACCTGGCTACCAACCCCGACTTCACCGGCTCCGTCCTCGTGGTCGAACGCGACCCGTCGCTGAAGAATTCGGCCACCATGGCGAGCAACAACTGCATGCGCCAGCAGTTCGCCACCGAGATCAATATCGAGATCGCGCAGTACGCCGCCGAGTTCGTGAAGAATTTCCGCGAGAACCTCGGCGGTGGCTCCGAGATCCCGCACCTGCCGATCCGGAACTTCGGCTACCTCTACCTCGCCGACAACGACGAGTTCGCCGAAACCCTGCGCCAGGACAAGCGTCTCCAGGCCTCCGCTGGGGCAGGGACGACGATCCTCTCGCGTGAGGAGATCGCCGCGAAGTATCCTTTCTACCGCGTCGACGACATCGTCGCCGGCAGCCTCAACACCGTCGACGAGGGCGCCTTCGACGCCCTGGTGATGGTCGACTGGTATCGACGCAAAGCCCGCGAGCACGGCGTCGACTACATCGAGAACGAGGTCGTGTCGATCAGTCGGACCGGGGATCGCATCGACACGCTCACCCTCGCCAGCGGCGAAGTGATCGCCGCCGGGACGGTCGTCGACGCCGCCGGTACCCGCGCCGCGCACGTGGCGCGGATGGCCGGGGTGGACCTCCCCATCGAGGCACGCCGCCGCTACACCTACATCTTCTCCGCGGAAAGGCCTCTTGCTCAGGACCTTCCCCTGACCATCGACCCGACCGGGGTGCACATGCGCTCCTACGGCGCGTACGACTACCTGGTCGGCTGCCCACCCAGCCACGACGACCCAGCGGTCGACGTCGACGACTTCGACTACCCGGAGGACATCTGGGAGAACAAGATGCTGCCTGTGATCACCAAGCGTCTACCCGAGCTCGGCGCCGTCACCGTGACCGACTCCTGGGTCGGCCACTACGAGTTCAACACCTTCGATCACAACGCCATCATCGGCCCACATACCGAAGTGCCGAACCTGTTCATGTGCAACGGCTTCTCCGGCCACGGCAGCCAGCAGGCACCGGCCTGCGGCCGCGGGGTCGCCGAACTGATCACATACGGCGAATTCCGCACCCTGGACCTTTCCGCACTCTCGCACCGGCGGATCGCCGAGAACCGGCCACTGGTCGAACGCGCGGTCATCTAGCACGATTCCGTCGTCGACACCGTGGGGTGATCCCTGAAGCCAGTCCATTAGGGATCACCCCGCACGGATCTCGGCTGCACCCCTTGGCCGCGACATGCCTCTCCGTTCATGAACATGGTTTGGCAGCACCCTTACGGCGCCTGTATTCCACCCAGAAGATGGCCGGTGACCGATCCCCTTGTGCTGTCTCACGGCTCCGGCTCCCGAGAACGGCGGTTTCTGATCCATGGCCGATCTATCATCGAAACAACCCAACGGATCCGATGAGTTCGTCGCCCGCGGCCGGTCCACACTCGTAACACCCGAGGAAAGGACACTGCCATGTCAGAACTTCTCGTCGACTTCATCACTTCCCTTGACGGCAACGCATCGGGAGAGGGCTGGCCCGGGTTCTGGGGCCTCGAGGGCCCTGAGTACCTCGCTTGGCTCGGCGAGCAGCCCGAGGTCACCTACCTCATGGGAGCGAACACCTACCGACTTATGTCAGGCTTCGCCGCCGGCGAGGTCCCGAATGGCCAAGACGAGTTCAGGGCCGAAGAAGAGGCGTCCGTCGACGAGCTCACGCAAGCGTCCAAGGTGGTGTTCTCCTCCTCACTCGAGGAGCCACTGACGTGGGCCAACTCCACGCTCGTCCGCGACGACGCCGCCGAGACGGTCCGCGCCATGAAGTCGAGTGGCTCGGGGCTCCTCAGCACGATCGGCAGCCTCAGCCTGTGCCGGTCCCTCCTGCGGGCCGGACTCGTCGACCGCTTCCGAGTCGTGATGTTCCCGGTGATCACCGGGGCTACGGGCGCAGAACGCATCTACGACGGCTACCCGGACGTCGCCCTCGAGATGATCGAGCACCGGACCTTCGACGGCCGCATCCAGCTGGTCGAGTACAAGCCACGCGTGCTCGAGCACCCGCCGCTCGGCACCCCCGCGTGACGTCGCCCGTCCACCAGGTGCGCGATGAGTGGCTTCGCACCGAGAGTCGATTGCCGTTGCGATCCCGGGTGGTGGACATGCGAAGGGTTAGGCTGCGGCCGTGTCGAGAGCAGTGTGGTGGGTCTTAGCTGTGGCCGCGTTGGCGTTCACCGCGGATGTCGGGACCTCGTCCACAATGGCTGAGGTGTCGTTGTCGTGCTCGAAGATCGGCGAGAGCCAATCCTCTTTTCGGTGCGATGACCGTATCGTCCACGTCCTGGGGGTATGGCCGCTGGTCGGTCTGGCGCTGTTGCTCTCGGCACCGCCTATGGTGGCGGCATTGGCGATGCGAAAGCGGGTTTCCTGGTTGGCCGTCGCGGCACTCGTTGGTTTGTCGATCGTCGGGCTGGAGAATTGGGCGTACCCCTCTTACTGGGGATTTCTTCTGTTCGCTGTTCCCTTGGCGGTCCTTGGATCAATCACCGCGACGTTCCAGCGAACTGTCCCGCGCTCCGACACGTCAGGGCGGGGTTCTGCCGCAGCGGCGTAAGCGCGGCGCTGAAGACGCTCTGGGGCGACACATTTTTCAGATTGCGGGTAGTCATGCCGTGAGACAACCGCGCACGTCCGCGGGTCGCAGCGTCTCGAAATGCCACCGGCAGCGAGACCCTACACTGAGGTCGGAATGTGTTGACAATCGGTTGATGCCCACCTGGTGGAGCCGTAGTGTTGATCGCGGGTGGTTGAGAACACAGCCGCAGATTGTTTGGAGGCCGCAGCTGTGCGCGGTGGACGGATTGCGCGCACTCCCATGCCGCTGTGATTCTCCTGCCAGTGCGCTCCTTCCGCCGATAGCGCACTGAGACCGACAGGGTGCACGCGATCGGAGGGTCATGAAGACATCACGCTCGTCGTTCCACGCCACTCCCCCGTCGGCGTCTCCGGCCACCCGTTGCGCACAGGATGTGCCCACCCACGACCGCGGTCTGCGCATGACCGTCGAATTCGCACCGTACGCAAACGCCACCGTGGGACGAATCTCGGGCGACATCGATGTGCTCGCCGCACCGTCGTTCGCGCTTGCTCTCGCACATCTGATCGACGGAGGCTCGTTCTCGCGCGTCGTCGTCGACATGACCGCGGTCGACTTCGTCGGGACGTCGGGACTGTCGATTCTGTCCGAGTTCGCGGAATCGGCGCGGCGGCAGCACATTACGTGGGCGCTGGCGGGTAATCGGGCGGTCCTGCGCCCCATCGAGGCCATCGGGCTGAGCGCGACCATTCCCACGTGCAGCACCGTTCACGACGCGTTCGACAAGGTGGAGAAGATCTCGCACAGTTGATCGGAGCCGCCGACGCCGCGGAAGCGGCCCACCCGAAGGGCCGGGTTCGCGAGACTGGCAGCCGCCCTACTCCGCCCGAACTGCGATCGACTCGCGCTCGTCGTCCTCGCGGAACATCGCTTCGATGCGGTTCTTGATCTCCGCCGTGCTCATCGAACCACGGGAAGGGGTGAAGCCACGATTGCGAGCCGAGGTGGGCGTGAAGGTGTTCATTGCCAGTGCTTTCTGTCTTCCGCGTCGGCGAGAGCCGCGGGGTGGTCGAAGGGTGCGTCCGCGATGCGGACGACGGTCAGATCAAGAGCGCGGCGAGTGCTACGGCAGCGAGCACAGACACGGAAGTAGCCACCGCGACGAGAACGGAGCCCGTCACGACGATGGCGGGCGCGGTCGCAGTCGCGGCCGAGACGGAAGCGATGTACACGGTCGGGCGTAGCGTGTGCCGGGTCGACGGCTCCTCGGCGGAGAGCGGCGACGTCGTGCGCTGATCGTGCTGTTGCACCGTGGTGCGGGTCATGTGCTGGTGTACCCCGTAATAGCGGTCGAGTGACCTGAGTCACAAACTTACGAGTACGTTGTACATCACAATCGGCCCCTCGCGCCAGTGGCCGCCGGCGCCAATCCCCTCGCCGGCGCTCCCCCGTCGCCATTGGCGTCCCTCCAGTCACACAACCGACCCGCTGACGCGTCGTGGACCCAGGCGCGGTCCCGACGGCCATCCGAGCTGTACCCCAACCTCCAGTTGTCGATGCTTGATGGGGGGTGATTGATCGGATTCGGAAGTTCTGGTGGGTGGTTACTACGAGTGTGCCGATGTGACGGGACAACCGAGGTTCGGTAAAACCAGCAATTCCGTCACGGTCCGACTCTTTACCAGCCGTGCGAGCGGATACGCCTGAGCGTCGAGGCGCCGGCGATCCCGGAATCGCGCACGAGCTCGCTGCCCGCCCGGCAGTGGACCCGGACGCCTCACTCCCCTTTCGCGCCATGCCGACCAAGCGGCGTCCCGCTCCCCCGGTTCCCCTCCGGGCGCCAACGGCCCCGCTCTCGATGCGATTTGTGTGGCCACCCTCGGTTTCGTGAGTATTCTTGTCGGCCCACTCCCCTGGGTTGTGCGCGACGACGCGAACCAATTCGGACTATTTCGGGTTTCCGTCCGGGTCAGACGTTGGCGCCTCGTAGCACGAGATCCCTCCCCGAGAATCCACTGCCTTGCAGAAAAGCGGTCACCCGCTCGCGTCAGAACCAGCCTTTGCGCTTCGCCCAGAGGAGCAGTGCCCCGGACATGGCAAGCATGACGAGCACGATCACGGCGACGGAGGACCACTGCGTCCGTTCGTTCACGATCACGTTCATGCCGATGATGGACGACAGGGCGGTGATCGGCAGCGTGACAGCCGCGATGACGGCGAGGCGCTCGGCGGCGACGGTCATCTTGGTGTTGGTGCGCGCCTGGTAGAACTCGATCGTGCCCTGCAGGTAATCCTTTTGTCCCCTGGCCATTACCGTCAGGTGCTGGAACTGATCGACCGCGTCGAGAAGAAGGTCCTGCCCCTTGCCGGCGCCGAATGCCTCGATGGTGACCATCCTGCCGTACACCTCACCGCTCAGCGCTGCCATGGTGCCGACCGTGAGCAGACCGTGCCGGACCCGGAACATCTCGTCGAGAAACGTTTCGGGATCACCGAGGTGCCCACCGGTGACCTGCTGTTCGAGCTTCCACACGTCCTTGGTCAACTCGGCGGTGTAGGCCCGCATTCGTGCTGTCAACGCCGCGAGCAGCGCGAACGACAACTCGAAAGCCGTGCCGGGCCGCAACTTGCCCGACTCCAGACGGCCCAGCACCGCATTCACCTCGACCATCGCCGTCGAGGGATCGATCGCCGGATTCACGGGGCCGTGCACTGTCACCAGGTAGCGGGTACCGATGAACTGGTCCAGTTCGACGTAATGGACGTGCCCGTGCGCGCCCGACTGCGGCGCGTGCAGGACCACGAAGAAATGGTCCACATACCTGTGCACCTTCGGAACCTGATTGCGGTGCTCCGAATCCCGCACGGCGAGAGGATGAAACCCGAAGACTGTGGTCAACGCGTCGTGCGCGTGTTCGTCCCAGGTCGGGATGTCCACCCAGACCACTCCGTCGGGCCGGTCGAGCAACTCCGTCAATTCGGTCGCCGCACACGAACGCACCCCGTCGCCGGAGATGAAGCGGACGTCCATTTCGGTCTCCTCGCCCTGACGCACCGTCATCACTGTCATAGCACCCACAGCTGCCCGATTCGGAAGACTTGTCGTATTCGGTGTTCGGAGCGGGGAAACTGTGGAAATGACTGACGACAGGACTGCTCTGATCGTGGTGGACGCGGCGAACGTCGTCGGCGCGCGGCCCGACGGCTGGTGGCGTGATCGTGCGGGTGCGGCCCGGCGACTCCTCGTCCAACTGGGCGCTCTGGAACGACATCTGGCCCAGCCGTCCGAGGTGGTGGTCGTGATCGAGGGTGCGGCGAAGGCGGCGGTTGCCGGGGAGCAGGAGCGGGAATTCGGCGGTCTGCGGGTGGTGTCGGCGGACGGTTCGGGCGACGACGCGATCGTCGACGTGGTGGCCGTAGAAAAGGACGGTGACCGGCCGATCACCGTCGTCACCGCCGATCGTGGCCTTCGGGCCCGGGTCGAGGCACTCGGTGCCGTCACGGTCGGCCCGCGGTGGCTCCTTGCCCTCGTCGCCGCCGAAAGTAGGTGACCGTCAGCCCCGCTCCCCCCGCGATCGCGCCGCCCGGTTCCGATGTCAGGCTTTGGTGTTTCGCTCGGCGAGGAACGACAGTCGGCGCAGGCATTCGAGATTGCGTGGGAGCACCGCCAGGTCCTGCGCGATCCGCGGAACCCAGCTCAACGGTGCGGAAGCCGCGACCTCCGACATCTGGAGGTGACACCCGGATCCACGCGGTTCCATGCGCAGGCGCACGATCGCCTTCGTGGGGGTAACCTGCGCGAGCAGCCGGAGTTCACGGTTCTCCTCGGCGACGAGAACCTCGGTGGAGTCGTCGATCAGTGCGGGCCAGGCGCCGACGGAATGGTGCAGTCGGCTTCCCACCGCGGGCCAGTCGTCGGAGACGGCACGCATCCGGGACGCGCCGACCACCCACGACGGGTACAGCCACCCGTTGGCGAGGACGGACCACACATCCGAAGCCGACGCCGACGTGTCGCGATGTGCCTCGATGACGACCACTCCCTCGAATCGGTACCTGACGACTTTCCGCGCTTACCCTCCCCGACCGCATCGGAAACGTGAGCCGCGTCGCGTAGGCGGTGCTCGCGTTCAGGTCTGCGCTCCGATTTCCTCGCCGGCGGCGAACCGTGATTCGGCGTCGGTGACCAGCCCGATCGACACGAGTGGACGCGGAAAGATCAGGTCGGTGAGATAGGCGAGCGCCACCGCCCAGCGATTGGCGGCGTTCGGCATGGCGTAGAGGTGATATGCCCGCGTGACCACCTTCGCGAGAAACCCCGACAGCCGGATCCCGAGGGGGTTGGCGACGGCGAACCCGGGGCCAAGATCCACCACGAGACCCATGTCGCGATGGGTGTACGGTTTCGCGTTGCCGACGCCGAGGCTCGCCGCCACGTTGCGGGCAAGGGCCCGCCCCTGCCGGACGGCGTGCTGCGCGGTGGGCGGGGTGATCGACCCGCTGTTCTTCGGATCGGCAACGGCCGCGGCGTCGCCACCCGCGAAGACGTCGGGATGCCCGTCGACCGAGAGGTCGGGGCGCACCGTCACTCTCCCCTTCTCGGTGGGCAATCCGAGCGTGTCGACGAGGGGGCCGGCGGTGACACCCGTCACCCAGGCGACCGTGCGGGTGGGAACGACGGTTCCGTCGTCGAGAGTGACGTGTTCGGGTCCGAGTTCCGTCAGGGTGGTGCCCAGTCGCACCTCGATGCCGCGCGAGCGGAGCACCTCCAGCACCTTGCCGCCCAGCTTCTCCCCTACCTCGGGCATCACCTTGTCGGCGGCGTCGAGCAGCAGGAACCGGATCTTCGCGGGGTCGAGGTTGCGACGGGACGCTGCTTCGTCGGCCAGGGCGCGGAGTTGGGCCGTGAGTTCCGTGCCCGCGTAGGACGCACCGACCACGACGACCGTCCGGCGGGCGTCGGCGACGCGGGGGTCGGTGTCCCGCTCGGAAAGTTCGATCTGGGTGAGGAGCTGGTCACGGAAGTACAGTGCCTCGGCCGGCGTCTTCAGTCCCCGGGCGTGCTCGGCGAGTCCGGGAATGTCGAACAGCCGGGTCACCGATCCGGGGGTGAGCACCACCCGGTCCCAACCGACCTGCTCGACACCCTCCTCGCAATCGGTGACGTGCACCGTGCGGGCCTCGAAGTCGACGGCGTCGACTCTGCCCCGCACGAGTTCGACGTCCGGCAGCGCCTCGGACAGTGGAACGGTGACGAACCGGGCATCCAGGATTCCGCCCGCCACCTCGGGCAGGAGTGGTGTGTAGAGCATGTAGTCGTGGGGCGAGATCATGATGACGCGGGCGTCGGCCTCCGGGAGGCGACGCGCTAGCGCGCGTGCGCACTCGAATCCGGCGAAGCCGCTGCCCACGACGACGATGCGAGTCGGCTCTCCAGTTGATTCGTGGGTCATACGGAACGCTTTCCCCAGCTACGCGTCGAACGAAACAATCCCCCGGTCACGACCGCGGCGGTGTGAGGACGCGCGAATCCGGGTACTCGACCGGCGGAGGACGATCGACGGGATCGAATGCGAAGGGCGGGTACATGAGCGCGGCATCGAAGGCGATGTACACACCGTTGGCGCTGGCGGCGAGTGTCGCCGGTGGAATCGCGGCGAGCGCCGTGTTCGGTCAGGTGTGGAAGCGCGTCGCAGGCGAATCCGAGGCTCCCGACCCGAAGGATCTGTCCCGCAGCACCCGCGAGGTGCTGATCGCGGCCGCCGTGCAGGGCACCGTTTTCGGCCTGGTCAAGGCGGCAGTCGACCGGGTGGGTGCCCAGGGGTACCGGAAGCTGGCGCACGCCGACCCCCGGTAGAGCGAGGCACCTGTCCCGGAAACCCCTAGGCTGAGCCGATGCGTACTCGTTTCGCGGAGAATCTCGACAGTCTGTCGGGCGATCTCGCCGCGATGTGCCGGCTGTCCGTCACCGCGATGTCGGAGGCGAGCGACGCGCTGCTGCAGGCAGACCTCGAGCTCGCCGAGCATGTCATCGGCGTGAGCGGCGAGCTCGACGATGCGGCGGCGCACTGGGAGAAACGTGCGTTCGCGCTCCTCGCGTTGCAGGCGCCGGTGGCTCACGATCTCCGATTCATGGTCGGTGGCCTCCACATCTCCGCGGATCTGCACAGGATGGGTGGTCTCGCGGTGCACATCGCGAAGATCGCCCGCCGGCGGCATCCCGACCACGTGGTCCCCGACGAGGTGCGGGACGTGTTCACCGAGATGGGCACCGTCGCCGTCGCGCAGGCGAGGGAGACCGAGCAGGTGCTGCAGCACCGCGACCCCGAGCGCGCCCGCGGATTGCTGACGGCGGACGAGGCGATGGACGACCTCCACCGCAGCCTGTTCACGATCACCCAGGCGGAGGACTGGCCGCACGGTGTCCAGTCGGCCGTCGACATCACCCTGCTCGGCCGCTTCTACGAGCGGTTCTGCGACCACACGGTAGAAATCGGCAGGCGTGTCATCTTCCTGGAGACCGGCAGCCTGCCCGAACAGTGAGAGAGCCGACCGGTCAGCTCAGCCCTTCCGCCGCGGCGACCGAGGGCGTTGCACCCCGCGTGTAGACGTCGAGACGGAAGTCCGCGTCGCGGTACGACCCGGCACTGTGGAGGCCGTCGAGCGCCGCGACCGCGTCGTGCACCGCGCGGCCGGTCTGCGGATACTCGGGCACCGGATGCTGCCAGTGCACGGCCACGAGGGTGCCGCCCTCCTCCAGCGAGTCGACGGCCAGCCCCAGGACGGTGCCCAGGTCTGCGGGCGGCAGGTAGTACAGCACCTCGCTGAGCACCACGAGGTCGAAGGTACCGTCCGGCCACGGGTCGAGCAGCGATGCCCGGCCCAGGTCCACGCGGTCGGCCAGTCCCGCACGGCGTATGCGGTCGCGTGCGCTCGCCAGGGCACGGGGCACCACGTCCGTGGCGACGACCCGGTCGCAGCGTCTCGCCAACTGCGCCGTCAGTACCCCGATCGAGCATCCCGGTTCGTACGCCCGCCGATAGTGCCGACGGGGCAGGGCGGCGAGCGTGAGCGCGTACTTGCGGTGTTCGTACCACCGTTCGTCGAATCCCCACGGGTCCGCCGATTCCGCGTACATCGACTCGAAGTAGCCGGGATCCATCGCGCTCACCACAGCACCCGTTCCGTCGTCCGCATCAGTCGCGCCAGTACCCACGGCGGGAGGATCGCGGCGTCCCGGGGGTCCTCGGACAGCGGGAGGATCTGGGTGCGGAATTCGTCGACGGCCCGGCGTTTGCGCGCCAGGATGTCGTCGGCGGGCGCGAATTCTCGCATCCGGTTCCACGGCACCGACGGGTCGGCGGGCCGCGCCCAGTGCCACATCCAGACCGGATACTCCATCACTCGATGGCCGGTGACCGAACATGCCGCCGCGGCGGCCCGTCCGGTGGCGTCGTGATCGGGGTGGCCGTCGGCTCGCCAGGTGGCGAGAACCCAGACTCTCTCGAAGGGCTGGCAGGTCGCGGTGAGCACGTCGACGAGGCGTGCCGCGAGGTCCTGCTCGTGTCCGCTCACATCGCCGTCCGGCAATCCGAGACGGAGCGGTTCATCGACGCCCAACAGCGCTGTCGCCCGGGTGGATTCGGCGATCCGCGCGGCCGCCAGCGTGTCGGGTGTCAGGGTCGGCGAGCCGGGATGCGACGCTCCGCCGTCGGTGACCGCCACTACGTGGACGGGAACACCGGCGGTCGCCGCGGTAGCCATCAGCGCTCCCACGCCGAGCACCTCGTCGTCGGGATGCGGTGCGACGACGACCATGCGGTCGCATTCCGTGAGCGGTATCGGCGTCCACCGGACGGAGGTCAGCCACGGCTGCCACACGTCCTCCGGGGTGCCCCGGCCGGCCACGGGTGTCTCCCGGAATCGGGTGGCGTTGTCCACGGTCAGTCCTCCCCTGCGACGAGTTCGCCGAGTGTCGCGAGATCGCGTTCGGCGTGGGATTGCCGGATGTAGACCAGCAGGTCCGCGACATTGCGGGCGTGGTCCGCGTCGCTCGCGAGCGGCGCGGCGCCCAGTGCGCGGCCGACGCGGTCGATCACCTCGCCGGCGGTGCGCTCGACGAGGCCCCGCACCCGGAACGCCCGCACCTGCGCGGAGCCCCGATCGAGGGGACCCGCGTCCACCTCCGTGGCCGCGGACGCGAGTGCCCATCGCATGGCGCTGACGGCGACGTCGATCGCGCCGAGGTGCGCGAGTTGGTGACTGTCCGCCCGGCCGCCGCGTGCGCGGGCCCGCAGCGGTTCCGCGACGGCGAGCGCGCCACCGAACCAGCAGGCCGCCACCCCGATGCCGCCGTGCCAGAACCCCGCCCGGTCGAGGTACCGGTCCGCGGCGCCGACAGCTCTCGCGGGAACGCCGTCGAACGTCACCGCCTCGGTGTCGGTCGCCGCCATCCCCGGATTGCGCCAGCCCCCGCGTCCCGGAGTGACCCCGGGCTCCCGCAGATCGACGGCGAACAGCCGGGGGTGCCCGTCGACGCGCGCCGTGACCAGGGCGTGCGTGCACATCGACGCTCCGGAACACCACGGCTTCGTCCCTCGCAGTCGCCACCCGCCGGCGTCGTGGGCGGCGTCCAGGACCGGGTGTGGTGGCTCGCTGGCCCAGACTCCCCACCACTCGTTCCGGCCGGCCCGGGTGCCGTCGATCTCGGCGAGGATCGCATCCGCGTCGGCGTGTGCCTCGAGCAGCCGGCCGGTCGAGAGGTCGCGGCGGCACCATTCCGTGAGTTGCGCCCACCGGGCGGCGGTGAACCCGTCGCCGGGCAACGGCAGTTCCGCGTCGCCCGAGCGGATGATCGCGCGCACGGCGGCGTGGGTGCGGCTGCTGCCCTCGGTCACGTCGGTGCTCATCGGTCCTGCAGTCCCTCCAGGTAGGTGGCGAAGCCCTGCGGCACGCGGGCGTCGGCCCGCGCCGACGTCTCCACCGGCGCGTCGATACTCCACACCACGTGAGCTCCGTCTTCGACCATCCGCTGCACCAGATCCACGTCCTCGTGCGCGGGCAGGTCGGCGAACCCGCCCACCGCCCGGTACAGCTCCGCGGAGAATCCGAGGGACGCGCCGTGCACGTGCCCGTGGGCGGTCCCGGAGCGGTAGACACTGCCGTACCGCGACCGGACGTGGTCGGGCCACCCCGACCAGTCGGTGACCGTCACCGTTCCCGCCACCAATTGCGCGCCGCGACTCGCGTGCCGCAGGTGGGAGAACAGCCAGTGTGCGGGGACGAGCGAGTCCGCGTCCGTGGTGGCGAACCACTCGTGCGGGCGCACGGCGACCGAGTCGAAACCCGCACGCCGGGCGGCGCCGACGTTCCGCGCGCCCAGCTTCACGACGTCGACGTCCGCCGCGCGGGCGACGGCCTCGCTGCCGTCGGTGCACCCGTCGAGTACCACGACGATCGTCACCGGCACCGACACTTCCCGCGCGGCGGTTCGCACCCCGTCGAGGCATCGCGGCAGCAGCGCCTCCTCGTCGTGGGCGGGCACGACCACCGTGATGTGTTCGACGCGCATGACGTCCCTTCCCGATCATCCACTGTGTCCGGGTTCAGCAAGTACCCAGTCCTTCGTCGGCGGAACCACCGCGGGCACCGATTCGGGACCGCGCACCGCGGGTAACCTCCCGCCATGAATGCCCCGGACAGTCCCCGCTACCGTAAGATCGTGCTCACCGTGGACGGCGAAGAACGGACCCTCGACGTGGACACCCGCACCACTCTGCTCGACGCGCTCCGCGACCACCTCGGGGTCATCGCGCCGAAGAAAGGCTGCGACCACGGCCAGTGCGGTTCCTGCACCGTCCTCCTCGACGGCCGGCGCGCCACGTCCTGCCTGACGTTCGCCGTCGCCCACGACGGTGCCCGCGTCGTCACCGCGCACGGACTGGCCGACGGCGACGTGCTGCATTCCGTTCAGCAGGCGTTCGTCGAGCAGGACGGGCTGCAGTGCGGCTACTGCACGCCCGGTCAGATCTGTTCGGCGATCGGCATGTTCGACGAGTTCCTGGCCCTGCAGCCGAGTGCCGTCACCGAGAATCTGACCGCTCCGCCCGAACTCACCGACGACGAGATCCGGGAACGGATGAGCGGCAACCTCTGCCGGTGCGGCGCCTATCCGAACATCCTCGCGGCGATCCGGCAGGCGGCGGAGGCGTGATTCCCTTCGACTACGAGCGTGCCACCGACGTCGACAGCGCCGTCGCCACGGTCACGGCCGATCCGCGGGCGGCGTTCCTCGCCGGTGGCACCAACCTCGTCGATCACATGAAACTCGGGGTGGTGGCGCCGCATCTCCTCGTCGATGTGAGCCGTCTCCCCCTCGACGGTGTCGACGCACTTCCCGGCGGCGGGGTCCGGATCGGGGCGGCCGTCCGCAACAGCGACCTCGCCGCGCACGACGTGGTGCGGGCCCGGTACCCGATGCTGTCACGCGCGCTCCTGTCCGGTGCGTCGGGACAGCTGCGCAACCTCGCGACGACCGCGGGAAACCTGCTGCAGCGGACCCGCTGCGTGTACTTCCAGGACGTCACGACGCCGTGCAACAAACGCGAGCCCGGCACCGGGTGTTCCGCGCTCGGTGGTTACGCCCGCTATCACGCCATTCTCGGTGCGTCGGAGCACTGCGTCGCGGTGCATCCGTCCGACATGGCCGTCGCGATGACGGCCCTCGACGCGGTCGTGGTGGTGCGCGACACCGGCGGGGAACAGCGGATCCCGCTGCGCGAGTTCCACCGGCTTCCCGGGGACCGGCCCGACCGCGACACCGTCCTGCGGCACGGCGACCTCGTGACGGCCGTGGAGTTGCCCGCGCCGCCCGCCGGGAACCGGTCCGCGTACCGGAAGGTGCGGGACCGGGCGTCGTTCGCGTTCGCGGTGGTGTCGGTGGCCGCCGAGCTGACGATCGACGACGCGTCGATCACGTCGGCGCGGATCGCGCTCGGTGGTGTCGCGCACCGGCCGTGGCGCGCCACACGCGCCGAGGAGGTCCTGCTCGGGTCGCCGCCCACGGAGGACGCGTTCACCGCGGCGGCCGAGTCGGAACTCGCCGCCGCACAGCCGCTTCCGGGGAACGAGTTCAAGGTCGTGCTGACCCGCCGGGTACTCGTGTCGGTACTCCGGTCACTCGTTGAGGAGGCGCGCCGATGACACTCGTCGAGCCGAAGGTGATCGGAACTCCCGCCGAGCGCCTCGACGCCCACGACAAGGTGACCGGGACGGCGGCGTATGCGTTCGAGCACCCCGTGGACGACCCGGCGTACCTGTACCCGATCCTGTCGACGATCGGCCGCGGCCGGGTCACCGCGATGCACACGGCGGACGCGGAAGCCCTGGGCGGGGTGCTCGCGGTCCTGACGGTGTTCGACGCGCCCCGTCTCGCGGACACCTCGGACGGGGAACTCACGATCCTGCAGGACCCCGAGGTCCACTTCCGCGGCCAGTTCGTCGGCGCGGTGGTCGCGGAATCACCGGAAGTTGCCCGGCACGGCGCCGGCCTCGTCCGCGTCGACTACGACGAGGCAGCCCACGACACCGACTTCCGTTCCGACCGGGACGATCTGTACGCGCCCGACGACGTCAACGCCGGGTTCCCGACCGACACCGACGACGGCGACGTGGACGCCGCGCTCGCCGCCTCGGCGGTCACGGTCGATCGGGTGTACTCGTCCGCGATGGAGCACAACAATCCGATGGAACCACACGCCACCATTGCCCGGTGGACGCCGGGCGGCAGCGGACCGGTTCTGACGCTGCACGATTCGACGCAGGGCGTCCATTCCGTGCGGCAGACCCTGGCGCCGCTGTTCGGACTCGAAGTCGAGCAGGTGCGAGTGATCGCCCCGTATGTCGGCGGCGGGTTCGGGTCCAAGGGACTGCCGCACGCGCACAACGTGCTCGCGGTGCTCGCCGCGCAGCGGTCGGCCGGACGGCCGGTGAAATTCGCGCTGACCCGGCAGCAGATGTTCGCCCTCTCCGCGTATCGCACCGCGACGGTGCAGCACATCCGGCTCGGCGCGGACGCCGACGGCCGCCTGACCGCGCTCTCCCACGAGGCGATCGAACAGTCCGCGAAGATCAAGGAGTTCGCCGAACAGTCGGCGGTCCCGTCACGGATGATGTACTCCGCACCGAACCGGCACACCACCCACCGGCTCGCGGCCCTCGACGTGCCCGCCCCCTCCTGGATGCGTGCCCCCGGCGAGACGCCGGGGATGTTCGCGGCCGAGGTGGCGATGGACGAGCTGGCCGCGGCCTGCGGACTCGACCCGATCGAACTGCGGATCCGCAACGAACCCGACGTCGACCCGAGCACGGGCCGCCCGTGGTCGGGGCGACGCCTCACCGACTGTCTGCGGGAGGGCGCCCGACGGTTCGGGTGGGCGGAGCGCGACGCGACGGCGCGGTCACGGTCGGACACGGAATGGCAGGTGGGATTGGGCGTCGCGTCCGCGACATACCCCGCGAACACCATGCCGGGATCGGTGGCCCGGATCGTGTACCAGTCCGACGGCACCTACTCCGTGCAGATCGGCTCGGTCGACATCGGCACCGGTGCGTGGACGGCGCTCACCCAGATCGCCGCCGACGCACTGGGGTGCCCCCTGGATTCGGTCGTCCTGCAGATCGGTGACACGAACCTTCCGCCGGCGACCGTCGCCGGGGGCTCCACGGGAACGACGTCCTGGGGCAGCGCGATCGTCGCGGCGGCCCGCGCGTTCCGGGACGAGCACGGCAGCACCCCGGTTCCGGGGGCAGAGGCGAGTGCGGGAACCCTCGACAATCCGGACGCCGGGAAGTTCGCGCTCCATTCGTTCGGCGCCCATTTCGCGGAGGCGCACGTCCGCCGCGACTCCTGCGAGATCCGAGTCGAACGCATGCTCGGCGTGTTCGCGATCGGCCGGGTCGTGAACACCCGGACGGTGCGGTCGCAGCTCATCGGCGGCATGACGATGGGGGTGTCGATGGCGTTGCACGAGAGCAGCGTGAACGACCCCCGATTCGGTCACGTCGTGACGCAGGACCTGGCCTCCTATCACGTCAGCACGCACGCCGACATCAGGTATCTGGACGCGGTGTGCCTCGACGACGTCGACGCGCACGCCGGCCCGGTGGGGTCGAAGGGTGCAGGCGAGATCGGCATCGTCGGGGCCGCGGCCGCGGTGGCGAACGCGGTGCATCACGCCACCGGGGTCCGGGTGCGGAAGGTGCCGATCCACCTGGACGATCTGCTGCCGGAATGACCGGCCGGGCCTACTGCACGACCCACGCCTGCGCGAGGGAGG
The DNA here is from genome assembly GCF_042802055.1 of Rhodococcus sp. NPDC057529. Lineage (NCBI taxonomy): Bacteria > Bacillati > Actinomycetota > Actinomycetes > Mycobacteriales > Nocardiaceae > Rhodococcus > Rhodococcus sp. NPDC057529. Next base: position 292,828 of record NZ_JBHVEY010000005.1, read on the forward strand.
TCCGCAGCTGACCCTTCATCGCTCGGATCTTCTGGATGTCGGTGGCCTTCGGCGCGAGTCCGTCGAGGACGAGTTCCATGAAACGCCGGCGGTTGACGCCGAAGGTTTCCAGCAGTTCCGCGGCGCTCGCACCGCCGAACGGCGCCCACTGGATCGCGAAGCTGATCATCCAGCGCGCATCCGAGCTCACCGAGTGCATCTGCGCGAGCAACTCGCACCGGCGCAGCGCCACGCGCAGCCATTCGGTGCCGAACGCTTCGTCCGGTTCGCCGTCGGTCTCGGCCACGGCGGTCATCGCGGATCACCGGAGCGGACGGCGAACACCGGCAGTTGTTCCGCCGTCGACGCGGGACGGAACTCGACCCGGACCGGGCAGTCGGAGGGTGCCGGGACGTCGCCGTCGATCCAGGTGTACACCCACGGACCCTCGTCGAGTTCGACGATCGCGATGGTGCAGGGGCCGCGGCCACGGTCGACGCCGCTCAGATCGCGGTCGACCACCTTCGAGGACACGATCGACCCGACACCGCACGACGGGACCCGTTCGAGGTTCGACCCCTGACACGCGGAGCACGTGGCCATCAACGGGGCGAGCAGGGTCGTGCAGTTGAGGCACCGCTGGATCATCAGTTCGCACTTCTGTGCGATTCCCTGCCAGCGGGTCATACCGTCCGTGGTCACGCCGCCACCCCCACGAGATCCCGCCCCACCGCGTCGCATGCCACGTGCTGTCCCCCGGTCCACACACGACACCGGTCGACGGTGCGCACCCGGCGGAGAAGCGGGGGCAGTGGAAGTTGGGGGTCGGGCTTTCGGTGCATTCGGGGATCAGTGGACATCGGGGGCCTCGGTCTGGAGCCGGAGTGGGGGACGTGTACGAGCATCCCGTCCGCAGCGCGGAAGTACAGCGGCTGAACGACCCGGAGGCATACCTATTTCGCCCCGCGCGGGTGCCCGGTCAGGGGTGCGGGTCCTGCGCGTGTTCGACGATCCACGCCGCGATCTGGGTGCGCGAGGTGAAACCCAATTTGGCGAGAATGTGTTCGACATGCCCCTGCGCCGTGCGCTGCGAGATCACCAGCCGTGCCGCGATCGCCTTGTTGGTCAGCCCGTCCGCGACCAGTTCGGCCACCTGCCACTCGCGTCGGGTCAGGTGCGTCGTCTCGTTCGGCGACGCCGCGGCGTCAGGGCGCCGCTCGTCGAGTGCGAGCGCGACCGCGTCGTCGAAGGATGTGTGCATGCCGTGGTCGAATGCGGCGTCGAACGCACGGTCCCCGATCACGGCGCGCGCCTGCTGCTCACATTCCGCGTGGTGGACGAGCAGGTTCGGGTACACGGTGCTCGGGTTGCCGACGGCCTGTGCGACGGCCTCCGCCGCACCCATCAGCTCGGCGGCATTCTGGGCCCTGCCTGAGCCCACGGCCACCCAGGCCAGCACCTCGAGCGCCCCGCACGCGCTGATCCGGTCGTCCACCAGGTGCGACAGCCGCAGGCCCTGTTTGACGTAGTCGTCGGCGAGGGCGAGGTGCCCGCGCTGCCACGCCGCCATGCCCGCCGCCCACAGCGACCAGCCGCGATACACGGATTCGCCGTGGGCCCCGGTGAGCGCGAAGATCTCGGATCCGCACATCTTCGCCACCGCCCCGTCGCCCTGCATGCCGCTGACCAGTGCCACCCCGAGCAGTCCCCACGTCAGTTGGAGCAGGCTCCCCCGGTCGCGGAACACGGGAAGGGCCTCCTCGAAGCATGCCCGCGCACGCGGCAGGTCGCCGGCGAACATGGCGCAGCACCCGGCGGCGTGAACCACCAGTGCGCCGAGCAGCGTGTCACCGTTCCGCTCGGCGAGGACGGCCCCCTCGTCGACCAGCGCCTTCGCGGCCTCCCGGTCGCCGTGCATGCCCGCGAGGACACTGTCGACGTACAGCGCCTCGATCCGTTCCCTGCTTGCGCCGCCCGGGTGCCGCCCCAGCAGCTGCCCGAGCCATCGGCGGCCCTCGCGGAGCAGTCCCCGGGCGCGCCAGTACGGATACAGTGCGGCGGCGATCCGCAGCCCCGGTTCCGCTTCCCCGGGCTCGGTCAGACAGAAATGCAGAGCGGCCCGCACGTTCAGCTTCTCCGCGTCGAGCCTGCCGATCCACATCACCTGCCGGGGTCCGATCCATTCGGCCTCGCACCGCACCACCAACTGCTCGTACCAGTCGCGGTGCCGCCGCCGCAGCGACACGAGTTCGCCGGTCTCCTGCAGTTTCTCCCGGCCGTAGTCGCGCACCGTCTCGAGCAGGTGATACCGCACCGAGGGCCCGACCTCTTCCCGGATCAGGATCGACTTGTCGATCAACGACGCCACCACGTCGAGGACGTTCTCGACGGGCAGGTCGCCGGCGCAGATCCCCTCCACCGCGTCCAGTTCGAAGCCGCCCGCGAACACCGACAGTCGCGCCCACAGTTCGCGTTCCTCGTCGGTGCACAGTTCGTGACTCCAGTCGACGCACAGGCGCAGCGTCTGCTGGCGGCTCGGCGCGCCCCGCGACCCCACCGTCAGCAACCGGTAGCGGTCGGTCAGCCGCTGCAGGATCTGCTCCGCCGACATCACCCGCAGCCGCACGGCCGCCAGCTCGATCGCCAGCGGCAGCCCGTCCAGCTGGCGGCAGATGCGGGCCACCGCCACGTGGTTGTCCTCGGTGAGTTCGAACTCCGGCACCGCCGTCGCTGCCCGTTCGACGAACAACGTCACCGCCTCGTACTGCGGCAGGCCCTGGAGGGAGGTGCGTTCGGGTTCCGGCACCGTCAGCGGCGGAACCCGGAGCACCGCCTCCCCGCCGATCGCGAGCGGTTCGCGGGTCGTTGCGAGGATCCGCAACTCCGGGCAGCTCCGCAGCAACGACTCCGACAGCGCGGCGGCCGCGGCGACCACGTGCTCGCAGTTGTCGAGCACCAGCAGCAATTGCCGGTCGGCGAGGTACTCGGTCAGGAGCACTTCCGGGTTCCCGGCGCGCTGCTCCCGCAGTCGCAGCGCCGACGAGACGGCGTCGACGAGGGTGGTGTCGTCGTCGAGTTCCCCCAACTCGACCAGCCACACCCCGTCCTCGAAGGCACGGCTCGCATCGGCGGCCACCCGCAACGCCAGCCGCGTCTTCCCGACACCCCCGATCCCGGCGAGTGTCACGAGACGGGACACGGACAGCAGTCGTCGCGCCTCGGTCACCTCACGGCGACGGCCGACGAAACTCGTCAGTTCGTGGGGCAGGTTTCCCACTGTGCCCTTCACTGCCGCCGGCATCACACCGTCACTCTCGACTCGCAGCCCCCTGCGCACACGGTACTCCCGGCGCGAGGGGGCAACGACGCTTTCGACGGCGCGTCCGTGTTTTCGGCTGCGCGTCCGCGGGTTTCGAAGGGACCCGCGGACGAAATCACCGCGTCCAGCGGGTGGGCGCCCAGCGGCCGGTGTAGGACCGGATGCGGCCTGCCCGGCGGGGCGGACGCAACGCACCGGCCTCGGTCAGGCTGTGCGGGATCATCGCGATCCTCGTGCCGTCGACCACGTACGCGGCACCGGTCACGAACATTCCGGCCGGCGCACACAGATACGACGCCACGCCGGCGACTTCCCGATCGTCGGGGCCGGGCGCCGCGAAGTCCGGTTCGACCGCGGGCACCACCACCGAATTGACGGTGATCGAGTACCGCGCCAGTTCGGCGGCGAGCAGACCCGTCAGCCCGCCGAGACCGGACGCGGAGGTGGTGACGTTGACGATCCGTCCGCCCCCGCCACCGGCGATCATGTACCGCACGGCGCGCTGGATGCACTCGACGGCGGTGCTGCCGGGGCAGCTGACGAGGACGCCGATTCCGCCCAGGTCCCGGGCGAACTCGTCGACGGCGGCAGCGGAGCCGGGCAGGTCGGCCAGGTCCATACGCTGCACGGCCGCGCGCACCGATCTGGATTCGACGTCGGCGGCCGTGGCTTCGGCGCTCTCCCGGTCCGCGGCATAGGCGAGGCCCACGTCGAAACCGTCTCCCGCGAGTGCCAGGGCGACGGCGCGGCCCATCGGCGAATCAGATCCCGTCACGACTGCGGTGCGTGTGCTGGGGTGCATGGCTTCGGGATACCCCCTGGTAGATCTGCTCAAACGCTCAACATTTCGGACTGCGCACGGGCAGAACACAATCCGGCGACGAGCCTGGGGGCCCGCCGCCGATCGGCACCTACCGGGTCAGCAGTTGGACGGCGCCGGGTCGCCGCGGAAGCGAGCGTCCAGGTAGTCCAGGGCGGTCGGCAGACCCAGAACGGCCGTGGTCAGGTGATCGGGACTCGGGAACAGGTCCGACTGCACCGTGGCGCCCGCGGCGCAGTACCGGGCGATGGTCGCCTCGATCGAATCGACCGGGATGAGCACATCGGTCGGGCTGTGCCATTCGAAGATCGGTGCGGTCGGAACTCCCGGGTACAGCTCGACGCTGTTCTCGTTCAGCACCTCCCAGGCCTGCGGACTGCTCATCAGGTCGGTGGTCTTGGCGACCTCCGTGGCGCTGCGGCCTGCGCCGGCCGCGAGAATGCCGTTGGTGCAGGCGTTGACCATCTCGTCGCGCATCGCCAGTCCGCGGTCGTTGAGCTGCTCGCTGATCGGCAGCTTGTCCGGGTACTCCCGCTCCAGTCCGAGCGCCGCCGCCATCGCGAGACCGAACGCCGGATGCGGTTGCATGCCGAGACCGTTGGCCATCTTGCCGATGTTCATAGGCACCCCGCCCTCGGCGACGCCGACGATGTTCAGTTCCGGGGCGTAGGTCGGTGCGAGTGCCGCGGCCCACGCCGAGGCCATGCCGCCGCCGGAGTACCCGGCCAGCGCGACCGGGCTCTCCGCGACCGCCAGTTCCGGCACCCGCTGCACCGCGCGGATGCCGTCGAGCGTGATGGTTCCGCCGAGCCGGGCGGCGCCGTAGGCGCTGTTCGGGCCGAGGTGGTCGGGCAGAGCGACGGTCCAGCCGCGCTGCAGCGCGAGGTTCAGTGCCGGCGCCTCCTTGATCTGGAGGTCCGGGTCGTTCGAGTACAGCGTCCGCGACGGCGCGCACCGCGGCCCGAGCGCGTTGATGATGTGCTGATACGACAGCAACGGCCCGTTCACCTGCCGGTTGCGGGGTACCAGAACGGTGGTGACCGACGAGATCGGGTGGTCCTCCGAGTTGGTGGTGCGGTACTTCACCTGCCAGACGTCGGTGTCGGGGAACGCCAGCAGCGGCGGCATGGGGCGGACCGCGAGCGGCTCGCCGACCGCGGCCTCCGCCAGACCCTGCGGCTGCCCGTAGAAGGGATCGGGGTCGGAGGCGGGATAGATCGGCAGGGCGGAGGCGACCCCGGCGTTCGCGACCGCGGTGCAGGCGACGAATGCGGCACACAGAGCGCTCGCGGTGAGGCTCGTGATACGTGAGCGCTTCATGTCGCCTCCTGTTGTGGGTAGAGATCGATTGTCACCGAGTTCGCAGGAGATATCGGTATTCGGGCCCGCCCGTTACTGCACTGCAATAGAGGGCGGGCCCACCCGCGGAAAACGCGGGTCAGTGCGTGCCCAGATAGTCCTCGAGGACGGGCCCGACCACGGCCAGGACCTCGGGTTCGATCATCTGGTTGTGCTCGCACTCGATCTTGACTTCCCGGATGCCGCCGGTGACCGAATCGCGCCATTCCTCCGGTGAATGCTCGCCCGTCGCCGCCGACCCGGCTGCGGTGAAGAACAGCAGGTTCCCGTCGAACACCTGGGGCCGGAAGTTGTTCATGATCCGCGAGGAGTTCGTGAACCCGGCGCTGATCCGCTCGAGGTGCCGAGGGGTCAGTCCGGTCTTCTGCCCGAACGCGTCGTCGAGCAACTCGACCGCCCGCTCGTACGTGAGTTCCTCCCCGGACACGGACTCGAGATCCAGGCCGAGACCGTGCAGCAATTCGGGCACCGTGAGGCTCTCCGGACCCTGATCGGTCCCGTTCGCCACGTAGCTGTCCATGAGCGCGAGGGTGTCGACGGCCTCCCCCTCCCGCCGCAGTTCGACGGCCATGGCGTGCGCGATGACGCCGCCGAGCGACCAGCCCAGCAGGTGGTACGGCCCGTGCGCCTGAACCTTGCGCATCTCCAGCACGTACTGGTGGGCCAGCTGCTCGATCGAGTCGACGGCCGGGCCGCCGCTGATGATCGGCAACTGCAGGCCGAACGCCGGACGGTCCTGCGAGAGGTGCTGCAGCAGACCCGCATACCCCCACGACAGTCCGATCCCGGGATGGATGCAGAACAGCGGCGACTTCTCCCCCGTCGGGCGCAGCGGGATGACGACGCCGAGCGCCTCGTCCACCGGCGACCCGGCGGCGTTCTCGGTGTCGATCCGCAGCGCCAGCCCCGCGGGCGTCGGATCCAGGAACATCGACTGCAACGGGATCTGCCGTCCAAGGCGCTCCTGCAGCACCGTGACGACCCGGGTGGCGACGATCGAGTTACCGCCGAGTTCGAAGAAGCTGTCGGCGGTACCGACCCGGTCCACGCCCAGCACCTCTGCGAAGGCCTCGACGATGATCCGTTCGGTCGCCGTCGTCGGGGCCCGGAAGGCCGCGCCGGTGGTGCCGAACTCGGGCGCCGGCAGCGCCTTGCGGTCGAGTTTGCCGACCGGGGTCATCGGGATCTGGTCGAGGACCACCACGGCCGACGGGACCATGTGCGCGGGCAGGCGGTCGGACGCGTGGGTGCGCAGTTCCGCCGGCTCGAGGTCGTGGCCGTCGGCGGCCCGCACGTACGACGCGAGGAGCGTGTCGCCGGACGGACCGGTGTGACCGATGGTGGCCGCGAACGCGACCGCGGGGTGGCGGGCGAGGACGGCGTCGATCTCACCGAGTTCGATGCGGAAGCCGCGGACCTTCACCTGGAAGTCGGTGCGGCCGATGTACTCGATGGTGTGGTCGCCGCGCCAGCGCACGACGTCGCCGGTGCGGTACATCCGGCGGCCGGGCTCTCCGTACGGGCAGGCGACGAACCGTTCCGAGGTGAGCGCCGACCGGTTGTGGTACCCGCGTGCCAGTCCGGGGCCGGTGATGTACAGCTCGCCGGGCACGCCGGCCGGGACGGGCTGCAGGCGTTCGTCGAGGACCAGCGAACCGAAGCCCAGCGCGGGGGCGCCGATGTTCACGACCCCGCCCGGACGCATCGGGGCGCTGACGCTCGCCTGAATGGTGGTTTCGGTGGGCCCGTACCCGTTGTGCATGTTGCGGTGCTTGCCCCAGATCTCCACCAGTTCCGGCGGGCAGGCCTCGCCGGCCACCGCGAGGACCCGCAGCGACTCGAGCCCCACGTCCTCGATGGACGACAGCGCGGTCGGCGTGATGAACGCGTGCGTGACCTCGTTGCGCCGGAACAGATCGGCCAACTCGGCGCCACCGAAGACGGTGGGCGGCACGATCACGACCCGGGCCGAGGCGCCGAACGCCATCATCAGCTCGAAGATCGACGCGTCGAAGCTCGGGGACGCCAGATGCGAGACCCGGGACTCGTGCGTGACCTGGAACCGTTCGTGTTCCTCCGCGGTGAGGTTGGCCATGCCGCGGTGAGTGACGATGACCCCCTTCGGTTTTCCGGTCGACCCCGACGTGTAGATCAGGTACGCCGGGTGCGCCAGATGCAGCGGCATCCTGCGGTCGGCGTCGGTGACCGGCGCCGAGGACACACCCGCGACCTGCTCGGCGAACGTCTCGTCGTCGAGCACCAGCCACGGCACCGTGTCCGGCAGGTTGTCACGCCTGCCGGCGACGGTCAGGCCGACCGACGCCCGGCAGTCGGTGAGCATGTAGTCGATGCGGTCCCGCGGGTACGTCGGATCGACGGGCACGAACGCGGCACCCGACTTGGCCACCGACCAGATCGACACCACTTCCTCGATCGACCGCGGCATACCGATGGCCACGAACGTCTCCGGTCCGACACCGTGGGCGCACAGCACCCGCGCCAGCCGGTTGGACCATTCGTCGAGTTCGCGGTACGTGACCTGCCGGTCCTCGAACGACAACGCCACCGAGTCGGGGTCGAGGGCCGCGGCGGCGGTCAGCAGGTCCGGCCACACCTCGGGCCGCACGTCGGGCTTGCCGCGGGCCGGGACCATCTCGTCGATCTCCGCGTCGTCGAGCAGCGGGACGGTGCCGATGGGCCGGTCCGGGTCGGCGACGACGGCCGCGAGGATCCGCACGAACCGGTCCGCGATCGAACGCGCCGTGTCGGGGTCGAACAGCGAGACGGCGAAGTCGAGGCCGCCGGCGACACCCGCGGGCGCGCCGTCCTGGTCGAAGCGCTCGGCCAGGATCACCTCGAGGTCCTCCTTCACCACCCGGGTCTCGAGGTCCACGTTCTCGACCCGCAGGTCCGGCAGTTCCAGCGTCGGGTTCTCGTTGTTCTGGAACTCGAGGGCCACCTGGAACAGCGGTGAGTACGACGTGGACCGGGTCGGGTTCAGTTCCTCGACGAGCCGCTCGAACGGCAGATCCGCGTGCTGGAACGCGGCCAGGTCGGATTCCCGGATCTGCTGCACCAGTTCGGTGAACGTCGCAGACGGATCGATCCGGTTCCGCAGGACCAGCGTGTTGACGAACATGCCGACCATCTCGTCGAGCGCCTCTTCACCGCGCCCGGCGACCGGGGTGCCGATGACCACGTCGTCGGTGCTGCCGAGCCGCGACAGCAGCACGGCCAGCGCGGCGTGGACGGCCATGAACATGGTGGCGTTGTTGGCCCGGGCGAACGCCGTCAGCCGCTGATGGAGGTCGGCGTCGATCGCGAACTCGACCCGATCACCCTCGAACGTCTGCTGGATGGGGCGCGGCCGGTCGGTCGGCAACTGGATGACGTCCGGCAACCCGGCCAGGGTCTCCGACCAGAACCGCAACTGCCGGTTGATCATCGACTCGGGATCGTTCTCCGAGCCCAGTCCGGCGTGCTGCCACAGGGTGTAGTCGGCGTACTGCACGTGCAGCGGAGCCCACTGCGGGCCTGCGCCGCCCAGCCGCGACGTGTAGGCCACCATGACGTCGCGGGCGAGCGGCGCCAGGGAGAATCCGTCCGCGCAGATGTGGTGCACCACGATCGTCAGCACGTGATGGTCGGGCGCCGACCGGAACAGGGCAGCCCGGACCGGGACGTCGGTGCTGACGTCGAATCCGCGGGAGACCAGATCCATGATGTGCCGCGGCAGGTCCGCCGCGTCCACCTCGACCGTGTCGACGTCCGGCTGTGCGTCGGCGGCGGCCAGGATCCGCTGGGTCGGTTCGTTGCCGACCGTCGGGAAGACGGTGCGCAGCGTCTCGTGCCGTTCGAGGACATCCGCCATCGCCAGGCGCAGGGCGTCCTCGTCCAGGGTTCCGGTCAGCCGCACCGCCAGCGGGATGTTGTAGGCGGGTGAGGACGTGTCGAACTGGTTGAGGAACCACATCCGCTTCTGCGCCAGCGACAGCGGAATCCGGTCCGGGCGTTCGACCGGGGCGAGCGCCGGGCGGGCGCCGCCGCTCACGCTGTCGGCGACGCGTTCGGCCAGTGACCGGGCGTCGGGGGCCTCGAACAGCGCCCGCACACCGATGTCGGTGTCCAGTGCATCCCGCAGTCGCGCGGTGACGCGCGTCGCGACCAGCGAGTTGCCGCCGAGATCGAAGAAGTTGTCGTCGATGCCGATCCGTTCGAGACCGAGGACGTCGGTGAAGATGTCCACGATCTTGCGTTCGAGATCGTTGGTCGGCGGCGCGAACTCCGTGGTGGCGACGTGGAACTCCGGCGCGGGCAGCGCCGACCGGTCCAGTTTGCCCACCGGGGTCAACGGGATCTCGTCGAGGAACATGATGCTCGTCGGCACCATGTGCGCGGGCAGTCGCGTCGACAGGTGTGCGGTCAGCTCGGCGGGGTCGACGCCTCCTTCCGTGACGGGCAGCAGGTACGTCACCAGCACCGTGTCACCGGACGGGCCGGGGGCACCGAGGGTCGCGGCGAAGCCGACCCCGGGGAACGTGGCGATCTCGTTGTCGATCTCGCCGAGTTCGATGCGGAACCCGCGGATCTTCACCTGGAAGTCGCTGCGGCCCACGTATTCGACGGTGTGGTCGGCGCGCCACCGGACGATGTCGCCGGTGCGGTACATCCGCTCCCCCGCCTCCCCGAACGGGTTGGCGACGAACCGCTGGCTGCTCAGTTCCGGGCGACGGTGGTAGCCGCGGGCGAGACCCGCGCCGGTGATGTAGAGCTCGCCGGGGACGCCGACGGGCACCGGCTGGAGACGCGCATCGAGCACGAGTTCGCCGACGCCGCGGATCGGGCCGCCGAGGGTGATCGGGTCGCCCACCGTCATCGGGTCGCTGATGTTGGCCATCACCGTGGTCTCGGTGGGCCCGTACGCGTTGGACAACTGCCTGCCCGGCGCCCAGCGTGTCACCAGTTCGGGCGGGCACGCCTCGCCGCCGAACACCACGTGCTGGAACTCGTCGAGGCCCTCCGGGTCCACCGTGGACAGCGCCGCGGTGGTGACGAACGCGTGGGTGACGTGTTCCGACCTGATCAGTTCGGCCAGTTCCGCTCCGCCGTACACCGTCGGCGGCGCGATGACCATGGTGGCGCCGACCCCGAACGCCTGCAGGTACTCGAAGACCGACCCGTCGAAGCTCGGTGTCGAGAAGTGCAGTGTGCGGGACGTCTGCGCGGCCGCGAAGCGCTGCCGCTGGTCCTCGGCGAAGTTGTCGAGGCCCTCGTGGGTGACGACGACGCCCTTCGGCTTGCCCGTCGACCCGGAGGTGTAGACGATGTACGCCGCATTGTCGAGGCTGATCGGCGACCTACGGTCCGAATCAGCCACCGGCAGAGCCGGTTTCGCCTGGCACGCCTTCTCGAACTTGGGCGAGTCGAGCTGCAGCCACGGCACCGAATCGGGCAGCGACTTCTCGTACGCGGCCATGGTCAGCCCGATGGTGGCCCCCGAATCGGTGAGCATGTGCTCGATCCGGTCCATCGGGTAGTTCGGGTCGACCGGGACGAACGCGGCGCCCGTCTTGGCCACCGCCCACACCGCGAGCACCGACTCGATCGACCGCGGAATGCCGAGCGCCACGAACGTCTCCGGGCCGGCGCCGCGGGAGATGAGAACCCGGGCGAGCTGGTTGGAGCGCTCGTTGAGTTCGCGGTAGGAGACGTTGCGGCCCTCGAACGTCAGCGCCGTGCGGTTCGGATCCAGGACGGCCGCGTCCTCGAAGATCTGCGGCAGCGTCCGGACGGAGAACCCGGGGCGGCCGCGCACCGGCGCGAACTCGGCGAGTTCGGCCTCGGTGAGCAGTTGCATGTGGGCCAGGGGGATCTCGGGCCGGTCGGCAAGGGCGTCGAGCACCCGCCGCAGCCGGTCCGCGATCTCGTCGACCGCGCTTTCATCGAGGACCTCGGGGAGGTACTCGAACTTGAAGTTCAGCCGGGCGTCGCCGGAGGCGACCACCGCGAGCGGGTAGTGCGCGGAGTCCTTGCCGTCGATGCCGAGGACGAACATCCCGGCGATGTCGGTCTGCTCGGTCAGTCCCGCCTCGTCGACCGGGTACGACTCGAACACGGTCAGCGTGTCGAACGTGCCGCCGCCGCCGACCGCCGACTGGATGTCGGTCAGCCCGACGTAGTGGTGATCGAGCAGCGTGGCCTGTTCGCGCTGCACGCGTTCGAGCAACTCGCCCAGCGACTCCCACGGGTCGAGGGTGACCCGCACCGGCAGGGTGTTGATGAACAGACCGACCATCGACTCGATGCCCGCGATCTGCGGCGGCCTGCCGGACACCGTCCCGCCGAACACCACGTCGGAGCGGCCGACCAGGCCGCCCAGGACGATTCCCCACGCCGTCTGGACGACGGTGTTGAGGGTGAGCCCGCGTTCGCGGCTCAGGTCCCGCAGCCGGGTGGTGTGCTCCTCGGACAACGTGAACGCGGTTTCCTCCGCGACGGCGGAGTGCGCCTCACCCCGCTCCAGCGGGGCCAGCAGCGTCGGCTCCTCGACACCGTCGAGCGCGGCGCGCCAGGCGTCGAGGGAGTCCGTGGTGTCGTGGCGCTTCATCCACGCCAGGTAGTCGCGGTAGGAGTGGACCCGCGGCAGCAGGCTGCCGTCGGCGTCCAGGGCGTACAGCGTCAGCAGGTCGCGGATGACCAGCGGTGTCGACCAGCCGTCGAGCAGGATGTGATGGTTGGTCAGGATCAGCCGGTACTCGTCGTCGGTGAGCCGCACCAGGGCGAGGCGCAGCAGCGGCGCCTCCGCCATGTCGAACTTCACCGACCGGTCCCGTGCCACGATCCGCTCGTATTCGCGGGTGGTCTCCTCGGGACCCAGCGCCGACAGGTCGAACTCCGACCACGGCAGTTCCACGTGCTGCTGGATGATCTGCGCGGAGGCGCCGGCACTGTCGTGGACGAACGCGGCCCGCAGGTTGGGGTGCCGGTCCAGCAGGGCCTGCCCCGCCCGGCGGAACCGGTCCGCGTTCACGTCGCCGCGCAGCTTCAGCGCCAACTGCACCAGGTACGGGTCGACCGACGCGTCCGAGAACTGGGCGTGGAACAACAGTCCCGACTGCAGCGGTGACAGCGACCAGATGTCCGACAGAGCCGGGAACCGGGACTCGAGCCGGTCGATGGCGTCCTGGTCGAGCGTCACCAGGTCCAGGTCGGACGGTGTCACACCGCCGGCGTCGGGCCGCGCGACGTGCTCGGTCAGCGCGGTCAGCGCCTGCACCCACAGGTCGGCGAGCGCACGCACCTCGGACGGGGTGAGGACGCCGGTCGGGAACGCCCACGTGGCACGCAGCCGGTTGCCGTCGACCCCGGTGCCGGTGACGGCGTTGATGTCGAGCGCCGACGCCACCGGGATGTCCGAGGCGGGGATGTCGTCGAGCTTGGTGTCCGTCACCGGAACCCAGGCGTGCCCGTGGATGTCGGTGGACGTCGCGCCGCCCAACCGGCCCAGGTAGTTGAACGTGACCTGCGGCTTCGCGAGGGCCCGCAACCGGTCGGCGCTCTCCGGGTCGAGGTAGCGGAGCATGCCGTACCCGATGCCGTGGTCCGGGATGGCCAGCAACTGTTCCTTGACCGCCTTGATCGCCGACCCGGCCGCCCGGCCACCGGCGAACGCGTCGTCGAGGTCGATGCCCGACAGGTCCAGGCGCACCGGGAACATCGCCGTGAACCAGCCGACCGTGCGGCCCAGATCGGCGCCCGGCAGCACCTGGTCCTCGCGGCCGTGACCCTCGAGGCTCACCAGCGACTCACGCGTGAAGTCGCCGTGGGTGCGCCGCCACTGCGCCAGGGCCAGCGCCAGCGCGGTCAGCAGCCCGTCGTTGACGCCGCCGTGGAACGCCTCGGGAACACGGGTCAGCAGAGCGTCCGTGACGTCGGCGGGCACCTCCACGGTGACCTTCTCGACGGTCCCCGCCACGTCGATCGCGGCGTCGAGCGGACGCGATCCGATCAGCGGGTCGTCGGCCTCGAGCACCCGGCGCCACAGTTCGATCTCGGCGCCGCGGTCGAGGGTCGCGTCGACGAGCCCGTGCGACCAGCGCCGCATCGACGTGCCGACCGGCTCGAGTGCCGGTTCCTGCCCCGCGGAGACCTGCGCCCACGCCGTCGCCAGGTCGGGCACCAGGATCCGCCACGACACGCCGTCGACCACCAGGTGGTGGGCCACGACCAGCAGCCGTCCCCCCTCGGCGCCGGCGTCGAACCACACCATCTGCAGCATGACCCCGGCCTCGGGGTCCAATCGCCCTGCGGCGGCGTCGAGTTCGTGGGTGGCGATCTCCGCGAACGCGGCACCGACCACCGAAGCGACCTCGACGCGGTGCAGCACGTCGTCCACGTCGACGGCGCCCGTGGCCTGCACCTCGATCCGCCACTGCGGTGCGGCCCCGATCAGACGCGCCCGCAGCATGTCGTGGCGGTCGACGACGGCCGCGATCGTGCGCTTCAGCAGCGTCTCGTCGGCCGCGGCGGGCAGCGACAGCAGCGCGGTCTGGGTGTAGCGGCGGAAATCGCCGCCGCGTTCGAGCAACCACGCCGTGATCGGGGTGACCGGCATCTCGCCGATCCCGCCGCCGGGCAGTTCGTCGAGGACCACGACGTCGGCGGCGCCCGCCCAGGACGCGGCCTCGGCGAGGGCGGCCACGGTCTTGGCCTCGAACACGTCCCGCGGGGTGAGGACCACCCCGGCGGCCTTCGCGCGGGCCACCAACTGGATCGACATGATGCTGTCGCCGCCGAGCGCGAAGAACGAATCGTCCACGCCCACCGATTCCAGACCGAGCACCTCGGCGAACAGTCCGGCGAGGACGGTCTCCATCTCCGTCGCCGGGGCGCGGCCCGCCGACACCCGGGCCCCGAAATCGGGTTCGGGCAGTGCGCGGCGGTCGAGTTTGCCGTTGCTCGTCAACGGCAGCGCGTCGAGCACCACCAGGGTGGCGGGCACCATGTACGAGGTGAGCTGGGTGCCGACGAATTCGAGAGCCGAGGACACCTCGACGGTGGCGCCGGATTCCGGCACCACGTAGCCGATCAGCCGGTGGCCGCCGTGCCCGTCGTCGCGGGTGAGGACGACGGCCTGCGCGATGCCGCGGTACCGGAGCAGCGCGGACTCGATCTCGCCGAGTTCGATGCGGAACCCGCGGATCTTCACCTGGAAGTCGCTGCGGCCCAGGTACTCCAGCTGGCCGGCGGTGTTCCAGCGGGCCAGGTCGCCGGTGCGGTACATCCGCGCCCCGGGACGGAGCGGGTCGGCCACGAACCGGGTGGAACTGAGCCCGGCCCGGCCCAGGTAGCCGCGGGTGACCTGGTCACCGGAGACGTACATCTCGCCGATGGTGCCCGGGGGCACCGGGTGCAGGCGCCGGTCCAGGACGTGCACGTGCAGCCCGGCGATGCCGCGGCCGATCACGCTGGCCGAGGCCGACTCCGCGAACGCACGGTCCAGCGCGAGGTAGCTGACGTGGACCGTCGTCTCGGTGATGCCGTACATGTTCACCAGGGTCGGGGCGGAGTCGTCGTGCCGGGCGTACCAGCGGCCGAGCTGACCGAGGTCGAGGGCCTCACCGCCGAAGATCACGTACCGCAGCGCCAGTGCCGCCGCGTTCACGTCGATCTCCGAGACGATGCGGTCGGTCTCGGCGAGCTGGTAGAACGCGGTCGGGGTCTGGTTGAGGACGGTGACCTGTTCGTTGCGCAGCAGTTCGTGGAACATCTCCGGCGACCGTGCCGTGTAGTAGTCGACGACGACGAGCCGGCCGCCGTGCAGCAGCGGACCCCACAGCTCCCACACCGAGAAGTCGAACGCGTACGAGTGGAACATCGTCCACACGTCGTTCTCGTCGAACCCGTACAGCGGCTGGGTGTTCGCGAACAGGGTCAGCACGTTGCGGTGCGAGACGACGACGCCCTTGGGGCGGCCCGTGGACCCGGACGTGTAGATCACGTACGCCACCGACGCGGCGTCGAGCGGGCTCACCCGGTCGGCGTCGGTGATCGTCGCCGGCGACTGCTGCGCGAGGTCCGTCGTCGTTTCCGGGTCGTCCAGCAGGATCGCCGGCGTCTCCGAGTCGGGCAGGGCGGAGACGTCACCCGTGGTGGTGATCACGCAGTTCGGTGCGGCGTCCTCGAACACGAACGCCAGCCGGTCCGCCGGGTAGGTGATGTCGACGGGCAGGTAGCCGCCGCCGGTCTTGATCACGGCCAGCAGGGCGATGATCAGATCGCAGGTGCGTGGCAGTGCCACGGCCACCAGCGTTTCCGGGCCCACCCCCTGGGCGATGAGCAGCCGGGCCAGCCGGTTCGCCCGGGCGTCGAGTTCCGCGTACGTCAGCGCCACGTCCTCCGACGTCACGGCCGTGGCGTCGGGGAACCGGGCCACGCTCTGCGCGAACCGGTCCGCGAGGGTGTCGGTGCCCGCCTCGACACCGGCGGTGTTCCACACGGTCGCCATCGCCGACCGCTCGGCGGCGTCGGTGATCACGATGTCCCCGACCGGGGCCTGAGGGTCGGCGGTGACGGCGGTCAGGATTCGCAGGAACCGGTCGGCGAACGTCCGCACGGTGCCGGCGTCGAACAGGTCGGTGGCGTAGATGAACGACGCGGTGATCCCCGACGCCACCCCGTCGGCGTCGAATCCTTCCTCGACGCTGAGCTGCAGGTCGAATTTGGCGACCTCGAGGTCGAAATCGACGGCGGCCGCGGTGAGTTCGGGCAGTTCGAGGCGCGGTGTCTCGTTGTTCCGGAACTCGAGCAGCGCCTGGAACAGCGGCGAGTGCGCGGTGGAACGCTCCGGCGCGAGGACGTCGACGAGCCGCTCGAACGGCAGGTCCGAATGGTGGAACGCGGCGAGGTCGGTGGCCCGCACTTGATCGATCAGGGTGCCGAAACCCGCCGCCGGGTCGACGGCGCTGCGCAGCACCAGGGTGTTGACGAACATGCCGACCATGTCGTCGAGTGCGGCGTCACCGCGACCCGCGATGGGGGTGCCGACCGCGATGTCCTCGGTGGACGACAGCGCGGACAGCAGCACCGACAGGGCCGCGTGCACGGCCATGAACATGGTGGAGTTGTGCTTGCGCGCCAGCGCGGACAGCGCCCGGTGCACGTCCGCCGGAATCGTGAAGTCGACCTGCGCACCCCGGAACGACTGCTGGACCGGGCGCGCCCGGTCGGTCGGCAGCTGCAGGAGTTCGGGCAGGTCGGCCAGCTGGTCCGTCCAGTACCGGAGCTGCTGGGAGATCAGCGACTCCGTGTCGCTCTCGTCACCCAGCAGTTGCAGCTGCCACAGCGTGTAGTCGGCGTACTGCACCGACAGCGGGTTCCACTGCGGTGCGCTTCCCGCGATGCGGGCGGCGTATGCGGTCATGACGTCGCGGGCGAGCGGGGTGAGCGAGAACCCGTCCGCGCAGATGTGGTGCACCACGATGACGAGCACGTGATCGTCGGGGGCGAGGGCGAACAGCGCCGACCGCATCGGCACGTCGGCCGTGACGTCGAACCCGGCGGTCGCGAGGACGGCGATGTGTTCCCGGAGTTCGGCCTCGGACACCTCGGTGATCTCGAGGTTCGGTGTCCACTGGCCGGGTGAGAGCACCACCTGGGTGGGTTCACCGTCGTGGGACGGGAAGACGGTCCGCAACGATTCGTGCCGGACGAACACGTCCGTCACCGCCGCGCGCAGCGATTCGACGTCGAGGTGACCGGTGAGGCGCACGGCCAGCGGGATGTTGTAGGCCGCCGAGGACGTGTCGAACTGGTTGAGGAACCACATCCGCTTCTGCGCCAGCGACACCGGCACGTGCGCGGGCTGCGCCATCGGTCCGAGCGGCAGCCGGACGTGGTCGCCGTCGTGCGCCGGGGCGAAGGCCGTCGACTCGATCAGGCGGGCCAGCTGATGGATCGTCGGTGCCTCGAACAGGGTGCGGACGCCGATGTCGGTGTCGAGTTCCGCGGTCAGGCGTGCGGCGACCCGGGTCGCGATCAGCGAGTTGCCGCCGATGTCGAAGAAGTTGTCGTCGATGCCGACCCGTTCGATGCCCAGGACGGTGGTGATGACGTCGGCGATCGTGTGTTCGAGGACCGTCGACGGCGGCCGGAAGGCGTCGGAGGTGGGCAGGAACTGCGGTTCGGGCAGCCCCGCCCGATCGAGCTTGCCGACCGGGGTCAGCGGGATCTCGTCGAGGATCATGATGCTCGACGGGACCATGTGCGCGGGCAGCAGATTCGCCGTCCACTCCTTCAGCTCCGGCGGTTCGAGCACCGACTCGGCTTCGGGCAGCACATACGACACGAGCACGGTGTCGCCGGCGGGGCCGGGGCGGCCGAGGGTGACGGCGAACGCGACGGACGGGTGCCCGGCGAGTGCGCTGTCGATGTCGCCGAGTTCGATGCGGAATCCGCGGATCTTGACCTGGAAGTCGGTGCGGCCCAAGTATTCGACCGTGCGGTCGGGCCGCCACCGCGCGAGGTCGCCGGTGCGGTACATCCGGTCGCCCGGGTCCCCGTAGGGGTTGGCGACGAACCGCTCGCTGGTCAGCCCGGCGCGGGCATGGTAGCCGCGGGCCAGGCCCTCACCGGAGATGTAGAGTTCGCCGGCGACGCCGACGGAGACCGGTTGCAGCCGGGAGTCGAGGATCACCTCGGACACGCCGCGGACGGGGCCGCCGATGGTGACGGTCTCCCCCACCTGCAGGTGATCGCTCAGGTTGCTCATGATGGTGGTCTCGGTGGGGCCGTAGCCGTTGTACAGGGTGCGGCCCGGTGCCCAGCGGGTCACCAGTTCCGGTGGGACGGCCTCGCCGCCGGCCACCACGTTCTGGAACACGTCCAGACCCTCGGGGTCCACGGAGGCCAGCGCCGCCGGGGTGACGAACCCGTGGGTGACGCCCTCGGCCCGGATCAGCTCCGCGAGTTCCTCACCGCCGTACACGGACGGGGGCACGATCACCATGGTCGCGCCGACGGCGAACGACAGCAGGTATTCGAGGACCGAGGCGTCGAAACTCGGCGAGGAGAAGTGCAGGGCCCGCGACGCCGAGTCCGTCGCGTAGCGGGTGCGCTGCTCCTCGGCGAAGTTGTCGAGACCGCGGTGGCTGACCACCACACCCTTCGGCTTGCCGGTGGACCCGGACGTGTAGATGACGTACGCCGGGTGCGCGAAGCGCAGCGGCACGACCCGTTCGTCGTCGGTCACGGTGTCGGTGGACATCGCCGCGACGGCGGCTTCGGTCTCCGCATCGTCGAGGGTCAGCCACGTGACCGCGGCAGGCAGCCGGTCGCGGTCGGCGGCCACCCGCACACCGAACGTGCACCCCGAGTCGGTGACCATGTGCTCGACCCGCTCCCGCGGGTACGTCGGGTCGACCGGGACGAACGCCGCACCGGTCTTGGTGATCGACCAGACGGCGAGCACCGATTCGATGGACCGTGAGATGCCCAGGGCCACGATGTCTTCCGGGCCGACGCCGCGGCCGATGAGCAGCCGCGCGAGCTGGTTGGACCGTTCGTCGAGTTCCCGGTAGGACATCCGGCGGTCGCCGAACACGAGCGCGGTCGCGTCGCCCGACGCGGCGGCCGTCTCGGCGAACATCTGCGGCAGTGTGCGCACGGACCGGCCGGGCCTGCCGCGGGCCGGAACCAGTTCCGCTTCCTCGGCGTCGGTGAGCAGGCGCAGCTGCGCCAGCTTCATCCCCGGGTGCTCGGCGAGGGCGATCAGCGCCCGCACGATCCGGTCGCCGATCCGCTCGACGGCGGCCCGGTCGAACAGATCGTCGACGTATTCGAGCTTCAGTTGCAGATTGTCGTGCGCCGAGGCGATCAGGGCGAGCGGGTAGTGCGCGGCGTTCGCGCTGTCGTGCACGTCGAGGACGTGCATGCCGGCGATGTCGGTCTGCTCGGTCAGCCCTTCCCGGTCGACGGGGTAGGACTCGAACACGGTCAGAGTGTCGAATCCGGCGCCGGGACCGGCCACCGACTGGATGTCGGTCAGCCCGACGTAGTGGTGGTCGAGCAGTGCGGCCTGCTCGCCCTGGATGCGTTCGAGCAACTCCCCCAGCGTTTCCCGCGGGTCGAGGGTGACCCGCACCGGCAGGGTGTTGATGAACAGACCGACCATCGACTCGATGCCCGCGATCTGCGGGGGCCGACCGGACACCGTCCCGCCGAACACCACGTCGGAGCGGCCGACGAGGCCGCCCAGCACGATTCCCCACGCGGTGCGGATCAGGGTGCTGAGGGTCAGGCCGTGTTCGCGTGCGACCACACTGAGCTGATCGGTGCGGTCGACGTCGAGTTCGACGACCAGTTCGCTGGACTGCGTGTCGCTCTGGGCCGACGCGTCGGCCGGCGCGAGCAGCGTCGGCTCCTCCGCCCCGGCGAGGGCGCGCTGCCACACCCCGAGGGAGTCCTCGGTGCTGCGGTGCGACATCCACGCCAGGTAGTCGCGGTACGGGTGCACCCGCGGCAGCGCCGTGGCGTCCCCCTCCGTGGCGTACAGGGTCAGCAGGTCGCGGATCAGCAGCGGCATCGACCAGCCGTCGAGCAGGATGTGGTGATTGGTGATGATCAGGCGCTGCTCGTCCGCACCGACCTGGATCAGCATGAACCGCAGCAGCGGCGGGGTAGCCATGTCGAACCCGCGGCGGCGGTCGGTGTCGAGGAGTTCCCGGACCTCGGCCTCACGGCTCTCCTCGTCGAGCGCGGACAGGTCGATCTCCGTCCACGGCAGTTCCGCGTATCCGTGGACCGCCTGGACGGGGGTGCCGCCCTCGTCGTAGACGAACGACGCCCGCAGGTTCGCGTGCCGGTCGAGCAGGGCCTGCCCGGCCACCCGCAGGCGAGACGACACGGCGCCGCGCAGTTCGAGTGTCACCTGCACCGTGTACGAATCGATCGACTCGTCGGCCAGCAACGCGTGGAACAGCAGTCCGGACTGCAGCGGCGACAGCGACCAGATGTCGGACAGCGCCGGGAAGCGCGACTCGATGCGGTCGATGGCGTCCTGGTCGAGGCTGACCAGTTCGAGGTCGGACGGGGTCACACCGCCGGCGTCGGGGCGGGCCGCGTACGTCGTGAGCGCGGTCAGTGCCCGGACCCACAGTTCGGCGAGTGCGCGCACCTCGGCGACGGTGAGGACACCTGCCGCGTACGCCCAGGTGGCGCGCAGCTGAGGCCGGTCGTCGACCTCGGTGGTGACGGCGTTGACGTCGATGGCCGAGGTGACCGGGGTGTCGAGGTCCTGCGCCCGGTCCATGTCGACTTCACCGGTCGGCGTCCAGCCGGCGCGGGTGGCCGCCTCGGACAGGTCGGCGGCGAAGCGTCCCAGGTAGTTGAAGCTGATCTGCGGCAGCGACCGGGCCGCGAGCAGCGGTGCGGTGTCGGCGTTGAGGTATCGCAGCATGCCGTAACCCATGCCGTGGTCCGGGATGGCCAGCAACTGTTCCTTGATCGCCTTGATCGCCGACCCGGCGGCCCGGCCGCCGTCGAACGCGTCGTCGAGGTCGATGCCCGACAGGTCCAGGCGCACCGGGAACATGGCCGTGAACCAGCCGACCGTGCGGCCCAGATCGGCGCCCGGCACGACCTGGTCCTCACGGCCGTGCCCCTCGAGGCTCACCAGGGTTCCGTCGACGGACCGTCCGTGGAGGGTGTGGCCGCGGGTGCGCCGCCACTGGGTGACCGCCATCGCCAGCGCGGTGAGCAGTCCGTCGTTGACGCTGCCGTGGATTGATTCCGGCAGGGCCGTGAGGACGGCCTCGCTGACCTCGGCGGGCAACTGCACCGTGACCCGGCCGACGGTCGCATTGACGTCGACGTCGGGATCGAGCGGACGGCTGCCGACGAGCGGGTCCTCGCAGTCGAGGATGCGCTGCCACAGATCCAGTTCGCCCGCCCGGTTCGCCGCCTCGTCGACCAGCCCGTGCGCCCACCGGCGCATAGACGTGCCGACCTGCTCGAGGACGGGTTCCTGGCCTGCCGAGATCTGCGCCCACGCGGTCGCGAGGTCGGGGACGAGGATGCGCCACGACACACCGTCGACGACGAGGTGGTGCGCGACCACGAGCAGGCGGCCGCCGGACTCCCCGGCGTCGAACCACACCACCTGCATCATGACGCCGGCCGCCGGATCGAGCCGGTCCAGCGCGGCGTCGAGGTCCGCGATCACGGCGGCCGCGAACGCCGGTGTTCCCGGGGCGGCGGACACCGTGACCCGGCGGATCAGGTCCTGCGCGTCCACGGCACCGACCGGGCGGACGGCGAGATGCGATTCGTCGGCGGAGACCATCAGCTGCGCCCGCAGCATGTCGTGCCGGTCGAGGACGGCCTGGAACGTGCTGATCAGCGGTTCGAGGTCGCGCAGATTCGGCGGCGCGGTCAGCAGCGCGGACTGCGACATCCGGTTGAACTCGCCGCCCCGTTCGAGCAGCCACTTCGTGATCGGGGTGGTCGGCATGTCGCCGACACCGCCGCCGGGCAGTTCGTCGAGGACGACGACGTCGGCGGCGCCCACCCACGACGCCACCGACGCGAGACCGGCGACGGTCTTGGCCTCGAACACGTCCCGCGGGGTCAGCACCACGCCCGCGGCCTTCGCGCGGGCCACCAGCTGGATCGACATGATGCTGTCGCCGCCGAGCGCGAAGAACGAGTCCTCGACTCCGGCGGATTCCAGACCGAGCACCTCGGCGAACAGTCCGGCGAGCACCTCTTCCATCTCCGACACCGGCGCGCGGCCGGTCGACACCCGGGCGCCGAAGTCGGGTTCGGGCAGCGCGCGGCGATCCAGCTTGCCTGCCGGGGTGAGCGGCAACTCGTCGAGGACGATCAGCGCGGACGGCACCATGTACGGGGCGAGGAATCCGCCGACGAAATCGAGGACGGCCTCGGGGTCGAGTTCCGCGCCCGCCGTGGGGACGAGGTAGCCGACGAGCCGGTTGGCGCCGGTGCTGCCCTTGTGCGCGGACACCACCGAGCGGGCGACGCCCGGGTATCGGGTGAGGGCGTTCTCGATCTCGCCGAGTTCGATGCGGAACCCGCGGATCTTCACCTGGAAGTCGCTGCGGCCCAGGTACTCCAGCTGGCCGTCGGTGTTCCAGCGCGCCAGGTCGCCGGTCCGGTACATGCGGGCGCCGAGGCCACCGTACGGGTTGGCGACGAACCGTTCCGCCGTGGTGCCCGCCCGGTCCTTGTAGCCGCGGGCCAGACCGGAACCGGTGACGTACAGTTCGCCGGTCACCCCGTTGGGCACCGGGTGCAGGCGGGAATCGAGCACCATCTCACCGGTGCCCATCGGCGGACGGCCGATGGTGACGCCCTCACCGGGCAGCATGGGTCCGGTCACGCTCGACACGACCGTCGCCTCGGTCGGTCCGTAGGCGTTGAACATCCGCCTGCCGCCGGTCACCCACTGCGCCACCAGCTCCGGCGGGCACACGTCACCACCGGTGGCGACGCACTCGAGCCGGTCGAGGCCCACGGGGTCCACGGACGCCATCGCCGCCGGGGTGATGAACGCGTGCGTGACCCGTCCCTCCCGGAGCACGTCGGCGAGTTCGGTGCCGCCGATGACGGAGGCCGGGGCGATCACCATGGTCGCGCCGGACCCGACCGCCAGCAGCAGTTCCAGGATGGACGCGTCGAAGCTCGGCGACGAGAAGTGCAGCGTCCGCGACCGCGGGGTGACCCCGAACCGGACACGTTCGTCGGTGGCGAAGTTCGCCAGACCGCGGTGGGTGACGACGACGCCCTTCGGGGTGCCGGTGGACCCGGACGTGTAGATCAGGTAGGCCGGGTTCTCCAGTGCAAGCGGGTGTGTCCGGTCGGCGTCGGTGACGACGGCGGCGGAGTGTGTGCTCACCTGGTCGTCGAAGCCGGGTGCGTCGACCACGACGTAGGAGGTGCAGTCCGGCAGGGTGGGGCGGAACTCGGCGACGGTGAGCGCGAGCGCCGCGCCGGAGTCGCTGAGCATGTGGACGATCCGGTCGGTCGGGTAGTTCGGGTCGACCGGAACGAACGCGGCACCGGTCTTGGCGACCGCCCACAGCGACAGCACCGACTCGGGCGAACGTGCCATCGCCAGCGCGACCACCGATTCCGGGCCGATGCCCCGTCCGATCAGCAGGCGGGCGAGACGGTTCGACCGCTCGTCGAGCTCCCGGTACGTCACCTCGTTGCCCTCGTAGGACAGCGCGGCCGCCTTCGGGTCCACGGACGCCGCGGACGCGAGCAGCTCGGGCAGAGTCCGCGGTTCGGCGTCCGGCCCGTCCATCACGGGGGTGAGCGCCGCACGTTCGGACGCCACCATCAGGTCGATGTCGCCGACGGCCATGTCCGGCTCGGACGTCACGGCGTCGAAGATCCGCTGCAGGTAGTCGGCGAAACCGGCGATCGTGGACGCGTCGAACAGGCTCGCCGCGTACGTGAACGCCGCGGAGATCCCCGCCGGCTCCCCCGACACCCCGAATTCCTCGGTCAGGGTGAGCTGGAGGTCGAAGTTGGAGATGTCGGTGGCCAGGTCGAGGCCGGTGACGGTCAACCCGGGCAGCTCCAGCCGTGGCCGCTCGTTGTTGCGGAACTCGAGCACCACCTGGAACAGCGGCGAATGCGACGTCGCGCGTTCCGGCGAGATCGCGTCGACCAGCCGCTCGAACGGCAGATCCGCGTGGTGGAACGCATTCAGGTCGGTGTCGCGGACCGTGGACAGCAGGTCGGTGAACGTGCCGGACGGCTCGACCGGGGTGCGCAGCACCAGGGTGTTGACGAACATGCCGACCATGTCGTCCAGGGCGGCGTCGCCGCGGCCGGCGATCGGGGTGCCCACCGTCACGTCGTCCGTGTCGCCCAACCGGGCCAGCAACACGGCCAGGGCGGCGTGGACGGCCATGAACACACTCGAATTGTGTTCGCGGGCGGTCGTGATCAACCGGCTGTGTATCTGCGGGTCGATGCCGAACGAGTGGATGCCGCCGCGCATCGACTGCTGCGTCGGGCGCGGGTGGTCCGTCGGCAGCGCGAGCAGTTCCGGAAGCCCGGCGAGCGTGTGCGTCCAGTAGTCGAGCTGGGCGGCGAGCAGGCTGTCCGGGTCGTCGGCGTTGCCGAGCACCCGGTGCTGCCACAGCGCGAAGTCGGCGTACTGCACCGGCAGCGGTGTCCAGTCCGGTGCCTGCCCCCCGGTGCGGGCCGCGTAGGCGGTCATCACGTCCCGGGCGAGCGGGGCCATGGAGAAGCCGTCCGCGCTGATGTGGTGGACGACGATGACGAGCACGTGCTCGCCGGGATCGGTGCGGAACAGGGCGGCGCGCACCGGCACCGACACGGTGACGTCGAACCCGTCGCCCGCCAGCCGCGAAATATGCTCGGGCAGTTGTTCTTCCGTCGAATCGATCGGCGACAGATCCGGCACCACGTCCTCGGTCGGCAGGATCACCTGGAGGGGTTCGCCCTCCACCATCGGGAACCGGGTGCGCAGCGACTCGTGCCGGTCCATCACGTCGGCGACGGCGTCCTGCATCGCGTCCTCGTCGAGGTCGCCGGTCAGCCGCACCGCGAGCGCGATGTTGTAGGCCGGGGAATCGAGGTCGAACTGGTTGATGAACCACATGCGCTTCTGCGCCAGAGAGACCGGCAGGTGGTCGGGGCGCACCCCGGCCACCAGCGGCGGACGTTCGGCGCCCTGCACGGCCTCGGACTCGATCCGGGTGGCCAGCGTCGCGACGGTCGGGGCGTCGAAGATCTCCCGGACGCCGATCCGGCTGCCGAGGGCGGCGTTGACCCGCGCCACCAGCCGGGTGGCCACCAGCGAGTTGCCGCCGAGGTCGAAGAAGCTGTCGTACACGCCGATGCGGGGTGCCTCCAGCAGGTCCGCGAAGATCGACGCGAGGATCTCCTCGATCGGGTTGCGCGGGGTGACGAATTCCGCGGACGGGCTGAGGAACTCGGGCTCGGGCAGCGCGCCCCGATCCAGCTTTCCGGTGGCGCCGAGCGGGAACCGGTCGAGCACGATGATGCGGGTCGGCACCATGTAGGCGGGCAGCGCCTCCGCCGCCGCGTCGCGGACGACCGCGGTGTCGATGTCGGCGCCCGCCACGGGGATCACGTAGCCGACGAGGCTCTCGCCGGTGGCCTCGCTGCGGTGCACCGTGACGACGGCCTGCGCCACCGACGGGTGCGCCAGCACGGCGGCCTCCACCTCGCCGAGTTCGATGCGCTGTCCGCGGAGCTTGACCTGGAAGTCGCGGCGGCCAATGTATTCGACGTTGCCGTCGGCGCGCCAGCGGACCACGTCGCCGGTGCGGTACATCCGCTGTCCCGGTGCGCCGAACGGGTTCGCCACGAACCGGTCCGACGTCAGGTCGCTGCGACCGACGTAGCCGCGGGCCAGCTGGACGCCGGCCAGGTACAGCTCGCCGTGCACCCCGACCGGCACCGGGTGCAGCCGGGAGTCGAGGACGTACAGCTGCGTGTTCCACACGGGTGCGCCGATCGGGACCGAGGCGCGGTCGCCTTCCGTGCATTCCCAGAAGGTGACGTCGACGGCGGCCTCGGTGGGGCCGTACAGGTTGTGCAGCGCCGCGGATCCGAATTCGCGGAAACTGTCCGCAGTGGCGGGCGGGAGGGCCTCACCACTGCAGAACACCTGGCGCAGCGAACCGCACAGTTCGGGTTCGGCGCCCGCCGTGAACACGGCGAGCATCGACGGCACGAAGTGCATGGTGGTGACCTGGTGGTCGGCGATGATGTGGGACAGGTACGTCGGGTCCCGGTGACCGTCCGGCGCGGCGAGGACGAGTCGCGCACCGACCTCGAGGGGCCAGAACAGTTCCCACACGGACACGTCGAATGTGACCGGCGTCTTCTGCAGCACCACGTCCGTGTGATCCATCCGGTACGTGTCCTGCATCCACAGCAGCCGGTTCGCGATCGCCCGGTGACTGACGGCGACGCCCTTCGGCCTGCCCGTCGACCCCGACGTGTAGATCACGTAGGCGGTCGAATCGGGGTGGATCGGACCGCCGCGCTCGGCGTCGGTGATCGGGGTGCTGGGCCGCCGGGACAGGTTCAGGGCGTCGATCTCGATCACGGCGGCGTCCGCGCCGTCGACGCCCTCGCACCGATCGCGGGAGGCGGTGAGAACGCACGCGGGTTCGGCACTCTCGATCACGTACGCGATCCGCGACGCCGGATGGTCGGGGTCGAGCGGCACGTACGCGGCCCCGGTCTTCTCCACCGCATAGATCGCGATCATCAGTTCCAGGGAACGGCGCAGCGCGACGGCGACCCGGGATTCGGGTCCGACGCCGCGGGCGAGGAGTTCACGGGCCAGCCGGTTGGCGCGGGCGTCGAACTCCGCGTAGAGCAGTTCCTCTTCGGCGAACACCACGGCCACGGCGTCCGGGGTGCGGGCCACCTGCGACTCGAACAGGCTGACCAGGGTCGCCGAGTCCGGGACGGGAACGTCGGTGGCGATCCACTGCTCGAGCATCCGGTGCGTCTCGTCCGCGCCGATCAGGTCGAGGTCGCCGACCTTTGCGTCCGATCCGGCGGTGACGGTCTCGAGCAGGGTGACGAATCGCGCGGCCAGCGCCGTCATCGTCGGCGGGTCGAACAGTTCCGACGCGTAGGAGAACTGGACGTCGATCGCGCCCGGGGCGCCGGAGTCCTCGATGTGCTCGGTGAGGATCACCTGGAGGTCGAACTTCGCGGCGCCGGTCTCGAGGGCCTCGACCTCCACGTCGAGTCCGGGCAGTTCGAGCCGCGTGTTCGCGAATCCCTGCAGCACCAGCATCACCTGGAACAGCGGTGAATGCGCTTCGGAGCGAGTCGGTTTCAGTTCGTCGACGAGCCGCTCGTACGGCAGGTCGGTGTTGCTGAACGCCTCCAGATCCACGGAACGGGTGTGCGAGAGGATCTCGGGGAAGCTGCGATCGGGGTCGACGGTGGTGCGCAGGACCACCGTGTTGACGAACATGCCGACGACGTCGTCGAGTTGCCGTTCCCCGCGGCCGGAGACCGGGGATCCGATCGACACGTCGGCCGACCCGCTCGACCGGGACAGCAGGACCGCCAGAGCCGCGTGCACCACCATGAACAGGCTGGCGTCGTTCGCGCCCGCGATGTCGAGCAGCGCGGTGTGGATGCGTGCCGGAATCGTGAAGTCGGCGGTCGCGCCGATCATCGACTGCCGGGCCGGGCGCGGGCGATCGGTCGGCAGATCCATGACCTCGGGGGCACCGTCGAGAGTGCGGGCCCAGAACGCCAGCTGGCGGGACAGCAGACTCGTCGGATCGTCGGAGGAACCGAGCAGTTCGCGCTGCCACACCGCGAAATCGGCGTACTGCACCTCCAGCGGCGCCCACTGCGGGGCCTCGCCGGCGGCGCGGGCGTGGTAGGCCACCATCACGTCCCGGGTCAGCGGTGTCATCGACAGGCCGTCGGCGGCGATGTGGTGCACCACGAACACCAGCACGTGGTGGTCGGTCGCGGTCCGGTACAGCTCCGCCCGGATCGGCGGTTCCACCGTGACGTCGAAACCGGTTGCGGCGTCGTCGATCAGGCGGGATTCGAGTTCGCTCTCGGCGACCTCGACCACGTCGAGCCGGGGGCTCACCTCCGCGACCGGCAGCACCACCTGGATCGGGCCGTTGGGGGTGTTCGGGAACACCGTCCGCAACGACTCGTGGCGGGTGAGGACGTCGCTCACCGCGGTCCGCAACGCCTCCACGTCGAGGGTACCGCGCAACCGGATGCCGACGGGAATGTTGTACGCGGGCGATGCGGTGTCCAACTGGTTGATGAACCACATCCGCTGCTGCGCCAGCGACACCTGCACCGGGCCGGAGCCGGCCCGCGGGGCGAGCACGGGGCGGGCGGAGGTGCGGGGCCCGGCGGCGTCGACGCGCGCACTGAGCAACGCGACGCTGGGCGCCTCGAACAAATCCAGCACCCCGATCTCCGTCCCGAGGGCAGTGTTGACCCGGGACACCACGCGGGTCGCGACGAGGGAGTCGCCGCCGAGGTCGAAGAAGCTGTCGTCGACGCCGATGCGCTCGACTCCGAGCAGCGTCGCGAACACCTCCGCGATCTGCATCTCGGTGGGGGTCACCGGTGCCCGGTAGACGGTGGACGTCGCCTCGAACTGCGGTTCCGGCAACGCCTTCCGGTCGAGCTTGCCCGCCGGGGTCAACGGGACCTCGGCGAGTTCCATCACCCTGGCGGGCACCATGTGCGCGGGCAGCGCGGCGGCGGCGTGTTCGAGGAGGTCGCCGACGACGATCTGCGCGCCGTCCTCGGGCAGCACGTACGTCACCAGTGCCGTGTCGCCGGACGGTGCGGTGCGGCCGACGGTGGTCGCGAACGCCACGCTCGGATGCGAGCGGACGACGGCGTCGATCTCGCCGAGTTCGATGCGGAATCCGCGGATCTTCACCTGGAAGTCGGTGCGGCCCAGGTATTCCAGCTGTCCGGCGGCGTTCCACCGGGCCAGGTCGCCGGTGCGGTACATCCGCTCACCGGGTGTCCCGTGCGGGTCGGCGACGAACCGTTCGGCCGTGGGGACCGATCGGTTGTGGTACCCGCGTGCCACACCGTCGCCGGTGATGTACAACTCGCCGGGCACCCCGGCGGGGACGGGGTGCAACCGCGAATCGAGCACCAGCAGACCGCAACCGCGGGACGGGCGGCCGATCGTCACCGGTTCGCCGACCGTCAACGGGCCCGCGACGCTCGCGACGACGGTGGCTTCGGTGGGGCCGTAGGCGTTGAACATGACGCGTCCCGGCGCCCACTGCTGCACCAGCGCAGGAGGACAGCTCTCACCACCGGTGACGACGCACCGGATGTGGTCGAGGCCGGTGGGATCGACGGATGCCAGCGCGGCCGGCGTCACGAACGCGTGCGTCACCCGTTCGCGGCGCAGCAGGTCCGCGAGTTCGGTACCGCCGTACACCGTCGACGGTGCCACCACCATCGTGGCGCCCGCGCCCACGGCGAGAAGCAGTTCCAGGATCGACGCGTCGAAACTCGGGGACGAGAAGTGCAGGGTGCGCGACCCGGCGGTGACGTCGAACCGCTGCCGCTCGTCCTCGGCGAAGTTCGCCAGGCCGACATGGGTGACGACCACACCCTTGGGTGTGCCGGTGGAACCGGACGTGTAGATCAGGTAGGCCGGATCCGCCGTCCGCAACGGACGGAGGCGGTCGGCGTCGGTGATCGCGCCGGCGGTGTGCAGCTCCAACTCCCGCCCGAACGACGCGTCGTCCATCACCAGCCACGGCGTGATCGCCGGCAGCGACGCGCGGTGCGCCGCGGCGGTGAGACCGACGACCGCACCGGAATCCGTGAGCATGTGCTCGATGCGGTCGGCCGGGTAGTTCGGGTCGACCGGGACGAACGCGGCCCCGGACTTCGCGACCGCCCACGTGGCCAGCACCGACTCGATCGAGCGCGCGATCGCCAGCGCCACAACCGAACCCGGCCCCACGCCGTGCCCGATCAACATGCGGGCCAGCCGGTTCGACTGCTCGTCGAGTTCGGCGTAGGTCAGGGCGCGCCCCTCGTAGACGAGGGCGTCCCCGTCACCGCCCGCCGCCACGGCACCGGAGAGCAGTGCGGGCAGCGTCCGGGGCTCCACCGCGGGCTCGTCGCGGACCGGCGCGAGCTCCGCGTACTCGGCCGGTTCGAGGACGTCGACGTCCCCGATCGGCGAGGTCGGATCCGCCGTCACCGACTGCAGGATGCGGACGAAGCGGGCGGCGATCGCCTCCGCGCTGTCGCGGTCCCACACATCCGTCGCGAACCGCAGCCGGCCGTTGATGCCGCCGGTCTCCGATTCGGTGAGGGAGAATACGAGATCCAGCCCCAGGGCTCGGTGTTCCCGCTGGATCGGGCTGATCGTCACGGTCCCCGAGGAGTCGTGCGGATGGCCGCCGTCGGTGAACTCGAGCATCACCTGGAACAGCGGCGTGTGCGACGGGTCCGGTTCGGCCACCACGGCGGCGACGAGATCGTCGAACGGCAGGGCCGCGTGCGAGAACGCGGCCCGGTCGGCGTCCCGGACCCGGCTCAGGTGGTCGACGAACGACGACGCCCCGTCCACCTGCGACCGCAGGACCGCCTTGTTGAAGAACGCCCCGGCGTCCGGGTCTTCGGAGTCGCTCGTGTCGCGCCCGACGATCGGTGTTCCGACCACGACGTCGTCGGTGTCACCCAGCCGGCCCAGCAGCACGGCCAGCGCGGCGTGCAGCGCGGTGAAGATCCCGGTGCCCGCCTCCTCTGCCAGCAGTGCCGCGCGGTGCTGCACGTCGGCGTCGACGGCGAACCCGACGACCTCACCCGCGCCGGCCCGCTCGGCCGGGCGCGGCCGGTCCAGCGGCAACGCCGTCACCTCGGGCAGGCCCGCCAGCTCCCGCTTCCAGAACTCGAGCTGGGACTCCCGTTCGAGGAACCGCGCACCGAGGCGCGCGCTCTCGGCGTGGATGTCGGCGGTCCGCGCCTGCGGCTCCGCGGTGACGAACTCCTCGATCAACTCCACGAATCGGCGGTGGTGCGCACGCAGCTCCTCCGCCCCGTACCGGTTGGGGTTGCCGCGGAAATCGAGCAGTGTCTGGCCGTCGCCGCTCTGATAGATGTTGACCAGCAGATCGTCCACCGGGCCCGACGTCACGATGTGATACTCGCCGTCGACGGTGCCCAGCGTGAACGCCTGGTGGAACAGCATGACGTTCACCATCGGGCCGGCAAGCCCCTCCGCGGTCCCCGCGAGTCCGGCGTCGCGGCGGATGTCCTCGAGGCTGCACCGCTGATGACGCAGCGCACCCATCAGTTCGAGCTGCGTCCGCTGCACGAGTTCGGCCACCGTGTCCTCGGGGCGGACCGTGATCCGCAGCGGGGCGACGTTGACGAGCATGCCGCCGGACCGCTGCAGCGGCGCCGTGGTGCGCGCCGACACCGGCAGGTTGATGAGCACGTCCCGCTTGCCCGTCATGCGGGACAAATAGCAGGCGAACCCGGCGAGCAGGACGGCCGCCGACGTGGCACCGACCCGCTGATCCGACTCGCCGAGGAAACCCAGCGCGGATTCGGAGATCTTCGCGCTCTCGAGCCTGCTCTTCGCGGCCGCGGGGGCGTCGTGGGTGGCGAGCGTCGACCCGTGCTCGATGCCGACTATCCGTTCGGCCCAATACAACCGGTCGTTCTCGAACCTGCTCGACTTCCGGTACTTCTGGTCGAGTGCGTACAGCTCGCGCAGGTCCAGCGCACGATTCGGTTCCGGTTCGGTGCCCTCGATCGCCGCGGTGTACAGCGCCGCGATCCGGTTCACCATGGTCATGCCGCTGTACCCGTCGAGCGCGACGTGGTGAATCCTGGTGTACCACAGGTAGTGCTGCTCACCGACCTGCAGGACGTTCATCTCGACGAGCCGGTCCCGGGTCAACCGCAGAGGTGTCGCGTAGTCCTCGTCGATCCACACCTGCGCGGCCGACATGGGGTCGTCCTCGCCGCGGAAGTCGAGGAACCCGATCGACGGGTCGATCGTGAAATCGACCGCCTGATAGGGCTCCCCGTCGACGTCGAGCAGACGCAGGAACGGCGACTGGAACTCCTGACCGGCCTGCACGGCCGCATCGCTCAGCAAGTCCAGGTCGATCTCGCCCCGCAACTCGATGTACTGGGCGATGAACTTGGGGACCGTCGGGCTCAGTTGTTGGGCAAACCACATGCTCCGTTGCACCGAGGAGAGCGGGAAGGCCCCTTCGGGAACGTTCACATCTTCGGCGCCGTTAGTCGGCTGCGGCGAATTCACACTCGTCATCTCGTTCCCCCAGCGGGTAGAAGACCTTGGATGCGCAAGTCCTGCGCGTGAGACGGACCAACCGACGCCGGTCTCCCACGCTGTACTGATCGTGCTGTACGTGTGGGCCCGGTGTGCGTCGATTCGTGATGTTCGTTTCGGAATCGCCATCGATCGGCGACGGTCGGACCGGTCGAGCAGAGTGCGTCCCACGCTCCCCCGCCTCGGTCGGAGGCTCAGCGGAAGCGTTCGGCCTCACGTGCGAGTTGCACGAGATCGGCGCACAGGGACTCCACCTCATGGGCCGCCGCACCTTCGGCAACGGCTGTCGCCACGTCCTCGGCGGCACATCGAACCTGGAAAACCCGGTCGACCATGGCGGAGGCTTCCTCCGAGGTGAGCACCACCGCATCGGCGGGGATGCTGGTGCCCTTGACCTGGTTGCGCTGCTCGTACGCGCGTTGCCGGCACGATTGACGGCAGTACCGGCGACGCCGGCCCATTCCCGTCTCGGCCACTTCGCGTCCGCACCACACACAGGAATCCGGTCTGCGGGAGGCGCTGGTCATGATCGACCACCTTACTGCGCGGCGCCCCCGAGCCCGCCCGGTAAGATGTCGAGGTTGCATCTGCGCGGCGTGCGGGAACCAATCGGGAGGCCGTGGCGTTGTAGATGAGTGTGAACGCTTGGTGCTGGTCCAGGCGTGCTCGCGCGGAGACGAACGAGGAGAGGACACAACCATGGCAGATCGCGTACTTCGAGGGAGTCGACTCGGAGCGGTGAGCTACGAGACCGACCGTGACCACGACCTCGCGCCCCGTCGGATGGCCAAGTACCGGTGCGACAACGGTGAGATCTTCGACATCCCCTTCGCCGACGATGCCGAGATCCCCGGCACGTGGCTGTGCCGCAACGGCCTCGAAGGGACCCTGGTCGAGGGCACCGCGCCCGAGGCCAAGAAGGTCAAGCCGCCGCGTACCCACTGGGACATGCTGCTCGAACGCCGCTCCAAGGAGGAACTGGAAGAGCTGCTGAAGGAGCGCCTCGACCTTTTGAAGGCGAAGCGCCGCGGAGCCTGACACAGGCCACCGAACCGTACGAACGCCGTCTCGGCTCAGCCGGGGCGGCGTTCGCCGCGTCCGGAGCGTCGGCGACCCCGCCTCCGGCGTGGTCCGGGGTTCCGGCGACCCCATCGCCGGCGGGGACGGGATGTTGGACACGGACAAGCTTCTGTAGGTCACTGGGCTGGTCACCGTCTCGACAGGACTCATCCAAGTACTCCGATCTGCTGAACGCGGGCGCGTTACATTCCGAGCACACCAAGCACCGAGCGTCACGCCCCGAACACGCAGTCGAAGAAACCACGTATGACCGACCTCCCGGGCTTCCGTACCGTATGAGAGGTAGGTCACATGACCGCTCTCAATCTACTATTCGGTACCGCGGAGTCAAGGGTTTGGTCTTCTCTTCGGTCAGATCTCACACCTGGGGTATGAAACCGGCACCCTGAAGCCACGGCAGGTCCGGCGTCCGCGATGTTCGGGGTGGTCAACCGCTCATTTCCGCTACAACCGCTCACATTTCGTGGTATTCCCCCTTCACCGCCCAAACCAAACCTCGCGGTCGGTTGAGCGGCGGCGGGGTGTGGTCAGCGCACCGAATGCGGCCGGTTCTCGCTGTCGTCGGGGTCGGCGTCCCTGCCGGTGTCGGGCGCGGCGTGCCGCGGCCGGCGCCGCGCACGCTCGAGGTGCGGTGCGATCGCGGCGAGAGCGTCCGGTGTCGTCATCGTCCAGTGCGTCGCGTCCACCGGGTGTTCGTCGATCCTTCCACGCACGAACGGGCTCCAGCAGGTCACCGGGTCGATGTGGAAGCCGTCGTCGAGGGCGGCGGTGAAGAACACCAGTTCGCCGTCGAACACCCTCGGCCGGTGTCC
This sequence comes from Rhodococcus sp. NPDC057529, assembly GCF_042802055.1. Taxonomy (NCBI): domain Bacteria; kingdom Bacillati; phylum Actinomycetota; class Actinomycetes; order Mycobacteriales; family Nocardiaceae; genus Rhodococcus; species Rhodococcus sp. NPDC057529. The sequence continues at coordinate 327,081 of NZ_JBHVEY010000005.1, forward strand.
GTCGATCAGGTCGGGTGCCCGCAGTGCGTTCCCGTAGATCCGGTCGAGTTCCGGGGCGGTGAGCGCCGCCAGCGGACCGCCGACCACCCGGAGCAGCGCGGCCGCCCGCTCGGCGTCGAACTGCCCGCCGGGCGCGAGTTCGTCGAGAACCCCGTCGTCGGGCAGGTCCAGGCCGGCACCGCCGAGAAGGTCCGCCGTGGTCGCGGTGTTCTCCACGCTGCGGTCGAGTCCGACGTAGCTGTCGAGGAGTCCGAGCAGACGCACCTCTTCGCCCGCCGCCTGCAACTGCACCGCCATCTCGTGCGCGATGACCCCGCCCAGCGACCAGCCCACCAGGTGATACGGGCCGTGCGGCTGGATCGAGCGGATCTCCCGGACGTAGCGATCCGCGTAGTCGGTGATCGTCTCCGGGTGCGGCCCGTCCTCGGTCAGAGCCGGCGACTGCAGCCCGTAAATCGGCCGGTCCTCGGTCAGTTCCCGGCTCAGCCCGGCGTAGCTCCATGCGAGCCCGATGAACGGGTGGACGCAGAACAGCGGCTCCGCCGTCCCTCGGGTGCGGATCGGGAGCAGCACGTCGAGCGCGGCACCGGCGTCGTGCTTGCCGTCGGTCGCCGCGTTCTGGATGCGCTGCCCCAGCGACCGCGGTGTCGGGTCGGTGAACATCCACTGCAGCGGGAAGTCGATGCCCAGTTCGGACCCGAGCGCGGACGCGACGCGGGTGGCGATCAGGGAGTTGCCGCCGAGGTCGAAGAAGCTGTCCGTGGCGCCGACCCCGTCGATGCCGAGGACCTCGCCGAACACGGTGGCGACGGCCCGTTCGGCCGCCGTTCGTGGCGGCTGGTACTCGGCGGCGGCCGAGCGGACCTCCGGTGCGGGCAGGGCCTTGCGGTCGAGTTTGCCGTTCACCGACAACGGCAGCGTGTCCAGGTGCACGACCTGCGCCGGGATCATGTACGACGGAACCCGGGTCGACAGGTGTGCGCGCACGTCCAACCACTCCGCCGCGCGCCGTCCCACCAGATAGGCGACGAGGGCCTCCTCGCCGCGCTCGTCCCGGTGCACCACCGCCACCGCCTGCACCACATCCGGATGCGTCTCCAGGGCCGACTCGATCTCCCCCAACTCGATCCGCTGACCCCGCAACTTCACCTGGAAGTCCGTACGCCCCAGGTACTCCAGAGCCCCATCACCCCGGCGTCGCACCAGATCGCCCGTCCGGTACATCCGCCCACCTGCGACGTAGGGGTTCGCCACGAACCGATCCGAGGTGAGATCGACGCGGCCGAGGTACCCCCGCGCCAACTGGTCGCCCGCGAGGTACAGCTCCCCCGCCACCCCGTTCGGCACCGGATGCAACCGGGCATCGAGCACATGCAGCTCGGTGTTCCACACCGGACGACCGATCGGGACAGACTGCGTGTCCGACGCACTGGTTTCCCAGTGCGTCACGTCGACCGCGGCCTCCGTCGGCCCGTACAGATTGTGCAGACCCGCACCACTGACCGCCCGGAACCGTGACACCTGTTCCGGCGTCAGCGACTCCCCCGAACAGAACACCAGACGCAACGAATCACACTGCGCCGCAGCCGGTTCATCCATGAACACCGACAGCATTGACGGCACGAAATGCATGGTCGTCACGTGACGTTCCTGTACCAGCCCTGTCAGATACCGCGGATCGCGATGTCCGTCGGGTGCGGCGATCACCAGGGACGCCCCCACCTGCAGCGGCCAGAACAGCTCCCACACCGACACATCGAACGTCACCGGCGTCTTCTGCAGAACAACGTCCGCGCTGGTCAGGGCGTATTCGTGCTGCATCCACAGCAGCCGGTTCACGATCGCTCCGTGCGTGACCGCGACCCCCTTCGGACGACCCGTCGACCCGGACGTGAAGATCACGTACGCCGTGTTCGCCACGGACAGCGGCCGGAGCCGGTCCCGATCGGTGACGGGCGCGCTGCCGTACCGGGAGAGGTCCTCGGAGGCGACGTCGATGACGGGGACCGCGCCGCTGTCGGCGAGTCCGGGACCGCTGACCAGCACACATGCCGGCTGTGCGGTGTCGAGCACGTACGCGGTGCGCTCGACCGGATGGTCGGGATCGACCGGCAGGTAGGCGCCGCCCGCCTTGACCACGGCATGGATTCCGACGAGCAGATCGATCGAACGGCGCATCGCCACCGCCACCACCGACTCAGGGCCGACGCCCTGCTCGATCAGTCGGCGCGCCAGCCTGTTCACGCGGGCGTCGAAATTCGCGTAGGTCAACTCGTCCCGCTCGAAGACCACCGCGATCCGGTCGGGGTCCGCCGCCACCGCCGCGTCGAGCAGCGATGCGAGGGTGCCGGCGGGCACGGGGTGCGAGGTGTCGTTGGTGCCGGCGATCTGCTTCCGTTCGCCGCTGCCGAGGATGTCGAGGTCGCCGACCGCGGTGTCCGGACCGTCGACCGCCGCCCGCAGCACCTGCAGGAACCGCTGCCCGAACACGTGCGCGGACGGCTCGTCGAACAGGTCGGCGGCGTACGTGAGGCGGGCGGCGATCCCGGCCGGGACTCCCTCGGAGTCGAACTGCTCCATCAGGGTGAGTTGCAGGTCGAATTTGGCGATGTCCACGTCGAAGTCGACACCGCTCACCGACAGGTCGCCGAGTTCCAGGGTCGCCTGGTCGAGGTTCTGGAACGTGAGCATCACCTGGAACAGGGGGTGCCGCCCGGTGGACCGCGACGGATTGACGACCTCGACGAGGCGCTCGAACGGGACGTCCGCGTGCGAGAACGCGGCGAGATCGGTCTCGCGCACATCGGCGAGGAGTTCGGCGAATGTGCGCCCGCCGTCGACGTGCTGTCGCAGGACCAGCGTGTTGACGAACATGCCGATCAGGTCGTCGAGTTCGCGTTCACCGCGTCCCGCGACGGGGGTTCCGATGGCGATGTCCGCGGAACCGGCGAGCCGGCTCAGCAGCACCGCGAGCGCCGAGTGCACCACCATGAACACGGAGGCGTTCGCGTCCCGCGCCGCACCCAGCAGGGAGCCGTGCAGATCGGACGGCACGGTGAAGTCGACGGTACCGCCCCGGTACGACGCGACCGCGGGACGCGGCCGGTCGGTGGGCAGATCCAGCTGATCCGCGGCTCCCGCGAGGGTCTGCGTCCAGAACGCGAGCTGCCGCGCCGACACCGAGTCGGGATCGGTGTCGTCGCCGAGGAGGGCCCGCTGCCACAGGGCGTAGTCGGCGTACTGCACCGGCAGCGGCGCCCAGTCCGGGCTCGCGCCCGCCGCCCGCGCCGCGTACGCCGCCATCACGTCCCGCACCATCGGCGCCATCGACCAGCCGTCGCCGGAGATGTGGTGCACGACCACGGCGAGGACGTGCTCCGTCGCGGAGATCCGGAAGATCCGCACCCGGACCGGGACCTCCGCGGTGACGTCGAACCCGGTGGTCACCAGGTCGGCGATCAGAGCGGGCAGTGCGGTCTCGTCGGTCGCGACGACGGACGCTGTGTCACCGACCCGGTCGGCGGGCAGGATCACCTGGTGCGGGCCGTCGGCGGAGTCCGGGTAGATCGTCCGCAGCGACTCGTGGCGGTGGAGGACGTCGGTGACCGCGTGCTGCAGTGCGTCGACGTCCAGGACGCCCGACAGCCGGACCGCGACGGGGATGTTGTGCACGGCGGAGTTCGGGTCGAACCGGTTGAGGAACCACATCCGTTGCTGCGCCGAGGACAGCGGGAGCCGTTCGGGGCGCACTGTCGGGGTCAGCACCGGGCGGGCGGATCCGGTCGCGTCCGTCGAGTCCAGCAGCGACGCAAGGGCACCGACGGCAGGCGCCTCGAACAGGGACCGAATCTCGACGCGGCGACCGAGCGTCTCGGACAGCCGGGCGACCACCCGGGTCGCGACGAGGGAGTTGCCACCGAGGTCGAAGAAGTTCGCGCCGGTCCCGACCTCCTCGACGCCGAGCACGTCGGCGTACACGGCGGCGACGACCTCCTCGGTGGGTGTTGCGGGCGCGCGGTATTCGACTGCCGTCGAGGCCAAGTCGGGTGCGGGGAGCGCCTTGCGATCGAGTTTCCCGTTCGCGGTCAGCGGCAGTTCCGCGAGCACGACGAGGGCGGCGGGCACCATGTAGCTCGGCACCGCGGCGCCGACGTCGGCGAGCACCGCGGCGGAGTCGATGGTCGAGCCGTCCTCGGGGACGACGTAGCCGACGAGGGCGGTCCCGGTGTGCGGGTTCCGGTGGGCGACCACGACGGCCTGCCCCACCCCGGCGGACCGCACCAGCGCCGATTCGATCTCGCCGAGTTCGATGCGGAATCCGCGGACCTTCACCTGGAAGTCGGAGCGCTCGAGGTATTCGAGGACCCCCTTCCCGTCCCGGATGCGCCACCGGACCACGTCACCGGTGCGGTAGAGCCGTGAACCGGGTGCGCCGAACGGGTTGGCAATGAAGCGCTCGGCCGTCAGATCGGTGCGGGCCACGTAGCCGCGGGCCAGCTGGTCACCGGCCAGGTACAGCTCCCCCGCCACCCCGACGGGAACCGGGTTCAGCCGGGCGTCCAGCACGAACGCCTGCGTGTTCCATTCCGGTCCGCCGATGGGGACGGTGTCGGTGTCGCCGTCGGTGTGAGCCCAGGCGGTCACGGACACGGCCGCCTCGGTGGGGCCGTACAGGTTGTGCAGGGAGACGGAACCGAACCGGCTGCGGAAACGGGCGGCCGCGTCGGCGGGCAGCGCCTCACCGATGCACAGAACCCGGCGCAGGGCCGGCTGCTCCCCCGCACCCGGGGTGAATGCCTCCAGCAGGGACGGTACGAAATGTGCTGTCGTGACGCGGTGCTGACGCATCAGGTCCGCCAGGTAGGCCGGATCGCGGTGGCCGTCCGGGCGGGCGATGACGAGCCGGGCACCCGCCGTCAGCGGCCAGAACAGCTCCCACACCGACAGGTCGAACGTGACCGGCGTCTTCTGCACGACCGCGTCGGTGGTATCGAGCGGGTATTCGTGCTGCTTCCAGCGGAGTTGGTTCGCGATGGCGGCGTGCGGCACCGCGACTCCCTTGGGTCGGCCGGTGGACCCGGACGTGAAGATCAGGTACGCCGTGTTCTCCGGTCGCAGCGGGGCGCGGCGGTGCGCGGCGGTCACGGGTCCGCGCGGGGCGAGGTCGAGGGTGTCGACCTCGAGTACGGGGACGTTCTCGGTGGTGAACCCGTCCGCGGACGTGGTGAGGATGCACACCGGGCGTGCCGTCTCCAGCACGTATGCCAGCCGGTCTGCCGGATGTCCGAGATCGATCGGCAGGTACGCGCCACCGGCCCGCAGCACCGCGTACATCCCGGTGAGCAGTTCGATCGACCGGTTCATCGCCAGCCCCACCACCGCTTCCGGCCCCACGCCGGCATCGATCAGCCGGTGGGCGAGCGCGTCGACGCGCCGGTCGAACTCGGCGTACGTCAGTTCGGTGCCCTCGAAGAACACCGCGGGGTCGTCGGGTGTCCGCGCCACCTGGGCGGAGAACAGGTCGGGGAGGGTCGTCTGCGGCAGATCGACAGCGGTGTCGTTGAATTCGGCGATCACCGACTGCCGTTCGACGTCGTCGAGAAGGTCGATGGCACCGACCGCGAGGTTCGGGTCCCGCACGACCGACCCGAGGATGCGTAGGAAGCGTTCCGCGAACGCCCGGACCGTCGTGTCGTCGAAGAGGTCGGTGGCGTAGGTGAACTGGGCCTCGATCACGTCCGGGGCGCCGTCGGCGTCGTGCTTCTCCGACAGCGTCAGGTGCAGGTCGAAGTTGGAGATCGTGTTCGGCACGTCGAGTCCCTCGACATGCAGGCCGGGAAGTTCGAGTGTGGCGGTGGCGAGGTTCTGGAACGAGAACGCCACCTGGAACAGCGGGTGGTGCGCGCGGGAACGGGCCGGATTCAGCACGTCGACGAGGCGCTCGAACGGGATGTCCGAGTGCGCGAACGCGCCCAGGTCGGTGGACCGTGCGACGTTCAGGCTGTCCGCGAACGAAGTCCCGAGGTCGACGTGGGTGCGCAGGACCAGGGTGTTCACGAACATGCCGACGAGTTCGTCGAGGGACTCCTCGCCGCGTCCGGCGATGGGCGCGCCGACGGCGATGTCGGATTCGTTGCTCAGTCGCGCGAGGAGGACCGCGAGCGCGGTGTGCATCACCATGAACAGCGAGGCGTTCCGGCCGCGCGCGAGCGTCAGCAGTGCGCGGTGGGTGTCGGCGTCGATGGTGAACGGCACGTGCGCGCCCCGATGGGAGGCGACCGCGGGCCGGGGGCGGTCGGTCGGCAGCGACAGCCGGTCCGGCAGACCGTCCAGGGTGCGGGTCCAGTACGTGATCTGTTCGGCAGCAACCGATTCGGGGTCGGCCTCGTCGCCGAGGAGTTCCCGCTGCCACAGGCTGTAGTCGGCGTACTGCACCGGCAGCGGCGTCCAGAGGGGGACGTGCCCCTCGGTGCGGGCGGTGTAGGCGAGCATGACGTCGCGGGCCAGTGGGGCGAGCGACCAGCCGTCCCCCGAGATGTGGTGGGCGACCATGACGAGCACGTAGTCGTCGGTGCCGACGCGGTACATCCGTGCCCGCAGCGGCACGTCCGAGGTCACGTCGAAGCCCGTCGTCACGAGTGCGAGCACCCGTTCGAGGACGTCGTCGGGGTGCGCAGGCACCGGGGTCAGGTCGGGCACCGCGTCGGTGGCGGGCAGGATCACCTGGTGCGGGCCGTCGGCGGAATCGGGGTACACGGTGCGCAGCGCCTCGTGCCGTCCGACGAGATCGGCGATCGCGATCTGCATGGCACGCAGGTCCACCTCACCCGACAGACGGAGTGCGACCGGCAGGTTGTAGGCCGGTGACGCGGTGTCGAACTGGTTGATGAACCACATCCGCTGCTGCGCGAGCGACAGCGGAATGTGTTCGGGGCGCACCCTCGCCGTCAGTGCGGGCCGCCGCGCACCGTGGGTGGTGGTCTCGGTGATCCGCGCCGCGAGTGCGGCGACGGTGGGCGATTCGAACACCTCACGGACCCCGACGTGGACGTCGAGGGCGGCGTTGATCCGCGACACCACCTGGGTTGCGAGCAGCGAGTTGCCGCCGAGGTCGAAGAAGCTGTCGTGGATGCCGATCTCGGGGAGGGCGAGGATGTCCGCGAAGATGCCGGCGACGATCACCTCCATCGGGTTCCGCGGCGCCTCGAACGTCGTGGCCGCGGCGGCGAAGATCGGTTCGGGCAGCGCGGCCCGGTCCAGTTTGCCCGCCGGGGTGAGCGGCAGGACGTCGAGGAGGGTGACGGACGCGGGGACCATGTACGCGGGCAGGGTGCGGCCGACGAAATTCGCGACCTCGACGCGGTCGACGTCCTCACCGGTGAACGGCAGCACGTACGCGACGAGGGAGGTCTCCCCGTTCGGGTGCTCGTAGCCGATCGTGGTGGCGTACTCGATCTGCGGGTGCGCGGTGAGGGCGGCGTCGATCTCGCCGAGTTCGATCCGGAATCCGCGGATCTTCACCTGGTGGTCGGTGCGGCCGACGAAATCGAGGACGCGGTTCTCCCGCCAGCGGACGAGGTCGCCGGTGCGGTACAGGAGGTCGCCGGGCTCGCCGTACGGGTCGGCGACGAAGCGTTCGGCGGTCAGTCCGGGCCGTCCGAGGTAGCCGCGGGCCAGACTCGGTCCCCCGACGTACAGTTCGCCCGGCACCCCCACCGGCACCGGACGCAGTCGCCCGTCCAGCACGAGCGCCCGCACCCCGCGGCTCGGGCCGCCGATGGTGACCGGTTCGCCGGCGCGGAGCGGTTCGGTGATGGACGACATGATCGTCGCCTCGCTGGGGCCGTACGCGTTGACCATGCGGCGTCCGGGCGCCCAGCGGGCGACCAGTTCCGGCGGGCACACATCACCGGCGACGACGACCACGGCGAGGTCACCCAGCCCGCGGTGGTCCACCGACGCCAGCGCCGCCGGGGTCGAGAACGCATGGGTGATGCGTTCGGCCGCGAGCAGTTCCGCGAGTTCCGATCCGCCGTACATCGTGGGCGGCGCGATGATCATCGTGGCTCCCGCGCCGAGTGCCATCAGCATCTCGAACACGGAGGCGTCGAAGCTCGGCGACGCGAAATGCAGTGTCCGCGAACGGGACGTGACGCCGAGCAGCTCACGTTCGTCGGTCACCAGGTTCATCAGGCCGCGGTGCGTCACCGCGACACCCTTGGGTCTGCCGGTCGATCCCGACGTGTAGATGACGTACGCCACCTGGTCGGACAGGATCGGCCGCATGCGGTCGCGGTTGGTGAGCGGCAACCGGGACTCGTGGGTGCAGTGCACCTCGAGTGCCGGGTCGTCGAGGAGCATCCACCGGATCGAGTCCGGCAGCAGTTCCCGCTTCCCGGACACGGTGATCCCGACCATCGCCCCGGAGTCCTGCACCATGTGCAGGATGCGGTCCGCGGGGTAGCCGGGGTCGACGGGCACGAAGGCGGCACCCGTCTTGGCCACCGCCCAGACGGCCACCACCGATTCGAAGGACCGGGGCAGCGCCAGCGCGACCCGGGTTTCGGGTCCCACTCCCCTGTCCACCAGCAACCGGGCCAGCTGGTTCGACCGTTCGTCGAGGTCCCGGTACGTCAGTCCGGTGCCGTCGAAGACGACGGCGAGGCCGTCGGGTGCTGCGGCGACGGCGTCGGCGAGGATCTCGGGCAGCATCTGCACCGGCCGCGGGTCGGCGCCGCGGACCGGGGTGAGCGCCGCGTATTCGTCTTCGCCGAGAACGGGGATGTCGCCGATCGGCCGCTGCGGGTCGGCGACGACCGCCTCGAAGATCCGGCGCAGCCGGGTCGCGTATCCGGCGGCGGTGTTCTCGTCGAAAATGTCGGTCGCGTAGATGAGTTCGGCGTCGATGCCCGCCGGCTCGGTCGTGTCGTCGAGCCGCTCGGTGAGCGTGAAGTGCAGGTCGAACTTGGCGATGCTCGCGTCGAGGGTGAGCGGTTCGACCGACAGTCCGTCCAGCTCCAGTCCGCCGCCGGACACGGCCTGCACACCGAGCGCCACCTGGAACAGCGGGTGGTGCGAGGTGGAGCGGACCGGGCTCAGGACCTCCACCAGCCGCTCGAAGGGCAGGTCGGCGTGGGCGAACGCCTCGAGGTCGACGTCCCGCGCCTGCTCGAGCAGCGACACGAACGACGCTCCCGGATCCAGCGTCGTCCGCAGGACGAGGGTGTTGACGAACATGCCGATGATGTCGTCGAGTTCGGCCCGGCCGCGGCCCGCGACGGCGGTGCCGACGGCGATGTCGGCGGTGGTGCTGAGGCGCCCCAGCAGGACGCTGAGCGCGGCGTGGGCGACCATGAAGATGCTGGCGCCGTGCGCCCGTGCCAGCTCGGCCAGGGCCCGGTGCGTGGCGGCGTCCAGGGTGAACCGGGTCGCCGCACCCCGATGCGACGGCACCGCGGGCCTGCCCCGGTCGCCGGGCAGGTACAGCTGGTCCGGGACACCGGCGAGCGTGCGGGTCCAGTAGTCCAGTTGGGCGGCGGCGAGGCTGCCCGGCTCGGACTCGGAGCCGACGACCTCCCGCTGCCACAGCGCGTAATCGGCGTACTGCACCGGCAGCGGCGCCCAGGCGGGCGGGTGGCCTGCGGCACGGCTCGCGTAGGCGATCATCACGTCGCGGATCAGCGGTTCCATGGAGACGCCGTCGGCGGAGATGTGGTGGACGACGAGCGCGAGCACGTGCTCGATGTCGCCGAGCGAATACACCTTCACCCGCAGCGGCACGGCCTGGGACACGTCGAAGCCGGCCAGGAGGAATTCCTGGAGGTCGGCGCGCAACCCGTCCTCGCTCACGTGGACCGGTGCGATGTCGGGGGTGAAGTCTCCGGGCTCGAGGATCACCTGGTGCGGGCCACCCCGCGAATCGGGAAAGACGGTCCGCAGCGATTCGTGCCGGGCGATCAGGTCACCGATCGCCGCGGCCAGCGCCGCCGTGTCCAGCAGGCCGGTCAGCCGGACCGCGGCGGGCATGTTGTAGGCGGGCGAGGACGTTTCGAACTGGTTGAGGAACCACATCCGCTGCTGCGCGAGCGACAGCGGGATCCGGTCGGGGCGCGGCGGCGGCACCAGCGCTGGTCCGGCGGAAGCGCCGTCGCCGAGCCCGGACATCCGCGGCGCCAGCGACTCCGCCAACGCGAGGACGGTGGGGGCTTCGAACAGGTCACGCACCGTGACCCGGATGTCGAGCATGGCGCCGACCCGGGCGGTCACCCGGGTCGCGGAGAGCGAGTTGCCGCCTGCATCGAAGAAATCCGTGTCGAGGCCGATGTCCGTGCCGCCCAGCACGTCGGTGAACGCATCCGCGATCGACCGCTCCAGATGGTTCCGCGGCGCCCGGTACACGATCTCCTTGGCTGCCGCGCCGAAGTCGGGCGCGGGCAGGGCGGCCCGGTCGAGTTTGCCGTTCGGGGTCAGCGGAATCGTGTCCAGAAACACGAGCGCCGACGGAATCATGTACCCCGGCAATGCCTGACGCAGGAACGCGAGCAGAGCCGCCGGATCACGGTCGGCGCCCGCAACGACCAGCACGTGCGATGCCAGTCGTGTTTCCGAGGGCGACTCGTAGCCCAGGGTGGCAGCGAATTCGACATCGGGATGTGCGCCCAAGGCGGCATCGATCTCGCCGAGTTCGATACGAAGTCCACGAACCTTGACCTGATGGTCGGAGCGGCCGAGGTATTCGATCGCATGCCCGGGAAGGGTGCCGTCGGTCATACTGCCGGTAACGCCGGAATGTACTGCGCGCCAGCGCACTAGGTCACCGGTGCGGTACATCCGGGCACCGGCGGCCTCGAACGGACTCGCCACGAATCGGTCTGCCGTGAGCGCGGCACGGTCGTGGTATCCGCGTGCCAGAGCCGGTCCCAGCAGGTACAGCTCTCCCACGACACCGACCGGCACGGGCCGCAACCTCGAATCGAGAACCACGGCGGCGACCCCGGGCAGCGGCCCGCCGATGGTGATGTCCCGGCCCTGGCCGAGTACCGAGGTGAACGTGGCGCCCACCGTCACTTCGGTGGGACCGTACCCGTTGACGAGGTCGAGTCGGTCGGCCCATCGCGCCACCGTCTCCGGCGGGCAGGCGTCGCCGCCGACGACGATCGAGCGCAGATCGTCCAGTCCCTCCGGATCGACGGACGCCAGTGCGGCATTCGTGATGGTCATGTGCGTTACGCGTTCGGACTGCAACACCTCGTGTAGCTCGACGCCGCCGTACACACCGGGCGGACAGACCACCAGCGCGGCCCCGGACGTGTGGGCCAGAAGCAGTTCGAGGACGGATAGGTCGAACGTCGGGGCCGCGAGGTGCGCGACCCGGGACTTCTCGGTGGCCCGCACTGCGGCGGTATACGCGCCGGCGAGATTCGCGAGACCGCGGTGGGACACCACCACGCCCTTGGGCAGTCCCGTCGAACCCGACGTGTAGATGAGATAAGCGGGATGATCGACATGTAGAGCGCAGGTGCGATCCGCATCCCCGATCGGCGCCGTGCTCGCCGAGGACAATTCGCGGCGCACCTCCGGGTCGTCGAGTACGAGCCAGTCGGTCACCCCCGGGAGGTGTTCGGCGAACTCCGCACCGGTGACACCGACGATCACTCCCGAATCCCGCAGAATGTGCGCGATGCGGTCCACCGGATGCCCGGGGTCGATCGGAACATAGGCCGCACCGGTCTTGGCAACGGCCCACACGCACAGCACGGATTCGACAGAGCGCGGCAAGGCGATCGCGACGTAGGTTTCCGGGCCGACACCCATTCCGACGAGTGCACGTGCCAGCTGCGTCGATCGCCGGTCCAGCTCACGGTAATCGATCGAGACACCGTCGAAGACGACCGCAGTCGAGCCCGGATACCGTTCCGCCGTCGCGACGAGCAGCTCGGGCAGGGTGGCATTCGCGAGCAGCGGCCCGCCCCACACCGGGGCGAGGGACTGTTGCTCGGCCGCACCCAGGATGGCGATATCGCCGACGGCGATATCGTCGCCGGTAGCGACCGCCTCGAGGATCCGCAGGAATCGCTCCGCGAATCCCGCGACAGTGGCCCGTTCGAAGAGTTCCGACGCGAAGGTGAAGGCACCGGAGATCCCGTGGTGGTCTCCGGCGTCGTCCACGATCTCGGCGAGCCCCAGATCCAGATCGAACTTCGCGATGTGGGGATCGAAGTCGACGGCCTCCACCACCAACTGCGGCAGTTCCAGCGTCACCGGTCGCAGGTTCTGGAAGGCGAACATCACCTGAAACAGCGGGTGCCGATCGGACGACCGGGTGGGACGCAGGATCTCGACGAGCCTGTCGAAGGGTACCTCCGTGTCCTGGAACGCCGTGAGATCGACATCGCGCACCTGTTCCAGGAGTGCGTCGACACGCTCGCCGGGGTGAATCCGTGTGCGCAAGGCCAGGGTGTTCACGAACATTCCGACGAGCGGATCGAGCCCCTCGTCGCCACGGCCGGCGACGGGTGTGCCGATCACGATGTCGGTACTGCCGCTGAGCCTGTGCAAGAGCGTCGCGAACGCGGCATGAACAACCATGAACAGCGTGGTGCCGCTCTTCTGGGCGCGCTCGACCAGCCCCCGGTGGGTGCCGGCATCGATCTCGAAGTCCACGCGTTCGCCGCGGTGCGACGCTACCGCGGGGCGAGGGTGGTCCGTAGGCAGATCGAGCGCCTCGGGCGCACCGTCCAGAGCCGCACGCCAACGCTCGATCTGCTTGGCGGACAGACTGTCCGGATCGTCCTCGGCGCCGAGCAGTTCCCGCTGCCACACACTGTAGTCGGCGTATTGGACGGGCAGCGACTTCCAGGACGGCGCCAGCCCTTCCGCTCGGGATGCATATGCGGCCATCACGTCGGCCGCGAGCGGACCGAACGACCATCCGTCTGCGGCGATGTGGTGCGCGACGAGCAGCAGCACGTGTTCCGAACGGTTCTCCCGGAACAGGTGGATTCGGAACGGGATCTCCCGGGTCACATCGAATCCGGCGACGGCGTACTCGGCGATCCGGAGCATCAACTGGTCCGGCGCGGTTCGGATCGGCGTGAGATCGAATCCTACCTCGGCGGCAGGCCGGATCTCCTGGTGCGCACCGTCCGCAGAACCTGGGTACACGGTCCGCAACGACTCGTGACGTTCCAGAACGTCACCGAGCGCTGCACGCAGGGCCGGGACGTCGATCCTGCCCGACATCCGCAGGGCCAGCGGGATGTTGTACGCAGACGACGAAGGATCGTATTGGTTGAGGAACCAGATCCGCTGCTGCGCCAGCGACAACGGGATCCGTCCGGGATGTTCGCGGCGCGTCAGCGCGGGCCGGTCCGAGGACCCGTCCGCCCGCGACGTGGCCATTGCGGAGACGAGTTGACGCACGGTGGGGTTGTCGAACAGCGTGCGAACGGAGACACGGGTGCCGAACGCCGAACCGACCCGGGACACCACCTGGGTGGCGGACAACGAGTTGCCGCCGAGAGCGAAGAAGTTGTCGTCCACACCGATGCGTGATTCGCCCAGCACATCCGCGAACGCTGCCGCGACTGCGCGCTCGTCCGCCGTGTCGGGTGCGGTGAATCGGGTATGGCTCACGAACACGGGCTCGGGGAGGGCGCGGCGGTCGAGCTTGCCCGCCGGTGTCAGCGGGATCGAGTCGAGAACCATGATCGAACCGGGCACCATGTGCGCCGGCAACGCCCCGCCGACGAACGCTGTCAGGTCGTCGACGTCGACGACGCTCCCCGGCGCAGCGCACACATAGGTGACCAGTGCTGTGACGCCGGATTCGGTCTCGTGCGCGACGGTCGCGGCAAATCCGACCGCAGAATGCGCTCGGAACACGGAATCGATCTCACCGAGTTCCACACGGAATCCACGAATCTTCACCTGGAAGTCGCTGCGCCCGAAGTATTCGATGACGTATGTCCCAGTGCGGGACTCGACCCACCGGACGACGTCGCCGGTACGGTACATCCGCCGACCGGGTGCACCGTGGGGGTTCGCGACGAAACGCTCCGCGGTGAGACCGAGTCGCTGGTGGTAGCCACGGGCAAGCGCCGGCCCCGATACGTACAGCTCCCCCGGCACACCGGGGGGCACGGGATGCAGCCGCGCATCGAGAACGAGAGCCTCGACGCCGCGCACAGGAGCGCCGATGGTCATCCGCTCGCCGAGCATCAGCGGTCCGCTCTGCGTCACCATCATCGAGGACTCGGTCGGCCCGTATCCGTTGAACAGTGCCCGTCCCGGTACCCAGCGCTCGGCGAGGTCGGCACCCCAGGCCTCTCCGCCGACGACGATGACGGCGAGTGCGTCGAGTCCCGTGGGGTCGACGGACGCCAACGCGGCCGGTGTGATGAAGGCGTGTGTGACTCTCTGCTCGCCCAGGAGTTCGGCGAGCTCCGTACCGCCGTACACCGAGTGAGGAACGACAACCATCGTCGCACCCCCGCAGAAGGCCATCAGATACTCGAACACGGAGGCATCGAAACTGGGTGAGGCGAAGTGCAGGACACGGGCGTCGGCGGTGAGCTCGTATTCGTCGGCCAGCTCGGTCAGAAGGTTCGCGAGCCCCGAGTGGGTGACGGCGACGCCCTTGGGCAGTCCGGTGGATCCGGACGTGTAAATGAGGTAGGCGAGTTGGTCCGTGTGCATCCGCCCGAGGCGATCGGCCGCTGTCACCGCGGCCGAGGACTGGGCCGCCACCAGCGCAGTGTGGTGGGGATCGTCCATCACGAGCCACTGTGTCGAGTCGGGTAGTCCGCCTCGGAACTCGATCGTCGTCAGGCCGAGCGCCGCCCCCGAATCGCCGAGCATGTGTGCGATCCGTTCGGCCGGGTAGTTCGGATCCACCGGCACGAACGCGGCACCGGTCTTGGCAACGGCCCAGACGGCGAGCACCGATTCGATCGACCGGGCGAGTGCGACGGCCACGAATGTCTCGGGGCCCGCTCCGGCCTCGATCAGTTGGCGCGCCCAGAGGTTGGATCGCCGGTCCAGTTCTCCGTAGGTCATCGAACGGTCGCCGAAGACGAGCGCGGTCGCGGACGGGTCGGCCGCCGACGCGGCGAGAACTTCGGGCAGTAGTCGAGTGGGTCGACTCGCAGGCCCGCGAACCGGTGCCAGGCGGGCGCTCTCGGCATCGTCGAGGAGATTCACGTCGCCGACCACCGTGGTCGGGTCGGCAATCACCGTTTCGAGGATTCGCACGAGCTGCACCGCGTACCGCCGCACTGTAGCGTGATCGAACAAGTCTGCGGCGTAGGTGAACTCGGCGCGAATACCCGACGGAACGCCCGCGGGATCGATGTCCTCGCCCAATGTCAGCTGCAGGTCGAACTTCGCGACACGCGCGTCGATGTCCTCGACACGCACCCGGAGTCCGGGGAGCTCGATGTCGCCGATTGCCGTCGGCTGCATCGACAGCGCAGTCTGGACGACCGGGTGATGCGCGGACGTCCGCACGGGGTCGAGAACGTCGACGAGACGCTCGAAGGGGAGGTCCGCGTGGCCGAATGCCCCGATGTCGCCGTCGCGTACCCGCGTCAGCAACTCCGCGAACGTCTCGGTGCTCTCGATGCGCGTGCGGAGCACGAGCGTATTGACGAACATTCCGACCAGGTTGTCGAGAGCGCGTTCGCCACGGCCCGCGATCGGAGCGCCGACGGCGATATCGTCCGACGCGGACAGGCGGGCCAACAGGAGCGCGAAGGCAGCGTGCGCCACCATGAAGACAGTGGCTCCGTGTTCACGCGCCAACCGCTCGATGCCGCGGTGGATCTCGGGGGTGACGGTGAAGCCCACGGATCCCGCGGCGTAGGACTGCTCGGTCCGGCGCGGGCGGTCGAAGGGGAGTTTCAGCTCGTCCGGGAGAGCGTCGAGCGTCCGCGTCCAGTACTCGAGTTGGCGTCGGGCGAGGGACTCCGGCTCGTCCTCGCTGCCGAGAACCGCCCTGTGCCACACACTGTAGTCGGCATACTGGACCGCGAGCGGAATCCACTCCGGACTTCGGGACTCTGCTCGGGCCGCGTACGCGGTCATGACATCCCCGCCGAGAGGTCCGAACGACCAACCGTCGGCGGCGATGTGATGCAGCGTGATCGCCAGAACGTGTTCGCCGGGACCGGTACGGAACAGTGTTGCCCGTACCGGCAAGTCCTCGGACACGTCGAACCCGCGCGAGGAGAACGCGATCATCCGGGAATCGAGCTCGCCTTCCGGCACGTCCACGACCTCGAGGGGCATCGAGAGATCTGCCGCGGCCACGACGACCTGAGCGGGTCCGTCCTCCGTGTCGGGGAAAACCGTACGAAGCGCCTCGTGGCGTCCGACTACGTCGTCGAGTGCCTGAGACAGCGCTGCCACATCGAGAGCACCGGACATGCGGATCGCGAGCGGCAGGTTGTACGCGGGCGAGGCCGGGTCGAACTGGTTGATGAACCACATCCGCTGCTGCGCCGGTGACAGCGGTATCCGGGCCGGTCTCTGCATCCCGGACAGCACCGGGCGCGCGCCTCCTGCAGCCGTGGGCTCGGCGAGACGGAGCGCCAATTCCGCGACGGTGGGCGCGGTGAACACATCGCGCACAGACAGTCCGATGCCAGACAACTCACCGAGCCGCGCCGCCACTCGGGTGACGGAGAGCGAGTTGCCGCCGAGATCGAAGAAGTTGTCGTGCGCGCCGATCCGGCCCGAAGAACCGAGCACGTCGGCGAACACTGCCGCGACGGTGCGCTCGGCCTCGTTTCGAGGTGCGATGTACTCCGTTGCGCTCCCGTGGAATTCGGGAGCGGGCAACGCTTGACGATCGAGTTTTCCGCTGGTGTTCAGCGGGAACTCGTCGAGCACGGTGATCGCGGACGGCACCATGTACGACGGTAGGGATTCCGACGCCTGCCGGCGAAGCTCCGCAACGTCCACGTCGCCGGGTGTGCCGACGACATACGCGACCAGATGATCGCCGACGGTGGTGTCCGAGTACACCGACACGACGGCGCCGGTGACTGCCGGGTGCGACCGGAGCACTGTCTCGATCTCGCCGAGTTCGATGCGCTGACCACGGAACTTCACCTGGAAGTCGGTACGTCCGATGTAGACGAGCGCTCCCGCCGACGTCCATCGCACGAGGTCTCCGGTGCGGTACATGCGCTCACCCGTGCGTCCGAACGGGTTCGCGACGAATCGATCGGACGTGAGATCGACGCGGCCGAGGTATCCGCGTGCGAGCTGGGCACCGCCCAGGTAGAGCTCTCCCGGAACGCCGACGGGAACCGGGTGCAGCCGGGAATCGAGCACGTAGGCCTGTGTGTTCCATTCCGGCACACCGATCGGCACGTTCGTGGTGTCGGCGTCACCGGTCTCCCAGTACGTCACCGACACTGCGGCCTCGGTGGGCCCGTACAGGTTGTGCAGTCGGGCCGCGGAGAGTTCCCGGAAACGCAGGACAGTCGCGGGCGGCAGCGCTTCGCCGATGACGAACACGTGCCGCAGCGAACGGCACGACCCCTCCGCGGCGGCCGCGACGAACACGTCGAGCATGGACGGCACGAAATCGGTGACCGTCACCGCGTGCTCGTCGATGACCCGAGTCAGATAGGCAGGCTCTCGATGCCCGTCCGGGGTGGCCAGCACCATGGTGGCACCCACCTGCAGGGGCCAGAAGTAGCCCCACACCGACACGTCGAACGTGGTTGCGGTCTTCTGCAACCACACATCCCGATCGGTGAGTGTGTACTCCGACTGCATCCAGTGCAGTTGATTCACGATGGCCGCATGCGGTACCGCGACACCCTTGGGTTTGCCGGTGGAGCCGGAGGTGTAGATGACGTACGCGGGGTGTGCAGGGCGCAACGGTTCGATGCGCTCGGCGTCGGTCAGCGGCACCGCAGCGACACCCGAGAGGTCGAGAGTGTCGAGGGCCGACACGGGGATCCGGTTCGGCAGGTTCGGCCGGTCGGCCGAGGTGGTCAGCACGCACACCGGCTGCGCCGACGCGAGCACGTAACTCGTTCGCTCCGCGGGGTGATCGGGATCGACCGGCACGTATGCACCACCGGCCTTGAGGACGGCATAGATTCCGACGACCAGTTCCAGCGACCGCCGCATCACCACGGCCACGCGGGTTTCGGGGGCCACACCCTGAGCGATCAGATGCCGGGCCAGCTGGTTCGCGCGCGCATCGAGGGCTGCGTACGTCAGCACGTCCCCGTCGAACTCGACAGCGACGGCATCGGGTGTACGCGCCGCCTGCGCCTCGAACAGCGTCAGCAGCGTCGACTCCGGCACAGGGTGGTCGGTGGCGTTCCAGTCGTGCATCATCCGCGCATACTCGACCGGGATGAATCCGGTGACCTGGGCTACCGCGGCGGAGGGCTCTGCGATCAACGCACGGATCACCGAATCGAGCCGCGCCGCAATCAACTTCGCTTCGTCGCGCTCGAAGGTGTCCGGCAGGTAGGCCACCGCGAGCCGCAGGGTGTCGTCGACCTGGGCCATCAGGCTCAATGGGTAGTGGGTGACACTGTGCACCCGGACCGAATCCACGCGCATACCTGCGATGTCGGTCTGCGCCTGCAGCGCCGCCTGATCCATGGGGTACGACTCGAAGACGGTGAGCGTGTCGAACAGCACCCCGACCCCCGCCTCGGCCTGGATTTCCGTCAGGCCGAGATAGTGGTGATCGAGCAAATCGGCCTGCTCCCCCTGCACCCGCACCAGCAACGCGGCCACCGACTCGTCGGCGTCGATTCGTACCCGGACGGGGACGGTGTTGATGAAGAGCCCGACCATCGACTCGATCCCGGGGATGTGCGGGGGGCGCCCCGAGACGGTGGCGCCGAATACGACGTCGTCCCGACCGGTGAGTCGCCTGAGCAGCAGAGCCCACGCAGTCTGGATCACCGTGTTCGGCGTGACGCCGTGCTGTCGTGCGAAGGCCAGCAGCTCGGCGGTGTCCGCCGCGGAAAAGTGGACCGGAACTTCCTCCGGGTCCGCCGTCGCGCGGCCGCCGGTGCGGGCAGGCGCGAGCAGAGTCGGCTCGTCGAAACCTTCCAACGCGTGCGCCCACGCGGCCCGTGAGGCGGAGGGGTCTCGGCGCGCCAGCCAGTCGAGATATTCGCGGTACGGCCGCACCGCAGGCAGCGCGGACTGATCGCCCGCGGTCGCGTAGAGCACCAGCAGGTCCTGGACGATCAGCGGGATGGACCATCCGTCGAGGAGGATGTGGTGGTTGGTCATCGCCAACTCGTATTGCTCGGCGCCCGTGCGCACGAGCAGCAAACGCAGCAGCGGCGCCTCGGCCAAGTCGAACGGCGCGGTCCGGTTCTCGGCGACCAGTGCCTCGAGTTCCCTTTCCCCGGAATCGCTCTCACGGCCCGAGAGGTCGACCACCGTCAGTGGGACCTCCACCCCACGGAGGGGGATCTGCACCGTGACGTCGCCGTCCTGCACGAACACCACCCGCAGGTTCGAATACCGGTCCAGGAGCGCAGCGGCAGCGGCCCGCATCCGATCCGCCGACACGTCGCCGAGCAGCGTCATCCGCAGCTGGGAATGGTAGACGTCGACACTGTGCTCGGCGGCCAACAGCGAATGGAAGTGGAAACCGGCCTGCAGTGGCGACAGCGCCCACACATCCTCGAGGGCCGGGTAGGTCCGTTCCCAGGTCTCGATCTGGGACTGGGTGAGCGCCACCGTGCCGATGTCCGACGGGGTCAGTCCCCCACCGGATCCGGCGACGACGTGCTCGATCTGTGAGACGAGCGCCTGCTGCCACAGATCGACGAGTTCGCGAACGTCGTCGGCTGCGAGCAGTTCACCGGCGAACCGCACCGAAGCTCCGAGTCGCGGTCCGGCATCGGTATCCGTCACTCCGACATTGATCTCGATCGCGGCGGAAGCGCTCATGTCCTGATCGGTTGCACCCG
Organism: Rhodococcus sp. NPDC057529; assembly: GCF_042802055.1. Lineage (NCBI taxonomy): Bacteria > Bacillati > Actinomycetota > Actinomycetes > Mycobacteriales > Nocardiaceae > Rhodococcus > Rhodococcus sp. NPDC057529. Next base: position 347,048 of record NZ_JBHVEY010000005.1, read on the forward strand.
AGAAGACGCGCGACGACGCGAGATCCGGCACCCAGCCGATCTCACGCATCTCCGGGGACAGATCGCCCATCCCGGTCTTTCCGAGGTAGTTGAAGACGACCTGGGGCGGGTCGAAGCCCGCGAGTACGGTGGCCGTCGCCGGATTGAGGTATCGCAGCAGTCCGTACCCGACGCCCCGATCGGGGACCGCCAGGAGTTGCTCTTTCACCGCCTTGATCGCGGCGCCGGCCGACGCACCGCCGACGAGTGCGTCCGGTGTGTCCACTCCCTCCAGGGCGAGCCGCACCGGATAAACGCTGGTGAACCAGCCCACGGTACGAGACAGATCGGCGCCCGGCACGACCGACTCCTCGCGGCCGTGACCCTCGAGGGTGACGTACGCAGAAGCGGAGGACACCCCGCGCGCACGGCGCCACTCGGTGAGGGCCACCGCGAAGCCGGCAAGCAGGGAATCACCGATGGAGCACCCGAATGCCTCCGGAACGCGGGCCAGCAGCGTGCCCGTGATCGCGGTGGACAGCTCGACGTGCAGCTCCTGCGTGGTCGAGGTCCGGTCCCGCACCGGATCGAGAGCCCGGTCGCCGAGGAGCGGGTCCGGAGCGTCGACGACACCTCGCCAGTAGTCGAACTGCGCGAGGGTGGACGGCTGACGGGCAGCCTCCGACAACCCGTGCGACCAACGCCGCAACGAGGTACCGACCTCCGGCAGGTTCGGAGTGTGACCGGCTGCGACGGCACTTCCCGCCGCGACGAGGTCCGGCACGATGATTCGCCAGGACACACCGTCGACGACCAGGTGATGAGCAACCACGAGGAGCCGCCCGGGCCTGGTCGCACCACGGTCCAACCAGACGAACTGCGTGAGCACCGGGGTCTCGAAGTCGAACCGGTCGGCCGCGGCGGAGAGTTCGCGGTCGATCACCGCATCGAAGGCTGCGTCACCGACGTCGGGATTCACCGGCACCGTCGTGACCAGTCGATCGGCGTCGACGGCACCGGCGGGCAACACCGAGTGACGCACGACCGCACCGTCGCGAACCAGCCGGGACCGCAGCGCGTCGTGCCTGTCGAGCACCGCCTGCACCGTCGCCACGATGTCCGATCGCTCGATCCCGGTCGGCAGCGTGAGGAGCACGGACTGTGAATACCGGCCCACCGAACCCGAACGGTCGAGCAGCGATCGGACAACCGGGGTCAACTCGACGTTTCCTACGCCGCCACCCGCCAGTTCGGCGAGCGCGAGTCGATCCGCCGAAGCGGCGGTAGCCACTTCGGCGAGCGCGGCAATGCTCTTGCGCTCGAACACGTCCCGTGGGGTGAATACGATCCCCGCGGCCTTCGCTCGCGACACCAGCTGGATCGACACGATGCTGTCGCCGCCGAGAGCGAAGAACGAGTCGTTCACCCCCAGGTCGTCGACGCCGAGTGCCTCCCGGAACAGGGCCGCGAGTGTTTCCTCCATCGGAGTACGTGGCTCCACTCGATCGACCGCGACGTCAGCGACGGCCGGGGCAGGCAATGCCGCTCGATCCAGTTTGCCGCTCGCGTTGATCGGGAGGGCGTCGAGCGTGACGAACCCGTCCGGAACCATGTATTCGGGCAGCCGACTCTCGGCATACGCCGTCAGTGCCTCGATGTCGACCGTCGTGCCCGTGCGTGCGACGAGATAGGCCACCAGTTGTTCGCTCGCCGCTCCGGAATACACGGTCACGACCGCCTGGGCAACCGAGTCCGCCGACTCGAGTACCACCTCGATCTCACCGAGTTCGATCCGCAGTCCCCGCAGCTTCACCTGGAAATCGTTGCGGCCGAGGTATTCCAATTCGCCCCGGCCGGTCCAGCGAAGACGGTCACCGGTCCGGTACATCCGGGTGCCCGGCGCGTCGAAGGGGTTTGCCACGAACCGTTCGGCGGTGAGGTCGGGGCGTCCCGCGTATCCGCGAGACACCTGTGTGCCGGCCAGGTACAACTCACCGGTCACTCCGGCAGGAGTGGGGTGGAGTCGCGGGTCCAACACGTAGGCGCGGGTGTTCCACACCGGTGTGCCCACGGTGACGATGCCCGAGTTCGAGGTGTCCACCCATGAGGTGGTGGAAGTGGGTGCGACCTCCGCGGGACCGTACGCGTTGAGGACGGCAGCGTCGGAGACCGCTGCGAACCGCCGCGCCACAGTGACGGACAGTGCCTCGCCGCCGACGAACACGGTACGCAGCGACGAGAACCGGGACGGCGCGATCACGTCGGTGAAGACGGCGAGCATCGACGGGACGAAATGTATCGCCGTGATCTGCTCGGTCTCGATCAGTTCTGCGAGGTAGTCGGGATCCTTGTGTCCGTCCGGTTCCGCGATCACCACCCGTGCGCCCACAGCCAGGGGCCACAACAATTCCCAGAGTGATGCGTCGAACGACTGTGGTGTCTTGACGGCAACCCGATCGGTCTCGTCCAGCGCACCGAGGGACACCAGGAACTCGAAGTGGCTTCCGAGACCGGCGTGCGAGACGGCCACTCCCTTGGGCCGGCCGGTCGAACCCGAGGTGAAGATGACGTAGGCGAGGTTGTCGGCCAGAAGGGGCCGCAGCCGGTCGCGGTCCGTCACCGGGGCATCGTCGAACCGGTCGAGTTCGAGACCGTCCATCGGGAGAACCCGGACTCCGGAGTCCGACTCGAACTCGCCGCGGACCGCGGTCAGAACGAGCACGGGGTGGGCTGCCTCGATGACGTGGGCCACTCGCTCCGCCGGAAGGTCGACGTCGAGGGGCACGTACGCCGCACCACTGCGCAACACGGCGTGCAGGGCGATCAGAAATTCGATCGACCGGCGGGCCGCGACCGCGACGGTAGTGTCGGTTCCGGCGCCTTCGGCGATGAGTTTGCGGGCCAACCGGTTGACCCGCGCGTTGAATTCCCGGTACGTCACAGACACGTCGCGGTACACCACCGCCACCGCGTCAGGCGTCCGGGCCGCCTGCTCGTCGTAGCGGGCGAGGTAGGGCCGCTCGCTCACCTCCACGTCCGTGGCGTTCCATTCGCGCAGTACGCGAACCAGTTCCCGCTGATCCAGCACCGGCAGGTCCCCCACCGCCGTGCCCGGATCGGCCAGCGCCGTCGCCACGATCCGCGCGAAACGGTCGACGAACGACTCCACCGTGTCGCGGTCGAACAGATCGACCGCATACGTGAACGCACCGGTGAGACCGGACACGGTACCGCGCTCGTCTCGGATCTCCGTGAGCGTCACGTTCAGATCGAATTTCGCGATCTCCGGATTCATCTCGACGGCGCTCACCGTCAGACCCGGTAGTTCCAGCACTCCCGGTTCGAAGTTCTCGTATGACAGACCCACCTGGAAAAGCGGGTGACGGGCTGTGGACCGGGCGGGTTCGAGTACCTCCACGAGACGCTCGAACGGCAGATCGGCGTGCACGAACGCGGCGAGGTCGAACTCGCGGACCTGCGCGAGCAGGTCCGCGAATGACAGGTCACCGGATACTCGCGCGCGCAGGGTGAGGGTGTTGACGAACATGCCGACGAGGTCCTGCAGAGAGGGTTCGCCGCGGCCGGCGACGGGAGTGCCCACGGTGACGTCCACCGCGTTCGACAGCCGTGAGAGCAGCACCGACAGCGCGGCGTGCCACACCATGAACGGCGTGGCAGCGGAGCGGGCCGCGAGGTCGGCGACGGCTGTCACCGTGGCGGCGTCGACCGAGAACGGGACCGTCGCACCAGAATTCGTCGGCACGGCCGGTCGGGGCCGATCGGCGGGCAACTCCAGCAGGTCGGGGATGCCGTCGAGCGCTGCGGACCAGAATTCGATCTGCTCGGCGGCCTGCGACCGACCGTCGGTCTCGTCGCCGAGAAACTCCGCCTGCCAATAGCTGTAGTCCGCGTACTGCACGTCCAACGGCACCCACGACGGTGCCCGGCCGGTCGTACGCGCCGTGTAGGCGAGCAGGATGTCACGGGCGAGCGGGGCCATCGACGATCCGTCGGCGGAGATGTGGTGCACCACCACGGCCAGCACGTACTCGTCCTCATCGACGGACGGTCGCAGCAATGCCGTGCGCAGCGGCACCGCCGCCGTGACGTCGAAGCCCTCGGTGGCGAGCTTCACGAGTCGCGCCGGCAGCTCGGCCTCGGTGATCGGATGCACGTCGAGATCGAGGAACACCTCGTCGGCGCCGACGATCACCTGATGCGGGCCGTCGTTCGAGTCCGGATACAGGGTGCGCAGGGACTCGTGACGCTCGAGGACGTCGCGAATCGCCGAACGCAGGCCGTCGCCGTCGAGAAAGCCGGACAGCCGCAAAGCGAACGGCATGTTGTAGGCCGCGGATGCGGTATCGAACTGGTTGAGGAACCACATGCGACGCTGTGCCGGGGACAGCGGAATCCGTCCGGCACGCACGGCGGCGACCAGTGGGGCACGTGGTGCCGTCGGTACTGTTCCCTCGATACGCTCCGCGAGCGCCCCGACGGTGGGGACATCGAACAGGTCACGCAGGGCGAGCGATGCACCCAACTCGGCCCGAATACGCGAGGTGACCCGCGTGGCGACGAGCGAGTTACCGCCGACGTCGAAGAAGTTGTCCCGGAGGCCGATACGGTCGAGACCGAGGACTTCGGCGAAGATCACCGCGAGGTGGGCCTCGACGGGCGTGCGCGGGGCCACGTACTCCGTGGCGGAACCACCGAATTCGGGTGCGGGCAGCGCCCGACGATCGAGCTTTCCACTGGTATTGAGCGGGAATTCGTCGACGACCATCAGGGCCGCCGGAATCATGTACGCAGGCAGGGACGCGGCGATGCACTCGCGAAGTCGCGTGGTATCGAGGTCGTGTCCCGGCTCGGGCACCACGTACGCGACGAGATGATCGCCCGTGCCGGGATCGGAGTGGACCAGCACGGCGGCGCTGGTGACCGACGGTTGCGCCCGCAGCACGAATTCGATCTCGCCGAGCTCGATGCGCTGCCCTCGGAACTTGACCTGGAAGTCGGTGCGCCCGATGTATTCGAGTGCACCCGCCGACGTCCATCGCACGAGGTCGCCGGTGCGATACATACGCACGCCGGCGGTAAACGGATTGGCCACGAACCGGTCCGTGGTGAGATCGACGCGGCCGAGGTATCCCCGGGCCAGCTGCTCGCCCGCCAGGTAGAGCTCACCGGCAACGCCGGGGGGAACCGGATGCAGACGCGAATCGAGAACGTACACCTGGGTGTTCCACTCGGGCACGCCGATCGGCACCGTGCCGGTGACCGTGGTCGCGGTGTCCCAGTACGTGACCGAGACTGCCGCCTCGGTGGGCCCGTACAGGTTGTGCAGTCCGGCATCGGACAGCGCCCGGAATCGCGTGACGGTCTCCGGGGGCAGCGCCTCGCCGATCACGAAGACGTTCCGCAGAGTGGCGCACGAGGTGGTCGGCACGGACGCGACGAAGGCGTCGAGCATCGAGGGCACGAAGTCCGTGACCGTGACACCCTGCTCGTCGATGACCCGAGCGAGGTACTCGGGGTCGCGGTGACCGTCCGGGGTGGCCAGCACCATCGTGGCGCCCGTGTGCAGCGGCCAGAAGTAACCCCACAGCGATACGTCGAAAGTGGTTGCGGTCTTCTGCAGTAGCACGTCCCGTTCGGTGAGCGCGTACTCCGACTGCATCCACAGGAGCTGATTGACGATCCCGCGGTGCGGCACCGACACCCCCTTGGGCCGGCCGGTGGAGCCCGAGGTGTAGATGACGTACGCGGGGTTGTCGGGGCGGAGCGGTGCCAGTCGGTCGGAGTCGGTGACGCGTTCGCCGGAACAGGAATCCAGCACGATCCGATCGATCTCGACGAACGACGAACCCGCGGGGAGTGCGCTGCGGTCGGCCGAGGTCGTGAGGACGCAGACGGGCTGTGCGGAGTCGAGCACATACCCGATCCGGTCCGTCGGGTGATCGGGATCGACCGGCACGTAGGCACCGCCGGCCTTGACGATCGCGTACATGCCCACCACCAGATCCGGTGAGCGCCGCATTGCCAGCCCGACACGGGTTTCGGGTCCCACCCCGCGGTCGATCAGATAGCGCGCCAGACTGTTCGCGCGGCAATCGAGTTGGGAATACGACAGCGTGACGTCGCCGAACACCACCGCCACCGCATCCGGGGTGCGAGCCACCTGCGCGTCGAACAGTTCGGGCAGACACATCGCAGGCACGTGGTGCCCGGTGTCGTTCCACGTGCCGAGAAGACGGTCGCGTTCGGCGGCGTGGAGCAGGGGCAGATCACCGACCGCCGTCGCGGAGGATGTCGCGACCGAGCGCAACAGGTTCACGAATCGCTCGGCCATCGACGCGACGGTCGACTCGTCGAACAGATCGGTGGCGTAATCGAAACCGGCCGCGAGACCATCCGGCGTGCCCGCTTCGACGAACCGTTCGGTGACGGTCAACTGGAGGTCGAATTTCGCAACGTGGACGTCGATTTCTGTCGCCGCGACCTCGAGGCCGGACAGCGCTACGGCGGTCGGCGCGGTGTTCTGAAACGAGAGCATGACCTGGAACAGCGGATGGTGCGCGGACGACCGGGTGGGGCTGAGCACCTCCACGAGGCGCTCGAAGGGGACGTCGCCGTGCTGGAATGCGGCGAGGTCGGCGTCGCGGACGCGGTCGAGAACCTCCTCGAACGTGTCGCCCGGCTCGGCGGTCGCGCGAAGCACCAGGGTGTTGACGAACATGCCGACGAGGTGGTCGAGCGCTTCCTCGCCGCGTCCGGCGACCGGGGTCCCGATGACGATGTCCGGTCCGGCGCCGAGCCGGTGGAACAGCACCACGAGGGCTGCGTGGGTGACCATGAACAGCGTGGTGCCGGTGCTCTGCGCCAGATCCGCAAGACCCCGGTGGACGTCCGCGGGGATCGTGAACTCGACGCGGCCACCTCGGTGCGACATCTCGGCGGGCCGGGTCCGGTCGGTGGGCAGTTCGATCACCTGGGGCGCTCCGGCGAGCACCGACCGCCAATGGTCGATCTGCCTGGCGGACAGGCTGTTCGGGTCGTCCTCCGACCCGAGGAGTTCACGCTGCCAGAGGCTGTAGTCGGCGTACTGCACCGGGAGGGGCGCCCAGGCGGGCGCGTGACCGGCCGCACGTGCCGCGTACGCGAGCATCACGTCGGAAGCCAGCGGCGTCATGGACCAGCCGTCGGCGGCGATGTGATGAACCACGAGGACGAGAACGTGCCGGTCGGGCGCCTCCCGGAACAGCCCGGCGCGTAGCGGCGTGTCGGTGGTGAGGTCGAATCCTGCACCGCCGAGGGCCGTCACCGCGGCGGTGAGTGACTCCGCGTCGACGTCGATCGGATCCGTCTCGGCCAGCACGCTCAGAACGGGCACGACCAACTGGTGGGGACCGTCCGCAGTGTCGGGGAAGATGGTGCGCAGCGCCTCGTGCCGTTCCTGGACATCGCCGAGTGCCGATCGCAGGGCGTCCCGGTCGAGTGCGCCGGTGAGACGCAGGGCGATCGGCAGGTTGTACGCGGGCGACGCCGTGTCGAACTGGTTGAGGAACCACATGCGTTGCTGCGCAACGGAAAGGGGCACGCGGTCGGGTCGTTCCCGCGGCTCCAGCACCGGACGCGAGTCGGCCCGCGGGCCGGTGTTCGCCGCCGCGACCGCCAGTTGCGACACCGATTGCGACTGGAAGAGGTCCCGGACCCCGATCCGCACGCCGAGGGCGGCATTCACCCGGGACACGACCTGGGTGGCCGTCAACGAGTTGCCGCCGAGGTCGAAGAAGCTGGTGTCGACGCTCAGGTCGGGCACGCCGAGGACGTCGCGGAAGATTCCGAGAAGGATCTCCTCGGTGACCGTTCTCGGGCGCACGATGTCGGCCGAGCGTGCGGCGAATACCGGTGCAGGCAGGGCGTTGCGGTCGAGTTTGCCCGCCGGGGTCAGCGGCAGCGAATCCAGCACCATGATCGACGACGGCACCATGTACCCGGGAAGACGCTCTCCGGCGAACTCCGACAACACCCGGGTCTCGAGATCTGTTGCCGGCGTCGGCAGCACGTAGGAAACCAGGCGACTGCTCCCGCTCCCGTCGTCATAGCCGACCGTGTGCGCGAACTCCACCGCCGGATGCGCAGCCAACGCGGCGTCGATCTCACCCAATTCGATCCGGAACCCGCGGATCTTGACCTGAAAATCACTGCGGCCCAAGAACTCCAGGACCGGAGGCCCGTGCGGGGCGGTCACCCAGCGGACGACGTCCCCCGTGCGGTACATCCGCGCGCCGGTGCCGAACGGGCTCGCCACGAAACGCTCCGCCGTCAACCCGGCCCGATGCACGTACCCGCGAGCCAAGCTGGAGCCGAGGACGTAGAGTTCACCGCGCACCCCGGCCGGGACCGGACGCAACCGATGGTCGAGGACGACGAGGTCGACACCCACGGTCGGTGACCCGATACTCACCAACTGCCCGGGCGCCATCGGTCCGGTAGCGGACGACATGATCGTGGTCTCACTCGGGCCGTACGCATTGACCATGATCCGGCCCGGCGCCCACCGCGCCACCAACTCCGGCGGGCACACATCCCCCGCCACCACCACCGTTTGCAGATGGTCCAGACCGCGGTGATCGAGCGACGCCAACGCCGCCGGCGTGCAGAACGCGTGTGTCACCCACTGCTCGGCAAGGAATTCCGCCAACTCGGTGCCACCGTAGATCGTGGTCGGCGCTACCACCAGGGTCGCCCCCGCACACACCGCCATCACCAACTCGAACACCGAGGCATCGAAACTCGGCGACGCGAAATGCAGCACCCGCGAATCCGCCGACACCACCAGACGGTCCCGCTCGTCCGCCGCCAGATTCACCACACCCCGGTGCGTGACCGCCACACCCTTCGGCCGGCCCGTCGACCCCGACGTGTAGATCACATACGCCGGATGATCGACCGACAACGCCCGCGTCCGATCGGCATCGGTCACCGCATCCGCCGGATAGGCGGCTGCGGCCGACACGAATTCGTCGTCGTCGAGAACCAGCCACAGTGTCGAATCCGGCAGTTTCTCCCGCAACGCCGCCGTCGTGATACCGATCGGCGCACCACAATCCTCCAGCATGAACGCGATGCGGTCAGCCGGATAGCTCGGATCGACCGGAACGAACGCCGCTCCCGTCTTCGCCACCGCCCACACACTCGACACCGACTCCCGCGACCGCGGCAACGCCAGCGCCACCATGACCTCCGGGCCGACCTGGAGGTCGATCAGGAGGCGGGCCAGCCGGTTCGACGCCTCGTCCAGGGCGCGGTAGCTCAGGGTGTCGTCGGATGTCCCGTGCCCGGGCGCGACGAGGGCGTCGCCGTCCGGGTTGCTGCGCACGGCGCCGACGAGCAGGTCCGGCAGCGTGACCGGTGCGAATCCGGCGCGCCCGGCGGCCGGCGCCAGGCTGCGGCGTTCGTCCTCGTCGAGGATCGGGAGGTCGCCGATCGGGCGTGGCGTGCCGGTGTCGGAGGTGAGGAAGGCGCCGAGGAATCGGGTGAAGCGGGCATGGTGGGCGTCGAGGACGTCTTCGGAGTACAGGTCGGGGTTGGCCTCGAGGTCGAGGTTGAGGCTGGTTCCGGCGACGCCGTGATAGATGTTGACCGCGAGGTCCGCGACCGGACCGGTGGACAGAAGTTCGAGTCGGCCGACGATGCTGCCGAGGGTGATCTCGTCGTGGAACAGCATGACGTTGATCAGGGGTCCGTAGAAGCCCTGGTGCTCGGCGGCCGCGTCGCGCCGGATGTCGATGTGCGGGTAGCGCTGGTGGCGGAGTGCCGCGGTGACTTCCAGCCGGACCGCTGCCACCAGATCGGTGTTCGTCATGTCGGGGCGCACATGCAGGCGAAGCGGGACGACGTTGGACACCATGCCGCCGGAGCGGCGGAGCAGCGCGGTGGTGCGCGCCGTGACCGGCAGACTGACGGCGACCTCCTCGCGTCCGGTCATCCGGGCGAGGTAGGCGGCGAAGGCGGCGATGACTTCGAACGCGGCCGACGAGTCGTGGCGGTCCGTCGCGGCGCCGAGGTGGTCGACGAGAGGGCCGGGGATCTGGCCGCCCGTCGTGCGGCTGCGTGCCCGCGCTGGGGACGTCCGGTCGACGAGGCTGTGCGGTTCGCCGATCGTCGATACCCGCTCGGACCAGTACCCCCGGTCTGCGGCGTAGCGCGACGACGTCCGGTAGTCGTCGTCGACACGGGCGACGTCGGTGAGTGCGGCAGCCTGGGACGGCGCCACGGCGCGCCCCTCGAGGGCTGCCGTGTACAGCTGTGTGGTCCGGTCGATGAGCGTCATCGATCCCATGCCGTCGAGCGCGACGTGGTGGACACGGCTGTACCAGTAATGACGATCCGGCCCGGTGCACAGGACCGCCGAGGTGACGAGCCGGTCGCGGTACACGTCGAGCGGAGTGGTGTACTCCTGCCGCATCCACTCCGTGGCCGCCGCCCTCGGATCGGGCTCGTGCCGCAGGTCGACGAACCTGACCGACGCGTCCAACGTCGGATCGACCAGCTGATAGGGAACTCCGTCGACCTCGACGAGGCGGAGGAACGCGGAGCCGAGTTCGCGGCCTGCGGCGATCAGCGACTCGGATAGCAGCGTGACGTCGAGGGCACCCACCAATTCGACGCACTGCGCGATGTTGACGGGCACGTCGGGATCGAGCTGCTGGGCGAACCACATCCCCCGCTGAGCGGTGGAGAGTGGGAATGCACCGTCCGGAATACGATCCACGGCGGACACGTCACCACCCGGCACAGCTTCGACCACCTTGTACGTCCTCTTCCCACTCCGGCGGTGGGACGAACCCACCGGCCACCCAAGAAACTCATAGTGACCTGCGAACCTGGGAATTAACCGAACCTTACCCGGGAGTACGCTTCAGGTTCCTATCGGACGTGCGGTTCAAACCGTTTCAGGGCGTCTCAGAATGTGGACGCGCGGCGCTTTACCCCTGGGTATCACGTTTTGGAGCACCTAACCCAGCACTGCCCCACTACTTCGGTCGAAGGAATGGGGCAGCGGTTGGTACTCGTAGCGCTATCTGGCTGCCACGCCCTTGATCCTGGCGATCCGGTTCCGCAACCCCCACTGGGTGACCTTGAGAAGGGCCTCGCGGACGATCCCGCCACTCATCTTGGACTCGCCGATCTCCCGCTCCGTGAACGTGATCGGAACCTCACGGACCGTGAAGCCGTCCTGGATGGCCCGCCACGCCAGATCCACCTGGAAGCAGTAGCCGTGCGACTCCACCGCGGCCAGGTCCAGCTTCTCGAGGACCTCGCGGCGGTACGCGCGGAATCCGCCTGTGATGTCCTTGATCTTCACGCCGAGGGCCAGTCGGGAATAGATGTTCCCGCCGCGTGACAGCCACTCGCGGTGCTTCGGCCAGTTGACCACCGTGCCGCCCGGCACGTACCGCGACCCGAGGACGAGGTCGGCGCCGGCATCGACCTGGTCGAGCAGGCGATGCAACTGTTCCGGGGCGTGGCTGCCGTCAGCGTCCATTTCGACGAGGACGGTGTAGTCGCGGTCCAGGCCCCACCGGAAGCCGGCGATGTAGGCGGCGCCGAGTCCGTTCTTCTCCGTCCGGTGCATCACGTGGATGCGACCGGCGTCGTCGTTCGATGCGAGGGCGTCCGCGACGTCGCCGGTGCCGTCGGGGCTGCCGTCGTCGACGACGAGAACGTGTGTCCGCGGCAGCGCCGCATGCAGGCGCCGCACGATCGGGCCGAGATTCTCCCGCTCGTCATACGTCGGAATGATCACCAGAGTCCGTGCGCTCTGTGCCCCGCTCTGCCCGGAATCGGTCTCCGATGCCATGAGGATCCTCCCTGCCGGCAACTGCCGGCGCCTTCTCGGTACTGCTGTGAATCGGTGTGCTGACGGTGCGTCGTCGTTGCACCACGGCGAACGCGACGGCAGCGACGGCGCCGAGACACAGAAGAATCTCCGGAATCGGGCCGAGCCGACTTGCCAGCGTAGTACCGGTGCTCAGTGGCACCTGCGACACCAGGGCCGCGGGGACGAAGAGTGGGGTCTGCTGCACTGTGGACCCGTCGGGTCCGATGATCGCGCTGACACCGCTGGTGGCGGCCACGACGACGGCGCGCCCGTGCTCCACGGCCCGCACCCTCGACATGGCCAGTTGCTGGTAGGTCATCTCGGTGTCGCCGAACGTGGCGTTGTTGGTGGGGACGGCGAGGAGTTCGGCGCCGCTGCGCACCGATTGCTCGAACGCCCGGTCGAAGGCGACCTCGTAGCAGGTCGCGACGCCGACGGCGATCCCGTTCGCGTGGACGACCCCGTCGCCGTCGCCGGGAACGAAGTTGCCCGCGCGGTCGGCGTACGAGGAGAAGTGCCGGAAGAATCCGCGGTACGGCAGGTATTCGCCGAACGGCTGGATGATCTTCTTGTCGTGCTGCTCCTGCGGACCGGCATCGCCGTCCCACACGATCACCGAGTTGGTGGTGGTGCGGTCGGAGTTCACGAGCACCGCTCCCACCAGAATGGGTGCGCCGATCGCCTCGGACGCGCGGGAGATGTCCGCGGCGGCGTCGGCGTTGCGCAGCGGGTCGATGTCGGATGCGTTTTCGGGCCAGATGACGAGGTCGGGTTGCGGCGCCGCGCCCGAGGCGACGTCGTCGGCGAGTTCGAGGGTGCGGTTCACGTGATTGTCGAGGACGCGTTTGCGTTGGTCGTTGAAGTCGAGACCGAGTTTGGGGACGCTGCCCTGGATCGCGGCGACGGTGATCGTCCGGTCCCCCGAGTCCATGCCCGGCAGTGTCGGCCACAGCGCGAGCGAGACGACGGTCGCGGCAAGGGCGGCGACCAGACCGCCCGCGAGCGGCCGCAGCCAGTTCGTGGCGCCGCCCGCCCGGGCCCGCACCGTCATGGCGACGGACGCCAGTCCGGCGCCGGTCAACGCGACGGCGAAACTGAGCAGCGGGGAGCCTCCGATGCTCGCGAGCGGCAGGAACCAGCCCTCCGACTGGCCGAACGCCAACCGCCCCCAGGGGAAGCCGCCGAACGGCACGCTCGCCCGCAGCCATTCCGTGAGCGACCAGCACGCCGCGATCCACAGCGGCGCCCAGCGCAGCCGGGAGACCAGCACGGCGAGTACGCCGAACAGTCCGATGTACAGCGACTCGACCGCGGCGAGCGCGAGCCACGGGAGGGCGCCGACGAACACCCCGATCCACGGGAGCAGCGGCACGAGGAAACCGAGTCCCGCGAGGTAGCCGTAGCCGAAGCCCGCGCGCAGCCGCGGTGCCGCGCCGCCGGCACCGGTGAGGACCAGCGTCAGCAGGGCGATGCCGAAGGGCGCGAGAAACCACAGGGGGCGGGGCGGAAATCCGGCGAAGACGAGGAATCCGGCGGCCGCCGACAGGACGGAGCGCACGAGCACGCCACGCTTTCCGGTGGTCCAGCGTGCCGTCGTGCTACCGCTCATGGACGACGCTCCCCCGGTGAACCGAACGCAGCAGGACCGGCGTGGGCGCGTCGTCCTCGAGACGCGGCAGGGCGGGCACCCGGGACCGGGGATCGGTCGACCACCGCTGCACGGAATCCTTGGGCGCACTGACCACCAGTTCGCCCGCATCCCACACGGCGTACGACGCCGGTGCGCCCGGAGCGAGCGTCCCGGCGAGACCGTCGCGGACCCCGCCGGCACGCCACGCGCCGCGGGTGGCCGCCGAGAACGCCGCGCGCGGGGAGATCCCGCTACCGGGTGTGCGGTGGTGGACGGCGGCGCGCAGCATCGCCCAGGGCTCCACCGGGGTGACGGGTGCGTCCGAGCTGAGCGCGAGCGATACCCCCGCGGAGGCGGCGGCGGCGAACGGGTTGAGGGTGAGGGCGCGTTCGGTTCCGAGGCGCTGCGCGTACAGGCCGTCGGTGCCGCCCCACAGGGCGTCGAATGCGGGCTGGACGCTGGCGATCACACCCCACTGCGCCAGCCGTGCCGCGTCGTCGCCGGTCATCATCTCGGCGTGCTCGAGTCGGTGCCCGGCGGCGGCGACGGCGGGACCGCCCAGTTCGTCGGCGACGGCGGCGAACGCGTCGACCGCGGCCCGGACGGCCGCGTCGCCGATGACGTGGAACCCGGCCTGGATTCCGGCGATCGTGCAGGCGCGCACGTGGGCGGCGATCTCGTCGACTCCGAGGTAGCTCTTGCCGGTGCCGCCGTCGAGGTCCGCATAGGGTTCGCTGAGCCACGCCGTGTGCGAGCCGAGGGATCCGTCGATGAACAGGTCGCCGCCCAGCGCGTGCGCGCCGGTGGCGTCGAGCAACTTCCTGGCCTCGTCGGCGTCGGTGACCGCCTCACCCCAGTAGCCGCGGACCTCGACGCCGTGCGGGGTGGCGAGGAGTTCACGGAAATCGTCGAGTCCGGCGATGTCGGGTCCGCCGCACTCGTGGACCGCGACGATGCCGCGCGAGGCGATGGCGTCGAGGGCGGCGACGCGGGCGGCGGACCGCTGCTCGGCCGTCAGCAGCGAGCGGGCGACGGTGCGGGCGGCGTGATGCGCCTCGAAGGTCAGCGGTCCCTCGGACGAGAACCCCGAGGCCTCGCTCAGACCCGGAACCGACTGGCGCAGAGCCGTCGAGCAGACGGCCGAGTGGACGTCGATCCGGGACAGGTACACGGTGCGTCCCGGGGCGGCCTCGTCGAGTTGCGCCGTGGTCGGGCCGGCGCCTTCCGGCCACACCGATTCGTCCCAGCCGTGTCCCCAGATGACCGCATCGGCATGGGTGCGGGCGAAGGACGCGAGCCGGTCGAGGCACTCGCGGAGCGATCCGACCCCCACCAGGTCGAGTCCGACGATGTTCAGGCCGAGCGCCGTGACGTGTACGTGGGTGTCGACGAACGCCGGTGTGACGAACGCGCCGCCGAGGTCGACCACCTCGGCGCCGGGGTGCAGGGCGCGGGCCGCGCGGTCGTCGCCGACCCACGACACGACGCCGTCGGTCACTGCCATCGACGTGGCGTCTGGAGCAAAGGAACTGTAGATTCGGCCGCCGACCAGCAGTTGTGTAGTCACAGGCAACCAGTCTGCCTGTTAGGGCAGAACGCGGGGATCACGGGTCGGTGTTCGGGGGTCCTCGTCGATCACTTCGCCCTCGAAGACCTCGTCGACCACCTCTCCCTCGATCACCTCGCCGCGACCGCGCCGGGGTGCCCGCGCGAACGCCTCGGCTCCGGCCGCGAGGGTCGCGGCGCGGCGTCCCGCCAGCAGGACGACGACGGGCCGGAGGGCCCACCGGGTGGGCGGAATGAGGAAGAGCAGTCCGAGCACCGATGTGACGAGGCCGGGAACGAACATCAGGGCGGAGCCCAGCGCGACGAGTGCGCCGTCCGCGACCGCGGCCCCCGGGGAGCCGTCGCCGCCCGCCGCCCGACGCAGTCCGTCCATCACACGACGCCACTGCGACCGCATCAGCAGCAGTCCGATCAGCGTTCCCCCGAGCAGGAGGAGCACCGTCCACAGCACGCCGATCGCGTGACCGACCAGAACGAGCGCGGCGATCTCCACCACTACGTACAACAGGAACAGTGCGGCGTACATGACGCCCCCTTTCGGACGGCCGGTTCATCGAGGGTCTGGGTCAACCGTCTGATCGTTCAACGTTCGAGATTGCCGTTTTTCTCCCGGCCGCAGATATCGAAGCGGCCACGATGCTAACCCTCAAGTTGACATTGAGACTCTGCACATGATGCAGTTCACTGCGATGGGGGTCTTCCGATCCCGCGCACAACGAGGAGCCGATATGACTCGTTCCACCGTCTTCCGCCGAGCCGCAATCGTTCTCGCGTCCGCAGCCGCCTTCGGCATGCTGTCCTCGGGACCGGCGTCGGCAGCACCGGTCGCCGACTTCGCAAAGGGCGCCGCCGAACTGCAGGCGCTGGCCACCGAGGTCTCCCCCGCCGCGACCGCCGCCGTCGACGCACTTCTCGGTGCCAGCGTGTTCATCCCGAAGGACGTGCTCGAAGTCGGACTCACCACGCCGCAGGACTTCATGTACCCCTCCCCCACCCTCGGGTGCGGCGTCGCCGACAAGCCCGCGACGGTCACGCTGGCCAGCGCACAGGGCGGCCCGAACCTGTTCCCCCAGATCAGCGCGAACCAACTCCGCTTCCAGGCGATCCCCGCCTACGTCGCGATCCCGCAGTCGTCCGAACTCAGCGTCGCGTGGATCAACCTGACCACGTTCCAGGGCGGCATCGTGAAACTCGACGACACACTGCCGATCTTGGGCACCCCGCTGCTGTCGAAGATCGTCGACACCGGCAAGGGCACGGTTCTCGCGACGATGTTCGGCACGGTCGGCTATGCCGACGCCGTCACGTGCACGGTGGTCCCGACCGTCGGCACCTTCACCGTCTGACCGCAGTACGCTTCCCCACCCGCCGGCCTACGAGCCGGGTCGCACCAGGCCCGTCTCGTAGGCCAGCACCACGGCCTGCACCCGGTCGCGGACGTTCAACTTGGTGAGAATCCGGCCCACGTGCGATTTGATGGTCGACTCCGACAGGAACAGCTGAGCGGCGATCTCCGTGTTCGACAGCCCGGTGGCAACCAGCTGCAGCACCTCCCGCTCACGTTCGGTCAGCACGTCGAGGACCTCCGGGTCGCGCAACGGCGCCGGACCGTCGTCGAGGAACCTCGCCAGCAGCCGCCGGGTCACCTTCGGCGACACCACGGCATCCCCCGCGGCCACACTGCGAATGGCCGATACCAGGTCTTCCGACGGGGTGTCCTTGAGCAGGAACCCGCTGGCCCCCGCCCGCAACGCACCCATGGCGTGCTCGTCGAGGTCGAACGTGGTCATCACCAGCACACGGCTCGCGACCCCGGACTCCAGGATCTGGGCGGTCGCGCTCACCCCGTCCACCACCGGCATGCGCACGTCCATCAACACCACGTCCGGTTCGAGTTTGCGCACCGCGGCGACGGCGGCCGCGCCGTCGCTCGCCTCACCGACGACGGTGATGTCGTCCTGGGCGTCGAGCACCATGTTGAGGCCCATCCGCATCAGTTCCTGGTCGTCGACGAGTAGCACGGTGATCGGCACAGCGCCAACCTAACACCGCGCTCCGGGTGCGCGCGCAGCCCGCGAGACGGGGCGGTCACGAGTGGATAACCAAACCAAGACCTCCATTAGCCCTGGCATACGCTCGAAGTCTGCCTATGATCGAGTCGGCGGACAGTGGGAGAGCCCAGGGATCGGGGTATCCAGATGCGAATCGCGGATGTGTTGCGGAACAAGGGTCCCGCCGTGGTGACGGTGGATCCGGAAATGTCGGTCAGCACCCTGATCGGCGAACTTGCCCGGCACAACGTCGGAGCCCTGGTGGTCACGGAGAACGACGCCGTCGTCGGGATCGTCACCGAACGCGACATCGTGCGCCGCATCCACGAACGCGGCCCCGACATCCTGAATGCGCGGGTCGTGGACATCATGACCACGTCGGTGTTCGCCTGCCTGCCGACCGACACCGTGGACAGTCTCGCCGAAACCATGACCGAACGCCGGATCCGGCACCTGCCGGTGATCGTGGACGGCCAATTGGTCGGGATCGTCAGCATCGGCGATGTGGTGAAGAGCCGGATCGGCGAGTTGCAGACCGAACGCGACCAGCTCGAGTCCTACATCGACCACGGCTGAGCGAGGACCACATGTCCCTGTTCGTCGTGGAATACACGTACAGCCCCGAGACGTCGGCCCTTCGCGACGATCACCGAACGCAGCACCGTGCGTGGCTGTCCGAGCTTCTCCGCCGCAAGATCATGCGCTCGAGCGGACCTCTCGCGAGCGGCCACGGTGCGCTGTTCATCGTCGACGCCGAGGACGAGGACGCGGTTGCGCGTCTGTTCGCGCACGATCCGTTCGCCGAGGAGAATCTGGTGGAGAACGTGCAGGTCCGCGAATGGTCGCCCGCAATGGGCGAATTCAGCGAGTAGCCCGCCGGGAATCGTCGGCGGCGGGCGGTCCCGCGGCCTGGGGACTCAACCCGCGGAACCTGGACCGGATGTGCCACCGGTTGCGCCTCCGACCCTGCGCCGTCGATTTCCCGTCTAACCGCGCCGCTAAACACTCGGCGCTCGCACGACCTCGTCACGTTCGGGTTCGGTGGCTGCGCGGCGTTTCCGCCTGCCCTCTACGATGTCGCGGTGTCTACAGGATTGCTGACCCCGCCGCTCGATCGGTCCACCCCGCCGCCGGTCGCGAACCCGTACCGGGCGCCGGCGATTCTCGCCGTCTCCGGCGCGGTGGTGGCGGCCGTGCTGTTCTGGGTCGTGTCCGGCAGCCTCACCGACGACGCCTACATCAGCCTGTCGGCTGCCCGGAACCTGGCGGTCCACGGCGAGTGGGCGATCGTGCACGGCCTGACCGCGAACACGTCGACGTCCCCACTGAATGTGCTGGTGCTCGGAGCGCTGACGTTCCTGACCCGGTTGTGGGGTCCGGGCGATCCGCTGCTCGCACTCGGGATGCTCAACGTCGCGGTCACCGCACTGTTGGGGTGGGTGCTGGCCCGGATCGGTCGGCGACTCGGCCTCGGAATGTCATGGGCTGTGCTCGCGGGTGTGCTGGTGGTGTTCAACCCGTTCGTGTTGTCCGCGGTCGGGCTCGAGGTGCTGTTGATCCCTGCGGCCGTCGCGGTGATGGTGTGGTTCGCGCTCGACGGCCGGGCCGCGTGGTTCGGTGCGGCCGCGGGTACGGCGGCGCTGGTGCGTCTGGACCTGCTCGTGTTCGTTCTCGTCATCGCGGCCCTCTCGCCGGCGATCCGCGGCCAGGTGCGTCGCGTCGTCGCCGGATTCGCCGCGATCGCCGCGCCGTGGTACCTGTTCAGCTGGCTCGTCCTCGGTTCGGCCCTGCCCGACACCTTCCTGATCAAGCAGGGCCAGGCCTCCGACGTGGGCGGCTTCGACTACCTCACCGGCCCGATCATGTACTTCGAGTCCAACCCGTGGCGGACCGTCGCCGCATTTGGGCCCGCAGCACTCGGACTCGTCCTGCTTCTCCTCGCACTCTTCTCGTACGCCCGCTACCGGACGCGACCGCTGCCGGTGTCAGTGCCGGGAGCGGTGCTCGCGCTCGGACTGTCGGGCGCCGTGTACTACGCCGCCTACGTCGTCCTCGACACCGTGCCGTACCACTGGTACTACGTGGCACCCGCGACGACGCTGGCGATGTTCGCCGTCCTCGCCGCCGGCATCCATTGGACGGCTGCCCGCGACACGACGAACCGCGCCGTCGTCGGCGTGCTGGCCGGTGTGCTCGCCGTGCTGGGCGCCGGCGCGGTGTACTTCGACGTCGAGGGCGGTCTTCCGTGGGAGGCACCACCCATCTTCGGTAACTGGGCGAGCGCGCAGGACTACGAGCGGGTCGGCCGTGCGGTCGGGACGCTCGTCGGGGACGCACCGGTCCGGTCTCCGGGTGAGATCGGCACACTCGCGTACTTCTGTGAATGCGTGATCGTCGACGAGTTCTCCGACCGCGGGTTGGTGGTCGAGGACAGGTTGGTGCCACGCCTCGCCGAGGCCTCCGAGCCGGCACGAACCCTGCTCCGCGCGAACTACGCCTTCTTCGATTACCGGCTGGCGCCGGTGAACCCCGCCTTCGACCTCCGGTACGGGGAGGGTCGCGGTCCCGGCGGGCCGATGTCGTGGGAGGTGTTCTCCGCGGCCCGCGGAGTCGGCCACTTCACCCTCGTGCCGCTCGCCGCCGGCTGAGACCGGGGGACCGTCGTCGAAGATCTCGTAGCCGGGGGTGAGGACGTGATCGGGGTCGAATGTGCGCTTGGCCTTACGGAGACGGTCGAACGCGGGCCCGAAGTGCAGGCGCCAGTCCTCGGATGACATCGGGAACGCGCTGACCGGGTAGAGCGTGCCGCCGTTGCTGCGGACTCGTTCGTATACGGCCCGGTTGGATTCCACGAGCCGGTCGGCGTCGCCACGGCCGGCGGTCGTCGGCACCCGGACGAGGTTGAACGCGAAGCACAGATCCGCCGACGGGGTGCGCAGCAGCGGGCTGGTGATCGCCCCGGTGAAGATCGGGGAGAGCACGATCTGGCCGAATACGCCGAGGTCGTGGGCAGCGTCGATGCTGCGCAGCTCGTCGTCGACGACGTCCGCGACCCGGGAGTCACCGATGAACATCGTGATCCAGGGGTGCGGGTGGAACCACTGGCCGTTGGCGCGCAACGCCGATTCCAGCCCGGCAAACCGGTTCAGGTAGTCGGCATACGGAATCGTGCTCGGTGTCCGCCCGGCCGGATCGTCGGACAGGCCGGAAAGTAGGAGTTGGTCGTCCGGTGGGTTTCCGGTGAAAAATTTCGCGACATCCACCTGGAACGCCACACCACCGGACGGCGCCGCCGGAGTCGCCCCCTGCACCGCATCGAAGCGGCCGTCGTATACCAGGAGACGCTGGTCGCTCAGCATCGTCGCCAGATCCGGGTAGGACAGCACGAACTTGCGGACCTGCCGGGGCGCCGCGACGAGTGCGAGCGTCGCCTCGGTGATCACGGCCACCTGGCCGAGGCCCGCGCACACCGCGTCGAACAGGTCCGTGTTGCGCTCCGCCGAACAGGTGATCGTCCGCCCCGAACCGGTCACCACGACCATCGAGACGACGTTGTCGCTCTGGACGCCGTGCCGCCAGGTCGCGCCGCCGACACCCCCGACGGCGAGTGTCCCGCCGACCGACAGTCCGAGGTAGTCGGTGAGCACCGGTGGGGTCTTTCCCTGCGGCAGCGTGGCGGCGAGTACCTCGCTCCACGTCGTGCCCGCGCCGACGACGATCCGGTCGTCCCGGACCTGGCCGACGGAATGCCGCGCGGTCATATCGGCCACGATGCCGCCCGGGGCGGACGATCGTCCCCACACCGAATGCCGCTGCCCCTGCGGGGCGAAGGTGCAACCTCGCTTCGCGGCCCAGCGGATCGTCGTGGCGATGTCGGCGGTGGAACCCGGCAGCAGAACGACCGCCGGCACCCTGCGCACCAGGCCCGAAGTCGTCGGCGGCGGCGTCGCGCGCCGCCCGGTCGAAGCGCAACTCGCCGTCCACAACCGGGGGCGGCACGTCCCGGGTCCGTGCGGCGGACACGCCCACGACAGCCGCAGCGGCGCCGGCAAGGGCGGCAGCGATCAACACGATTCGACGACTGGAGCGCATCAGATTCTCCCCGATGAATTCTACGGCCGGAGGGGCGATGTCCGCCGTCGGTCACGCGCCCGCCGGGGGCCGCGCCGCGTCGAGTCGCTGTAGCAGGGTGCGTGCGCCGTCGAGGAACAGTTCGAGTGCGTCGGGATACGCACTGCGGTCGGCGAGTCCCACCAGAAGTCCCGCGGTCGCCGCGATGTTCGGGTGGGTCTCAGCAGGCAGTTGCGTGTAGGACGACCGCCACAGTTCCCGGTCGGACTCGCGGACGTCGTCGGGTAGCGCGAGTTCGGCGCCGTCGAGTGCGGCGAACGCCAGCATCTGATCCACGAACGCGCGGTAGAGGCGGACGGCTGCACCGTCGGGAAAGCCCGCCTCACGCAGTATTCCGAGAATCGTGTCGACTGCGGCTTGCTCGGAGGCGCGGCCGCTGACTCGGCTGGCCGACAGGACTGCCGCCTGCGGGTGGTCCAGATACGCCGCATGCGAACGTATTCCGAGTGCGTACAGGTCCCGCCACCAGTCCCCCGTGGGTTCCCACCCGTGAAACGACCGGCCGATCAGCTCGTCGGCGATCGCCAACGTCAGGTCGTCGATGCCGCGAAAGTACCGGTACAGGGTGCTCGGGTCGGCCCCCAGCGCAGCCCCGAGACGGCGAGCGGACAACCCTGCGCTGCCGTGATGCCGGAGTAACCGCAGCGCCGTCTCGATGATCGCCTGCTCCGAGAGAACCACACCCTGCTTCGTCGGCCTACGCCTCCTCCTGGGCGAGTCCGAGACCATCTGCTTCGCCAATTCCGGGGCTCCTCCCCTCGCATCTGCCTTATGCCAACACCGTTGACCGTGTCGACACCGACAGTGTTGCATGTCACAGGCAGGGAGCGAAAGCCCAGGCACCGGGCATGACAAGTCCGGATCGGCGCGTGGCATCGCACCCTCCCCACCCTTCGAGCGAAAGCGACGCAGATGGCAACAGTGAACGACGGCGCAGCCGGCGCGCCCAGGGCGACGGCCTTCCGCAAATCCCTCGGTGTCATGGACGGCATCGCGATCGCCGCCTCGAGTACCGCGGCGACGACCAGCATCGGTGTCGGATTGGGAGTCGTCGCCGCCGTGGTCGGGCTCCAGATGCCGGTGGTGCTGTTGCTGGCCTTCGTCCCCATTCTGGGAATTGCCAGCGGATATGCCCGGCTCAACCGGGTCGAACCCAATTGCGGCAACAGCTACGTCTGGGTGGGCCGCAGCCTCAGTCCGTGGCTGGGCTTCCTCACCGGCTGGATGGCCATCGTCGCCGTCGTCGTGTTCATGGCCTACACCACCGCGATCGCCGGGTCCGCGATCCTGCAGCTCGGCGGCATGGCCGGCGTGCACAGTATCGCCGGACTCCCCCTCGATCCCGATTCCACACTGCAGTCGACGTTGCTGGGACTCACGATCCTGGGAGCGGTGACGTTCACCGCCGTCCGCGGCGTCGCGGTCGCGGCGCGACTGCAGAAATACCTCCTCGTCTTCGAGTACGTCGTGCTGATCGGTTTCTGCGCGTACGGGCTGTTCGCCGGGAGCCAGCCGTTCTCGCTCTCCTGGTTCAACCCCTTCGCGATTCCGTCGTTCGCCGTGCTGGCGCAGGGCATGGTGATCGCGGTCTTCTTCTACTGGGGTTTCGAAGCGGCGTTCAGCGTGAGCGAGGAGGTGCGCGATCCGCGCGACGCGTCCCGCGCCGGTGTGATCACCGTCGTCATGGTCCTCGGCTTGTTCCTGCTCGGCGCGGTGGCGTTCCAGCGCGTCCTCACCCCGGCGGAACTCGCGGACAACGGGACCGTCGGACTCGCGTATCTCGGCGAGGCGCTCGCCGATCAGCCGCTGGCCGCGCTCCCCGTGGTGGCGCTGATGTTCTCCGTCGTCGCGTCACTCCAGGCCACCGTGATACCCAGTGCCCGTGGACTGTTCGCGATGGGCAGGGACCGCACCCTCGGCCCGGTGTGGACCCGTGTGCATTCCCGTTACGGAACCCCCGCGGCCGGCACCGTGCTGCTCGGCGGCATCTCCGCCGTGGTCGCGCTACTGGCCACGGTCATCCCCAAGCTGAGCGATCTTCTCGGTGCGGGCATCAGTTCGATCGGACTGGTGGTCGCACTCTGGTACGGCCTGACGGCACTCGCGGCCGCTGTGCGGTTCCGCGGACTCCTGTGGGTACATCCGTGGGAAGGATTGCGCGCGGTCGTGTTTCCCGCGCTCAGTGCCCTCGTGTTGCTGGCGCTCGGCGGATATCTGGGCTGGATTTTCTACACCTCGGCCGATCATCTCGAGATCAGCGCGACCAACGGGTGGTTTCAGCTGCTGTTCCCGATTCTGGTCGTGATCTCGGGACTGATGGTGGCCGCGCACGCGAAATGGGTGCGCCGATCGCCCTATTTCGTCACCGGCCGCGGAACCGACGCCGACGACGCGAACCTGCTCGGTGCACCCGTCGAGGGCGCCGTCACCACCCGTTCCTGACCATCGCACCGCAGCGTGCACCGAATACCGACGAAAGCACTTCCCGACAGGAGATTCTCGATGTCAGCACGACCCGCAGATCTGGTCTTCACCGGCGGAGCGATTGCCACCCTCGATCCGGCCCGCCGCCGAGCCACGACGGTCGCCGTCACCGGGGGCCGGATATCGGCCGTCGGCCACGACGAGGTCCGAGACCTGATCGGCGCCCGTACCGAGGTCGTCGACCTCACCGGTAGGCTCCTGCTGCCCGGCTTCCAGGACGCACACATCCATCCGGTGGTGGCGGGCCTCGAGTACGCCCGCTGCAACCTCACCGGCACGAGGGATGCCGCTTCCACCCTCGCTGCCGTCCGCAGCTATGCCGACGCCCACCCGGAATTGCCGTGGATCGTGGGCGGCGGGTGGTCGATGGAGGCGTTCGACGGGGGCACACCCACGGCGCAACTCCTCGACACCGTCGTGTGGGACCGGCCGGTGTTCCTGCCCAATCGCGACCACCACGGGGCATGGGCGAACACGAGGGCCCTGACGCTCGCCGGAATCACCCGCGATACTCCCGATCCCGTCGGCGGCCGCATCGAACGCGACGCCGACGGCGAACCGACGGGCATGCTCCAGGAGTCCGCGATGGAGTTGGTCGGCTGCCACACCCCGCAGCACACCTCCGACGATCGGCTCGCGGCACTGCTTCACGCCCAGCAGTACCTGCATTCGCTCGGCATCACCGCCTGGCAGGACGCGCTGCTCGGTGACACCTCCGGCATCTCCGACGTCTCGGACGCCTACCTGACCGCCGCCGGCGACGGCTCCCTCACCGCGCGGGTGGCGGGCGCCCTGTGGTGGGATCGCGACCGCGGATCCGAGCAGATCCCCGACCTGCGCGAGCGACGTGCTCGTCTCCGCGTCGGGAGGATGCGAGCCGACACCGTGAAGATCATGCTGGACGGTGTCGCCGAATCCCGCACCGCGGCGATGATCACCCCGTACCTGGATGGATGTGGCTGCGCGACCACACATTCCGGCACCAGCTTCGTCGACCCGGACGAACTGCGAGGCTACGTCACCGAGCTCGACGCCCTCGGATTCCAGGTGCACTTCCACGCGCTCGGCGACCGGGCCGTGCGTGACGCGCTGGACGCGGTCGAGGCAGCCAGGACCGCGAACGGGTTCCGCGACACCCGCCCACACCTCGCCCACCTGCAGGTCGTGGACCCCGACGACATCCCCCGCTTCCGCGCGCTCGGTGCCACCGCGAACATGCAACCGCTGTGGGCAGCCCACGAACCGCAGATGGACGAGCTCACGATCCCGTTCCTCGGCGACGAACGGACCCAGCGGCAGTATCCCTTCGGCTCCTTGCTGCGCTCGGGTGCGACGCTGGCGGCCGGCAGCGACTGGCCGGTCAGCAGTGCCGACCCGCTCCACGGGATCCACGTCGCGGTCAATCGGGTCCTGCCGGGCCGGAACGGGCAGGAGCGCCCGGTTTTCCTCCCGAAGCAGCGGATCGACCTCACGTCCGCACTCACCGCCTACACCGCCGGGTCCGCGTACGTGAACCACCTCGACGACACGGGGAGCATCGAGGTGGGCAAGCTCGCCGACCTGGTCGTCCTCGACCGGGATCCGTTCACCGGACCCGCCGACACGATCGCGGAGACCCGGGCCGTCCTCACCTATGTGGGTGGCGACCGCGTCTACGCGGCACCGGACGCCTGAGGGCCCCTCCGCAGGCGGCGACACCCTGCGGCTCGGATGCCGATCGGTGACCCTCGTGGCGCCGATCGGCATCCGCGACCACACTGGAGGTACCCCGCCGAAGTCAGGAGACAGTGATGGGCGACAACAGGCCGTTCGGTTTCGACCCCGACGATCTCGACCGCGTGATCCGTGAGGCCGGCGAGGAATTGCAGGGCGTCAAGGACCGGATCGTCAGGTTCCTGGAACAGGCGGATTCCCAGATCCCGTGGACGGGCGTGTTCGCGGACTTCGCCCGGCCGCCACGCACCGCGTCGAAACCGGAGACGACCGGAGAGACCGGCGACGGCGTGTGGGCGATCTACACCGTCGACGGCGAGGGCGTCGCCCGCGTCGAGCAGGTGTATGCCACCGAACTCGATGCCCTCCGGGCGCACAAGCACAACACCGATCCTCACCGTTCGGTACGGTTCCTCCCCTACGGCGTCACCGTCAGCGTCCTCGACCAGCAAGAGGAGCCGACGCCGCGGGAAACGGAGTGACTGCACGGACCTCGGCTCCGTCGGATCTCGGTCCGGCCCAACGCCGCCTCGGGCAGGCAAGTCGGCACGACGCTGCTCCGGAACCATGCGCCGTTTCGAGCCTCGTACTTGGCGCGGTTGACCCTCCATCAATCCGGCGGCCCATCCGTCGCGAAGGAACCACCAGAGTCCGGATGGATTGCACTGTCCGGAATCGCTGCCGAAGGCGCGTCTCAGTTCGAAGTGAGATCGTCGCTCGATACAGACACCGGAGGTGTCAAAGCCGACGGAGTCGTCTCCGCGGTGCTCCGCGCGCGGTGGAGAGAAACTGCACCTCGCCGTCGGATCCAGCCGGGCACGTAAGCGGGCGATCACCGTCGTTGTCTCATTGGTGCATGCGCTTGAGCGCCGACGGCGGGAATCCGTAGTGACGTTTGAAGGCACGAGTGAATGTGTCGGGGTCCGCGAAACCGCTTGTGATAGCTGACTGGAGGACGCTGAACCCGGCGCTCAGTTCGTTGTGGGCACGTCTGAGCCGAGCACGCCGTATATAGGTGCCGGGTGACTCGTTCAGATGCTCGGCGAAGACCTTGTACACCTGCCGCACAGAGACATGCAGTGCGCGCGCGAGGTTTTCCACCGTCAGCGTCGGGTCGCTCAGATTGTCGTCGATGTGGGAACGCATCGCCACGGCCAGCGCATGACCCTCGAGCCTGAGTGGCGTCCGGGACTCCAGGGGCAGCAGAGCGGCTCGAAGCAACGTGATAGCCGCATCCGCGAGCATCTCGTTCTCCATGGAGCCGATTCGCGGAGGTACCTGCGGGTCGACCGACAGCAGCAGATTCTGCAGCGCGACCAAACTTGTCGACGGCGGCAGCGCCGACGCCGTGATGTCACCGAACGAATGCCCGGTCGTGGGAACAGTCCCACGCGGCACCTGCAGCACGATTTCGCTCATCCGACCGGGGACGGACAGTGTGTAGGGCGCAGACGCGTCGTAGAGAGAGGCCCGACCCTTGCTGAGAATCGCCTCGCGGCCGTGCTGCAGCACGCGTCCGCTACCGATTCGGTGAATCGAGAGCAACAGATCGTCTCGCGGATGGTGTGCGATCGTCGTCGCGGAACGGACCACTTCCGAACCGTCACTAACCACACGAGTGACCGAAACACTCGAGGTGAGTTCCACCCGGTCGAGGGTGGCTGCAAATCTGGCTTCAGCGGTGCGCACCCGCAGCGGTACGAAGGCATTGCTGCATGCCTCTGCCCACTCGGTGGCGGATTGCGCTCGCACGTGAGCCATGCCCCCGAGCATAGACACTCTTCGGCTGTTGCAGAACGTTCGATCGAGTTGCCGACGTCGCATGCGGGAAGCGTCGAATCCGCAGACAAAAGGCGTGCACGAAACGTCGGATGCGATGCAGGAAACATCGAGAACAGACCGCCGACGGCTCCCTATCGTCTAAGCAAGCGCGGTGCATCGACCGCGCAACACCCCCTCGAAGGAGGCAGACGTGCCCGACTACACGAAGACGTTCCGAGCAGCCGCCGTCCAGGCCGAACCGGTTTGGAACGACGTCGACGGAGGCATCGACAAGACCATCGCCTTGGCGTCGCAGGCAGCGTCCGAAGGTGCAGCCGTAATCGCTTTTCCGGAAGTCTGGATCCCCGGATACCCGTGGTTCCTGTGGCCCGATTCGGTCGCGTGGCAGTCCCAATTCGTCGGGCCCTACGTCGACAACTCCATCGAGGTCGGTAGTGCCCAGTTCGCACGAATCGAGAAGGCAGCACGTGATGCGGGCATCGCAATTTCGCTGGGTTTCAGCGAACGCGAGAACGGATCCCTCTACATCTCCCAAGCATTCATCGACAGACACGGCGTCACCAAGACCGTTCGTCGCAAGCTCAAGCCCACGCACGTCGAAAGAACCCTGTTCGGAGAGGGCGACGGGTCGGACATCCAGGTCATCGACACCGAACTGGGTCGAGTAGGCGCGCTCAACTGCTGGGAGCATCTGCAACCGCTGGCAAAGTACGCGATGTTTTCCCAGAATGAACAGCTTCACGTAGCAGCGTGGCCCAGCTTCTCGATTTTCGAGGGCGTGGTCAACGCCCTGGGTCCGGAGGTGAACGTCGGTGCCGCCCGTCAGTACGCCGTCGAGGGACAGACCTTCGTCCTCTCACCGACCGGCCTGATCGGCGAAGCCGGCCAGGCACTCGTGGCCGACACCGAACTCAAGAGGCAGTTCTTGGCGCTCGGGGGTGGACATGCCCGCATTTTCGGCCCCGACGGCCGTGATCTAGCCGAACCGCTGGCTCCTGCCGAAGAAGGCATCCTCTACGCGGACATCGACTACGCCGCCATCCTCGCGGCAAAGAATGCGGCCGACCAGGTGGGCCACTATTCGCGTCCCGATGTGTTCCGGCTGTACTTCGACAACACACGCAAGTCGAGGGTCGTGAACCGCCCGCTGTCTCCGGTGGCCGAACCGTCCGACTCCGAGTTCGCCCAGATTTTCGAAGGATAAGAAGGCACCATGATGACGCAGCCAGATCACCCGCCCACCAACTCATCATCGACCGACCCTCAGCCATCATTGTACGAACGGTTGGGTGGTTACGACGCCATCTACATCTTCGCTGCCGAGGCCCTCAAGAAAGGTATGGCACATCCTGATATCGGTCACATCTGGGCGCACATGTCCGAGTCGACGTTCTACAAGGAGCACATCAACTTCGTCGACTTCCTCTCCGCGCAATGGGGCGGCAACGTTCGCTATCGCGGGCGGGACATGCTCACCGCCCATCGGGGTATGGGGTTGACCGAAGTCCACTGGAGCGCCATGTTCGACTGCCTCTACGAATGCTACGACCAGTTTGGTCTCCCGCAAGGACTTCGCGACGAGATCGATGCCTCGTTCAACAAGTACAAGCCCGCGATCGTGGGCAGTCCTTCCTACCGCGACGTCGTCCTCGAACATCCCGAAATTGACGTCACCAAGGGAATGAAGAGTGTTGGAGTCATGTGGCCCAGCCGAAAAGACGCCGCCGCAGCGGCGGCCGCCAACGTGCTGCCGGATTGAGTCGACAGCAACGACCCACTGACACTCCTGCCGATCCGATCGTGTAGCCGCCGAGACCTGTCATGGTGTTCGGCGCGATCGGAATCTAGCCGTTCGGCGCGGGCGTCGAGTCCCCGGCAAGTCGCCGCTTCGCCCTTCGACTGGCATGATGTGTGCTTCGGACGGGTTGCGCACGACGCCATCAGACACGCGTCAATGCCTCCCCCATCGTGCGGTTGAGCGTGCTGAGCGAGCGGACGGCACTGCGAACCGGCCCGGGTGTGGTGGTCGACTGCAGCAGGACGTCGGGTGCCGAGGTTTCGGTGAGTTTCTCTGGAGGCTCGACGTGCTCGCCGGCGAGTGCGCGTTTGACGTCGGCGACGGTTGCCTTGGTGACGTCGGCTGCTTGGCGCAACGCCTTCACGGTCCCCTGCGACGGCTCGCTGTCCGGTTCGCTGCGAGAGGCGCTGACCCCCGCTCGGGCGAGTGCATGAGACGATCGATTGCCGGCCGTCATGATCCGCAACAACCGTTTCGCTCCCCGACGGGTCCGCGTCGTCGGTCCCATTTCCAATGGTTTACCCGCCGTGACAAGGTCTTTCAGCGCGTTGTCCAGCTTCCGGATGTCGGCGACGAGGTCAGATTCGCGGCCCGGTTGGACGACGGCTCCGATAGCGGTGTCGATGATGGCAGTCATCTGATCGAGGTAGTCGTCGATCTTCGAGATCAGCGTCGATCTCGTTCCGGTGGAGAAGATGAAGGACGCGGCAGCTATTCCGACGATTCCCCCGGCCACCGTTTCGTAGATGCGCAATTCGAGTACCTCGATGCTGAACGTGCCGAGCAACCCATACAGCATCGCAAGCATGACGGTGACGAAGAAGGAGAGCAATGCGTAGGCAACCGTGACGAGGTAGAACGCAAAGAATACACAGACAACGAGCAGGAGCAGCTGCAATGGCTGGTTGTTTCCGACCAACGCGGACAGCAATACTCCTGCAAGAACTCCCGCGATGGTGCCGACGACACGGTGGCCTGCGCGCGAGAGAATCTCACCGCGGGTAGACGCTCCGGTGAAAACGAGGAAGGCCGTCAGGACCGCCCAGTACCAGCGGTCGGGCGAGATGAGCTCACCGAGAATCGTTGCAGCGCTGGTCGCGACGGCTACCTGGATCGCTGCTTTGGTGCTCGGATTCCATCCGGTGTCCGCCTCTTCGGCCTCGTCCGGTTTCGTCCTCGGCTCGGATTCTGTTCGCAGGGCATTGTTGGTGATGTGATGGATCGCGATGTGTGCTTGCACTGCTCGCATCGCGACAATGGTCGCAATGCCCTCCGGAGTCGACGGATCGGACCTGTCTGCGGCCGCGGTGGCGAGGCGTCGGGCAGCGCCGAGTTGGTCGTCCGACGGATTGTTCTGCAGGCACGATCCCAGCGCCGTGGTTGCCTGCCCCAGCGCATTCGGCCACGACGTGTTCGGGTCGAGAGCCCACAGCGCGCTGACGAGTTGTTCGGTAGCGATTTGCGCGTCGAAGACACGAGCGGACAGATCATCGTTCGTGACGCTCAGGAGCTGAGCTGCATCGTTGCGGTCGAGCCAGTCGTCGATCATCAGCGCGGTGCTTCCGAGCCGGTCGAGTTTCTTGCGGAGGAGATCGAGGTTCCGATCACCCCTGCGCGACGCCACCTCCAGCACATCGATCGACGCGGCCCGCAGCGCCCGAACCAACCGTGTGACTTCGAGCCCGGGCCGGTCCGGCAGGATCACTGTACGGACGAGGAGCGAGATACCGACGCCGGCGACGATGGACACGGCGAGGATGGGAATCTGCCCAGGCTCGGCCCGAAGGAAGAGCGCGAAGAAGTAGCAGATGAACGCGACCATCCCGAGAGCCGTCCCTCGCGGGCCGTAGCGCCGCACCCAGACGGCCGCGAAGAGCACCGCGATGAAGCCCACATCGGCGACCTTCCCGAACTGCGACAGCACCGCGGACATCGACACCGCTGCGATTGCAGGGAACACGAGCAGCAGCGTCGTGATCACCCTGCTGTGCTGATCCCTGTCCTTGACCGCCGCCGAGGACTGCATCGCGACGACCGTCCCGAGCAGCGCGACGGTGAGTGGCTGTCCGATCACGTTGGTGCTCGGTAGCAGCACG
The DNA here is from genome assembly GCF_042802055.1 of Rhodococcus sp. NPDC057529. Taxonomy (NCBI): domain Bacteria; kingdom Bacillati; phylum Actinomycetota; class Actinomycetes; order Mycobacteriales; family Nocardiaceae; genus Rhodococcus; species Rhodococcus sp. NPDC057529. The sequence goes on from NZ_JBHVEY010000005.1 coordinate 378,168, forward strand.
ACCATCGCGAGCACGACGGTGATCGTCGTGGCGGTTGCGGCACGGAGCCGCAGCCTCCCGGGATCGGAGACCGCGAGAAAACGGACCGTCTCCTGTGCGAACCGAAAAGCCATTCACCGATTGTGCGCCTTCGGCCCCCGCGCATCCGTCATGACACTGTGCCGTGGCGGGGGCGGACCGGCCTCGACGGACGCCGACACGCTGTACGCCCTCTCCTGCGCCGGCAGGGCCATCCACCGTCCACGAGCTCTCCACTCGGCGTGATACGGCCGCATACGAGTAGCACCAGCACCGTGCCCCGATTCGGTGTCGGACATGATTGGTCCCGGCCGCGGCGGGTACGCCCACATTGCACCCACACCCGGGACCTTGCGATGGCGATCGACCCCGTCTCTCACGGCACGGGCCAAGCCCCGGTCTGCCACAGTTCAAGGACCGCATCGGACGAACTCAGTTGTCCCGCAGAGTCATTTCGGCGCTTCGTGGTGGCGGCGCCGTTGTGAACGGACTACCGCCGAGGCGTGTTCTAGTCGGCTCCCCAGGTCACCGAGACGCCGCGGTCGCGCAGCCACTGGCTCGGGTCGAGCCGGTTGCCGCCCGCGTCCGAGACCTCGAAGTGCAGGTGTGGACCGGTCGACTGACCACGGTTGCCGACGGTGGCGATCTGCTGACCCGCCGCGACCCGCTGGCCGACGTTGACGACGAACTCGTTGATGTGTCCGTAGACGCTGACGTCGCCATCGTCGTGGCGCACTCGCACCCACAGCCCGAAACCGGAGGCCGGGCCTGCGGAGATGACCTCACCGTCGGCCGCGGACCGGATCGGGGTGCCGATCGGGGCCGCGATATCGATGCCGCCGTGGTGCGAACCCCAGCGCGGGCCGTAGCCCGAGGACAGCGTCCCGGACACCGGCTGCACGGCGCGGACCTCGAGCGGAGCGGGGCTGCCCGGGTTGACCTGCCCGGGCGTGCCGGGCACGGGCGGGGCCGCCGGGATGTCGGGCAGCTCGATCGCGGGCAGCTGAACACCGGCCGGCAGCAGGCCAGGCGGAATCTCGAGCGGGCGGGCGGCCGCGGACCCGGTGCCGAACTGCGCGCCGCCGATCAGGATGGTACCCGTCGCCGCGGCGACGGTCGCGATCTTCACGCGGCGGGTGATGGAATGTGAACGATTTGCCGTCCTGCGGTGTTTCGCCACAGTGCCTTACCTCGTCTTCGTTGGCTGGTCCGCGCCCATGAGATGCGCGGCCTCGGACCCCCGTCGAGAAGGAAAGTAACAAAACGGTATCGACGGCGCAATCGTTATCTAATCGATACTTAAACATGATCTTGATCAGAGTATGCCGACGTCAGAGGGCTGGAGCAGTAATCACGGATGGATAACGACGTCAGGATCACCGGCCCCGAATACCCCGCCGAGCAGGGCCCGCAGGACCGGGAAACCGGTGGCGTCCTGGACATTTGCGGGATCGGCACGGAAGAGGGGGACCGCGCGATAACACGCCGCAACCTGGTGCAGGCGGCTTCATTGCCGCACGCAAGCAGGCGCGCCACCGCTTTCATCGAATGTGACGAACACCACAGCAGATCCCGGGCGGGTGGGTCGCAGAAGGAAATGACGTTCGCGTAGCGCCTGGTCAGCGAGTAGACGGAAGAATCGACTCCTCGGCGCACATCACATCGATCAGACAGCCCACCCACACGATCAGCACGATCAACCCGAGATACGGCACCGCAACTCCACCCCCCGTGTTTGACCGGCGGACGACGCCACCGGCCGGACTGTTCGTCCCCGAACCGGCTGCCGGTGGTACGGACCTCGCAGGACAGCCCGTCCGCGGGATTCGCCCACGCCGCCCTCGCGCTCGGTGCACCGTCTCGCCGACAGGAAGGCCACCGCGTCCTCCACGGTGAACCGATCCGCCTCCCCCGCCCGGTCGCCCGTGCCGGCCACGACCAGTCTCCCGACCCACACGTGCCGCGAAGTGCCGCCGTCGCCGGCTGACCGGAGGACAATGAACTCCGCCGGAACACTTCACACGTTGCCCAGGAAGGGAAACGGTCATGTCCGAGGAATCTCTGGTCAAACGCGATGCGGCACAAGGGTCCGCGAGGGGTGGGGCGGTCCTGCTCGTCACCGTCGGCGTCCTCGAAGTGCTCCAGGGCCTGTCCGCAATCGCCAAGGACGAGGTGATCGTCACCGGAATCGACTACACCTACCAATTCGACCTCACCGCATGGGGATGGACCCACCTGATTATCGGTGCGATCGTCACCGCCGCCGGGATCGCCCTGTTCACCGGTACCACCCGGGCGAGACGGAGCGCCATGGTGGTGTGTGCGGTCTCGATCGTCGTCAACTTCCTCTGGTTGCCCTACTACCCCATGTGGGCGATCACGATCATCGCCCTCAACGCCGTCGTGATCTGGGCCGTCGCAACCTGGCACCCCGACATGAACCGAGCCCCACGACCCTCTCCACCGGCAAGATGAACAGCCGAGCGAACACTGGACAACGAACACTGCGACAAGCACGAACGGAGCACAGGCGGCCGACGACACTACCTCGCGGCACCACGACGTCGACCGGGTGTGAGGGGTGGCCGTCATGACGTGGGCGCTGCCCGCGATCGCAGTGGTCCTGCTCGGCTACGCCGCAGTCTCCGGACGTGTCGCCGGCACCCCGATCACCGCCCCGATCGTCTTCACCATCAGCGGGCTTCTGCTCGGCGTCGAGGCGGCCGGCGTGGTCGATGTGCACGCCACCGCCGAGATCGTCAAACTGCTCGCCGAGGTGACCTTGGCGTTGGTGCTGTTCTCCGACGCCGCACATGTCGACCTGGCCGAACTCCGCACCGAGATCTCCTTGCCCGCGCGGCTTCTCGGCATCGGTCTGCCGCTGACCATCGCGACCGGATTCGGTGCCGCCGCGATCGTGCTCGGCGATCTCGCCTGGCCCGAGGCGTTGCTGCTCGCGGTGATTCTTGCCCCCACCGACGCCGCACTCGGTCAGGCCGTGGTCACCCTCCCGGTGCTGCCGATGCGGATTCGTCAGGGCTTGAACGTCGAAAGTGGGCTCAACGACGGTATCTGCGTGCCGCTGTTCCTGATCGTGCTCGCGATCGCGCAGGCCGACGCGGGCACGATCGGCGGCGGTGCGGCCGCGCGTCTGGTCACCGAGCAGATCGGATACGGGATCGCGGCCGGGTGCGGGGCAGGGGTACTCGCCGCCGCGGTCCTGGTGACCTCCATTCGGCGCCGCCCCCTCGATCCGCTGTGGGCGCACACCGTGCCGGTGACCGCAGCCCTGCTCGCCTACACCGCCGCCGTGCCGCTGGGCGGTTCCGGATTCATCGCCGCGTTCGTCGGCGGACTGACCTTCGGCGCACTCCGGCGCCGTGCCGACGTCGACGACGGCAACGCCGGGCACATGATCGACGAGGCCGGTGACCTGTTCAGCGCCGTGACCTTCATCGTCTTCGGCGCCGTGCTGCTCGGTCCCGCCCTCGGCCGTCTCTCCCCGGCCGTGCTCGGGTACGCGGTCGTGAGCCTGACCGTCGTCCGGATGATTCCCGTCGCGCTGTCCCTGATCGGCACGCACCCACGCGCCCCGACCGTGGCCTTCCTCGGCTGGTTCGGGCCCCGCGGCCTCGCCACCATCGTCTTCGCCATCCTCATTGTCGAAGAACCGGGCGAGCTACCCCACGAAGAACTACTCCTGACCACCGCGGTGATCACGATCGCGCTCTCCGTCCTGACCCACGGACTCACCGCCGCCCCCCTCGCCGCCCACTACGCCACCTGGTCCCGCACCCACCCCCAGCCGGAGAACCGACCCGCCCCAGGCACGTGAAGGTGATCAAATGCCGACACTCCGACGAGCCCTCCCACCGGCCCCGTTCGATCACCGCGAGCAGCAGACGAGCGTCCGCCGCCCACTCCGATCCCGTTCCGTACTCGACCGGCGACGCGTCAGCGAGCGGTCGGGGTGTTCGGCCGGCGATCGTCGGCGAACATGGCCTCGACCCGCGCCTTGATCTCGGCGGTGCTCATCGCACCGGGCCGCCGCCACGGTCGGGATGTGGGCACGGGAATCGACGGGGTCGAGGGTATCGCCATGAGAATTCTGCCTTCGTCACTCGGGTATCGGGCCGCCACCGCGGCGGTCGCGTGGGCCGTCCAGCATCCACGCATATGTGTGATCTGCTTCACACGACGTGGCGTTACATGCACCATCCCCCACCACCGCAGCCGCCTCGCCGACCCCGGGCAGTCACCGTCGCTGCGGCGTGGTCCCCACCTCCGGTGCTGGCCGGGCCGGCCAGGGGAAGGTGACACACAGGCGGGAGATGCGGCGCCCGTCAAGAGCACTGACGCTGAGTTCGGCGCCGTCGACGGTGACGGTGTCGCCGAGTTGTGGCAGGCGTTCGAGCCGGTGCAATACGAACCCCGCCACCGTCTCGTAGGGACCGTCGGGCACCGCGATCCCGGTGTCCCGCTCGAAGTCCTCGGCGATCAACAGACCGTCCACGCTCCGCGGGCGCCGCGACGGGACGTCCACGGGGTGTCGGGCGTCGAATTCGTCCCCGATCTCCCCGACCACCTCCTCGACGATGTCTTCGAGCGTGACGATGCCCGCGGTCCCGCCGTATTCGTCGACGACAATCGCGATCTGGAGATTGTCGCGACGCATCTCGGACAGGGCCGCCAACGCCGGCTTGGACGTGGGAAGCTGCGGGACGGGCCTGCTCATGTCGGCCACCGTGGTCACCACGTGTTCGTCGGCGAGGAGCAGATCACGCAGATGGACGAATCCGACGACGTCGTCGAACGAGGTGCCGGTGACCGGATACCGGGAGTGACCGCGCTCCAATGCCAGCTGCCGCGCCATGGCGAGTGAGGTGTCCCCGGGTAGGAAATCGACATCGGTGCGCGGCCGCATCACCTCCACGAGTGAGCGTTGCCCGGCGTCGAAAACCTCGGCCAGGATGCGGCGTTCACCGTCGGCGAGTGCGGTGTGCCCGAGGAGGAGATCGCGCAGCTCCTCGTGGGTGATGGCCTCGCTCTTCGCTCTCGGGTCCCCACCGAACAGCCGCACCAGCGCGTCGGTGGACACCGACAGCAGCCAGATCACCGGACGCATCACGGTGGCGAACCGGTCCAGGGGCGGAGCGGTCAGCAAGGAGACTTCGGTGGCACGTTGCAGCGCAATCCTTTTGGGCACGAGCTCTCCCAGGATCAGGGACAGGTACGCGATCACCAGGGTGGTGGAAACCAGTGCAACCGTCGCGGCGACCCCGTGCGGCAGTCCCCAGGTTTCCAGGGCGGGCACCAGGGCCGGTGCGATGGTGGAGGCGCCGTAGGCGGCAGACAGAAATCCCGCCACAGTGACCCCGATCTGCACCGCCGAAAGGAATCGGTTCGGGTCCCGGGCCAGGGCGGCGGTGCGGGCGCCGCGTACCCCGCGCCGCTCCAGGTTGCGGAGCTGGCCCTCACGCAGCGAGACCAAGGCGATTTCGGTGGCGGCGAACACGCCACCGACCAGCACGAAGAGCAGTACGAGCCCGATGTTGGCCGCCGTGGTGTTCATCGCGGCCGCCCGAGTCGACGCGGCCCGGGTCTGTGACGGTGGCCCATGTCCCTTCTCCCGATACGGAGTCCTCGATCGGCGGTGGACAACAGCCTACGGGATAAACGGACAAATCGGACACCTCTCTCGCGAGGGTCGACGAGGCCGCAGCCGCAACTCGCTACAAACCACACTGGACTTCCGGGATGAGGAAGTGGTCAGGCATCGGCCGGCTTCTTCGACGGCGTTGGCGTCCCCGGGGAAGAACATCTGTATGTCCGGCCAGACAGTGATCTGCCGGGCTGATTGATCCACGCTGACGAGCGGTGCCCCGAGCACACTGGGTGCGTTCGCCGTCAGCGCTTGACCCGCCGCCGGCGCCTAAACCCCACACTCCGTGGGAGCGCGAGCCATCGCTTCTTCTGAACTCCATGGCGATCGGGTAGTAATTGTCGAACGGCACGGATCCCGCGCCCATCTGTTCGCCTCCCCGACCTCACGCCGTGATTGGTAGATGACACGGAGATCGCACCGTCGCGGAATCTTGGAGATCAAGTGCCGGTGGCGGCCGAATGCGGCGATCGTCCTCCGTCTGATCGGACTCAACCGTTCGCTGACGCCATGCCCCTCACCGAGTCGTCGTTATGCCGGCTCCGTCATCACGCCGACATGGCGCGCCGTCCCGGAAAGTGCCGGAAGCTCCTGCACGGGCGACCACGTGCGCAGCCCGTCCGTGCTGTCGGAATAGAGATACTTACCTTCCGTATAGGCGTCGAGATAGATCCGCCAGGCGCCGTTCGGCAACTGAACCACAGCCGGCCCCTCCACCAGCGAGCCCCAATCTCCAGGCGGGACGAATGAATAGGGTCCAGTCACCGAGGACGCGACCGCATGCTCGACGACCTTCTTCGTCTCGTTCTTGGTAAACGCATGATAGGTCGATCCCACCTTCACCACCGTGGTGTCGATGTGGTCCGCGCCGATCCCGGCGAGCGGAACAGGCGGGCTCCACAACCTGAGCGATGGTTCCAGCGCCGTCATCAGATACGGCACGAATCCTCCACCGGTCGACAGGGATAGGATGACGTTGACGCGGTCGCCGTCCACGAACCATTCGGGCGCCCAGGCTTTGGTGACGAATGGCGACAGCGACGGTCCGTCCTTGAACCCGGCCGACCCCGAGAAGCCCGGCGGGCTCTCGAAACCGGTGCCATCCCCGGTGCCTGGCATGAATGCGCAGCAGAACGGAACCGGGTAGTTCCCCAGGGGAGTCCAGTTGATGCGGTCACTACTGCGTGCGAAGCCGATATTCGCCCCGCCGCCGGTTGTGTAGGTGACGTAATACAACCCGTCTGTGTTCCGGAAGATGCTCGGGTCACGTACGAGCCCTGACGGGGGCCGAAACGACGACAGCCGTAGGGGTTCGAACCCCGTGCCGTCCCCCGACTCGTATATATCCATGTCGCGGTCGCTGTCGTTGCTGAACGCCACCATCGTGTATCGCCAGGCCGGCGGTGCGGCGGCGCTGCTCCCCGGAGTCGCGACCAGCATGGCCGCGACAGCGAGGATCACCAGCGACATGGCCGAAGAACAGGTCCGTTTGGTCAGCATCACCGGTGCAGTATCCACGACTGCAGGCGCACCGTGCGTAACTTTGACCCCGGATTGTGATGGCAGGCTCGGGTGGTTCGACGTCATGAAGACACTGACGAGTGTGTCGGTCATCTCGGTGCCGTGCGCTGCGTCGGTGTGGCCTTTGCGATCGTCGTGTGGTCTCGCTCCGAACCCGGTGAACAGAAGGTCGCCCGAGGGATCGGGCCGCTCAGTCCTCCAGCTGGAGTGGCAGTTCCGCGGTGACCCGCCAACTCCCGTCGGTCTGCCGTCCCGCCTCGAGCGTGCCGTGCAACACGGCGACCCGCTCCCGCATCCCGAGCAGCCCGTTGCCCGACCCGAGCGAGAACTGTCCGGACGCGTTGCCGTTGTCGGTGATCTCGACGAGGACATCCGTCTCGCGGCGCCGCACCCGAACCTTGGCACGCGGGCGTTCGCCGGCGTGCCGGAGGACGTTGGTCAGCGATTCCTGAACCAGCCGGTGGACGCCGAGGCTGACCGCCGGACTGATGTCGTCCAGCTCCCCCGTCAGCTCGAGTTCCACGGGCAGGCCGGCGCTGCGCATCATGTCGACCACCCGGGCGAGACCGGCCGTGCCGTGCTGGGGCATGTCGTCGGTCGCCGGTTCGGTGCGGAGCAGCGACACGGTGCGCCGCAGTTCCGCTAGTGCCTCCCGCCCGGTGCTCGCGATGTTGGTCAGTGCCTGCTTCGCGATGTCGGGGTTGCTCTTCAGGGCGTAGGACGCACCGTCGGCCTGCACGATCATCACGCTCACCGCGTGTGCGACCACGTCGTGCAGTTCCCGGGCGATCCGGGTCCGCTCGGCGGCCACCGCGTCCTCGGCGCGTCGATCCCGGTCGTAGTCCGCGACGACGAGGCGAGCCGCGACCTCTTCGTCGTAGGCGCGACGGGCGCCGAGGAATTCCGCGGTGATCCAGGACAGCGCGAACACGAGCACCGAGTACAGTCCGGCTGCCAGCAGTTCCTGCTCCAGCAACCAGATCGACAGTACGGAGTCGACGACCAGGCCCACCGCGTAGATCGCGGCGGTGCGGCGGTCGACGTAGGCGACGAGCGTGTAGAGGGCGACGGCGAGGGCCAGCAGGCCGGGGTGCTCGGCATCGAGGTCGCCGATGGAATAGCTGATGAAGGTGATCGTGATCGACATCACCAGCACGGCACCTGCCGCCGCCCGCGGATACCTGCGGCGCCACGCAATCGGCAGGCACAGCAGGAAACCCATCACCAGCTGCACCCACGGCGAGCGGTCGCCCGACGCGGTGAACACGAACACCTCGAGGGTGAACAGGATCGCCGCCAACATCGAGTCCGCAACCGTCGGCTTGCCCCGCAGCCACAGACTGAACCTCCTCATGTGCTCAGCGTAAGTACCTCGCGGCGCGTGTGGTTGAGTCGGCACCATGAATGTGGGTGACTGGGCGCTTCTTCTCACCGCCGCGACGGCTGCCGGGTGGGTGGACGCTGTCGTCGGCGGCGGCGGGCTGATCCTCATTCCCGCACTGTTTCTCGTCGCACCCCAGCTGACGCCGCAGGCGGCACTGGCCACCAACAAGCTCACCGCGTTCACCGGCACGTCCGCCGCCGTCGTCACGTTTGCGCGCCGCATCCCCATGAACTGGCGGCTGCTGGTTCCCGCCGGTGTGCTCGCGGCGGTGACGTCCGCGCTCGGCGCCGCAACGGTGTCGCACATCGACAAGGACGTCTTCATCCCACTCATCATGGCGGTGCTCGTCGGGGTCGCCGTGTTCGTGACCATCCGTCCGCAACTCGGGACGACGCTGGCGAAGGATCCGCCGACCCGACGGAAGGTCGTCGCCGTCGTCCTGCTCTCCGCCGGGCTCCTCGGTTTCTACGACGGCCTGTTCGGGCCGGGCACCGGGACGTTCCTCATCATCAGTTTCGCCACGTTCCTCGGCACGGAATTCGTGCGCAGCGCCGCGATGGCGAAGGTGATCAATCTCGGATCGAATCTCGGTGCGCTGGTGTTCTTCGCCGCCACCGGCCACGTGCTGTGGGCGCTCGGTTTGAGCATGGCGGTCTGCAACGTGATCGGAGCGATCACCGGTTCGCGGATGGCGCTGAGCAAGGGTGCCGGTTTCGTCCGGATCACCCTGCTGATCGTGGTGATCGCCATGGTGATCCGGTTGGGTTGGCAGCAATTCGGGTGATCGACCGACTACGGTGGTCCAGGTGACGGCTCCACGACAGGTTGATCCGGAATTCCTTGCCCTTCCGCTGCGTTCGCTGGCGGACGCCGCGCTCGCCGCCGCCCGCGCCGCGGGTGCGTCGCACGCCGACCTACGGGTACACCGACTGACCAGCCAGTCCCTGCGGCTCCGCGACGGCGAGGTGCAGTCGGCGGTCGACACGGACGAACTCGGGTTCGCGGTCCGGGTGGTCGTCGACGGCACGTGGGGTTTCGCCTCGCATGCCGAGCTGACCCCCGCGACCGCCGCCGCCACCGCGGAACAGGCCGTCGCCGTCGCCCGGGCGCTGCGCGGGCTGAACCGGGAACACGTCGAACTCGCGGACGAGCCGGTGCACTCGGACGTGCGCTGGGTGTCCGACTACGACGTCGACCCGTTCGACATCCCCGCGTCGGAGAAGATCTCGCTGCTGGGCGAATACTCCCGCCGGCTGCTCGCCTCCGACGGGGTCGACCACGTCACCGCGGGATGCCTGCAGGTGAAGGAGCAGACGTTCTACGCCGACCTCGCCGGGTCCTCCATCGTGCAGCAGCGGGTGCGGCTACATCCGCAACTCGAGGCGACCACCGTCGACCAGTCGGCAGGCGTGTTCGAGACGATGCGCACTCTCGCTCCCCCCGCCGGCCGCGGATGGGAATACGTCGCCGGAGACGGGGTGTGGAACTGGACCGACGAACTCGCCCGCATCCCGGACCTGCTCGCCGAGAAGGTGAAGGCCCCCAGCGTGGTGGCCGGCCCCACCGATCTGGTGATCGACCCGACCAACCTGTGGTTGACGATCCACGAGTCCATCGGGCACGCCACCGAGTACGACCGCGCGATTGGCTACGAGGCCGCCTACGCCGGCACCTCGTTCGCCACGCCCGACAAGCTCGGCACGCTGCGCTACGGGACACCGATCATGCATGTGACCGCCGACCGGACCGAGCGGCACGGCCTCGCCACGGTCGGGTACGACGACGACGGCGTCGAGACGCAGTCGTGGGACCTGGTCGCCGACGGGATTCTCGTCGGCTATCAACTCGACCGGGCGTTCGCGCCCCGGCTCGGGCTGGAGCGGTCGAACGGCTGCTCGTACGCCGACTCGCCGCACCACGTCCCGATCCAGCGGATGGCGAACGTGTCGTTGCAGCCCGATCCCGACACCGATCGCAGCACCGAGGACCTGATCTCCGGCGTGGAGGACGGCATCTACGTGGTGGGCGACAAGTCCTGGTCGATCGACATGCAGCGCTCCAACTTCCAGTTCACCGGCCAGCGGTTCTATCGCATCCGCGGCGGCAAGCTCGACGGGCAACTCCGCGACGTCGCCTACCAGGCGACCACCACCGACTTCTGGGGTTCGATGGACGCCGTCGGCGGCCGGTCCACCTGGCAGCTCGGAGGCGCCTTCAACTGCGGCAAGGCACAGCCCGGTCAGGTCGCAGCCGTCAGCCACGGCTGCCCGTCGGCGCTGTTCCGCGGCGTCAACGTACTGAACACCCGGACGGAAGGCGGCCGATGATCGCACCGCAGCAACTCGTCGAGCAGGTCCTCGCCCGGGCCACCGTGGACGAAACCATCGTGATCGTCACCGATGCCAGCGAGGCGTCGCTGCGGTGGGCGGGCAACTCGATGACCACCAACGGCGTGTCCACCTCGCGCAGTTGGACGGTCATCGCCATCGTCCGGTCCGGGCAGGACGCCAGGGTCGGGATCGTCACCTCCGCGTCCGTCGACGTCGCCGACATCGACGGAGTGGTCCGATCGGCCGAAATCTCAGCCCGCGCAGCCACACCCGCGTCCGACGCGATGCCCCTGCTCACCGGAACCGGCACCGACGAGCGCTGGGAGGATTCGGCGCAGCGCACCGAGATCGGCGCGTTCGAACAACTCGCCCAGGATCTGAGCATGGGCTTCGACGGCGCCGATCAGCTCTACGGTTTCGCGCACCATCAGCTGCACACCACCTGGCTGGGCACGTCGACAGGGATCCGCCGCCGATTCGTCCAGCCGACCGGGTCGGTCGAGATCAACGGCAAACGCGGCGACGCCAGCGCCTGGGTGGGCACCAGCACCAAGGACTTCACCGATGTGGCCGGAGTGAAGTTGCTCGAGGACCTGTCGACGCGCCTGGATTGGGCCGGCAACCGGGTGGAGTTGCCCGCGGGCCGGTACGAGACGATCCTGCCGCCGTCCGCGGTCGCGGACCTCATGATCTACCTCATGTGGACCATGGAGGGCAGGGCCGCGGAAGAGGGACATTCGGCCCTGTCGGCACCGGGGGGCACCCGCATCGGGGAGAAGCTCGGTGCACTCCCCCTCACCCTCTATTCCGATCCCGCCGCGCTCGGCCTGGAGTACGCGCCGTTCGTGATCGCCGGGTCGTCGTCCGAGTCGGTGTCCGTCTTCGACAACGGGATGGACGCGGGCCGGGTCGACTGGATCCGTGACGGCACCGTCGGTGCGCTCGCGTACCCGCGGTCGGCGGCGGAGGAGTTCGGCGCCGAGGCGACCGTGCCCGGCGACAACCTGATCCTCGACGCCGGCGGTTCGGTGTCGCTCGACCAGATGGTGGCCGAGACCGAACGCGGGTTGCTGCTGACCACCCTCTGGTACATCCGGGAGGTCGACCCCGCCACACTGCTGCTCACGGGATTGACGCGGGACGGCGTCTACCTCGTCGAGAACGGGAAGGTCACGGGTGCCGTGAACAATTTCCGCTTCAACGAGAGCCCCCTCGACCTACTGCGGAGGGTCACGCAGGCCGGCGCAACCGAGCGGACCCTGCCCCGCGAGTGGAAGGACTGGTTCACGCGGACCGCGATGCCGTCGCTGCGGGTGCCGGACTTCCACATGTCTTCGGTCAGCAAGGCACTGTGAGGGCGCGATTTCTATGCGGACGCTCGTCTAGGTGACAGGCCGTGAGCTTTCCGTTATAAATGCTGCAGACATCACGCATATGAGATTTCTCACTCCAGAGACGTTTCGCCGCGGATGTCATATGCAGGTCTCCAGAGAACGGGACCGAAACTCCCGCATCGCCGCGTGGCCGACGCATGCGCCGAGTCCGCCCGTGCATGTCCGACAAGGAGGTTTCATGCACTCCGATACCCGCATCCGCGAAGCACTCCACGGCCACACCAAGGTCACGAGACGGTTCGCGCTCGCCGACGTGGCACTGACGACGTTCGTCTGCCTCGTCTGCGCCACCGGAATAGGCATCATCACCGGTTCAGTTCTCGCCGCCGTGACGGGGGGACTGATCGTCGTCCTCGCCACGGCGCTGATGGTGGCGGCGGTATGACCGCGCCGAGCATTCAGCGAAGTACCACAATCCAGGAGATCCCCGTGTCGAACGACGTCCTCGAGGCTGCACCGCCTGCCCATTCGCTTTCGCACCGCCACCCGGACGGGCGCGAGGTCCTCGCCACCGCGAAGGGCATCCTCATCGCCACCCGCGGATACGGCGACGCCGAGGCGTTCGAGGAATTGCTCGACGTCTCCCGCCATCACCACGTCAGCGTGTTGCGGGCAGCGAAGTCGCTGGTGGAACTGGCGACTCGGCGACAGCCGTGCCCGTCCGTGACGACGCCGGCACCGCCGTACGCTCTCGAGTTCACGGAATGGACGACGCTGCTGGCGCGGTGACGTCCTCCCGGTCCGCCCGGGTGAGCCGCTGGTAGCCCCGATGTGTGAGCCATTCGAGCGGCCCACGATCGAATCGCCGCAACCACAGGCGCGACACGACGATCAGCGTCGCCGAGACGGCGCCGAACAGTGCGAGCGTCGCCGGAACCACGGTGGTGCCGTCCAATCTGGCCGCGAGGCCGAATCCCCAGCCGTAGCAGACGATCGAGCACAGAACGTTCTGCAGCACATAGCAACTGAGCGCGGTGCGGCCGACGCCCGAGAGCGCCCGGCCGGGCGCGCCGGGTGCGCGGCCGTCGGCGTAGCGGTGCGCGATCGCGGCGAGTAGTCCCAACGCGACGATCGGCGCGGTGCCGTACCTGCCGAGGATCAGGCCCGCGTCTCCGCCGAACAGTCCGAGCGCGAAGTCGAGCGGGAGGGCGATCGCCAGGCCGGCGATCATGAGGCGGCGCCGCAGCGCGCCACGGTCCGGGTCGAGGACGCGCGCACCGTAGAGGTGCGCGCCGACGAGGAACAGGGCGATCGACAGCGGCAGGATGAACAGCACCTCGAGCCGGAACAGCAACAGATTGTCGGCGCGGAAGACGACGAGGTCCCAGAAACTGCCGTCCGCGTAGGGATTCGGCGACAGCGGCTGCGGATCCCGCGCGGGCGCCGAGGACAGGGCCGCGACGACGAGGGCGAGCATCGCCGCGTGGACGGCCACCGCGCACACGATCCACGTTCGTTGCGCGCGGATGCCCGTGGTGAGGATGAAGGCGACGATCAGTCCGGTGAGGGCATACCCGGTCAGCACGTCGAATTCGGTGAACAGCAGGAAGTGCAGCGCCCCGTCGAGCATCAGCAGCGCTGCGCGCCACGGGTATCCGCCCGGCCACCGTTGACCGCGCCGCTGGGCGGAACGCTGCTGAATGACCAGTCCGATGCCGAACAGGACGGTGAGCAGGCCGAGGAACTTGCCCTGCGCGAATTGCTGCAGCACCGCCTGCACCGGAGCCCATCCGCCGGTGGCCTTTCCGGTGCCGTCGATGTATCCGACGAGCCCCTCGACGTTGGTGAAGATCCAGATGTTGGTGGCGAGCGTGCCCAGGATCGCCGCACCGCGCATGACGTCGAGCGCGGCGTAGCGGTGAGAACTCGATGGTTGCGACGACATCCGTTCAGCCCCTCCGGTACTTGTTAGTACGATCGTGCCAACAAATTCCGATGCTAACACGACCGTGTTAACATGGCGGGGTGCCGAAGCTCATCGACCACGACCGGAGGCAGCAGGACATCGCCGAGGCTCTGTGGCGGGTGATCCAACGGGACGGCATCGGCGCCGTGTCCGTCCGCGACGTCGCCGCCGAGGCGGGCATCTCCAGCGGATCACTGCGGCACGTGTTCGCCAGCAAGGCCGACCTACTCGCCTATTCCATGCGTCTGGTGGCGACACGGGTCCGAGAACGGGCACAGGCCCACGCCTCGATCGCCGACCCGTGGCAGCGTGCCCTCGCCGTGCTGGACGAGGTGCTCCCCCTCGACGCTCGCCGGCGCTGCGAGATGGAAGTGAACCTGGCACTCGTCGCCGAGAGCCCCGCCCATCCCCTGCTGAAGGACATCGCCCTCGACGCCCAGCGACAACTCCGGGATGCGTGCGCCGCGATCCTGACCGGTCTCGCAAAGCACGGTCTCGTCGCGCCGGACATCGACGTCGACGCCGAGGCGATGCGTCTGCACGCACTCGTCGACGGCGCCGCGATGCACGTCCTGCTCGGCGACACCGACACCCCCGACTCGGCGCACCGCATGATCGACGAGCACCTCCGTACCCTCGCCTGAGCGGTTCGTGCCTCGCGGTTTGTCAGTTGCTGTAGACCCGATCGACCCGGACGAATACGACCGCCCGGCCCTGCTCGGCCATCACCCGGTCGTACTCGTCCCAGTCCTCGTGCGTGCCTCCGGCAGCGACGAATACCTCCCGACGCAGAAGCCGCAATCTCTCGTCGTCGAGCCACGGCCGGGGGTCGTCGGGACCGGCTATCTCGGCGGTTCCCTCGACGGTCGCCCACTGCCACCCGTCCCGGAAGGTGGTGGCGACCTGAGGGCGAGACCTCAGGTTGTTCAACTTCACCTTTCCGTAGGTCACGAATCCCAGAACCGGTTCGCCCGTGGCCGGGTGCTCGAGCAGGCCGACGTTGACCATCGACGCCTGAATGGTTCCGTTCGCGCGAAGAGTGGCGACCACCGCCAGACCGTTGTCATCCCGCGCCAGCGCGACAGCGTCCTCGAGAGTCGTCATGCACCGAGACTACTGCGGTGCCGGCTACCGGTCATCGGCTGTGACGGCGAGACCGATGGTTCCGGTCTTCCCTCGGCGCAGGAGGCTGCCCTTCATCGTGAGCCAGCCGAGGATGCCGTACTTGCGGGCGATCACGTCCCGGGTGTGGTCGGTGTCCGCGGCATCGAGGATGACGGCGCGGGCGGGAACCTCGGGACCCTTCGGTTTGCCGCGCGCATCGCACGCGGCCACCGTCACCTCCGGATTGCGGCGGATGCGCTTGACCTTGTAGGAGTCGGTGACCGTCCACATCAGCAGACGGTCACCGTCGGCGGCGGCCCACAGCGGCGTCGCCACCGGGGTGCCGTCTTTCCGAAACGTGGTGAGCAGGACATACTTCGCGGACGACACCCGATCGAATTCTGTGGTCACCCGGCCCATGCTAGCCCGATGCCGGTCAGTCTCCTTCGAGTTCGCCTTCGGTTTCGAGGTACACCTGCCGCAGGCCGTCGAGGGTCTGCTGCTCGGGGTGCTCCCACATGTCCCGCTCGGCCGCCTCGAGGAGGCGTTCGGCGATGCCGTGCAGCGCCCACGGATTGGACTGTTCCATGAACTTGCGGTTCTGCTCGTCCAGCACGTACGACTCGGCGAGTTTCTCGTACATCCAGTCGGCGACGACGTTGGTGGTGGCGTCGTATCCGAACAGGTAGTCGACGGTCGCCGCCATCTCGAACGCACCCTTGTACCCGTGGCGGCGCATCGCCTCGAGCCACCGCGGGTTCACGACCCGGGCCCGGAAGACGCGGGACGTCTCCTCCGACAGGGTGCGGGTGCGCACCGACTCGGGCCGGGTGCTGTCGCCGATGTACGCCTCGGGCGACGTCCCGGTGAGCGCCCGCACGGTCGCGACCATACCGCCGTGGTACTGGAAGTAGTCGTCGGCGTCCGCGATGTCGTGTTCGCGGGTGTCGGTGTTCTTGGCCGCCACGGTGATTCGCCGGTACGCCGTCCGCATGTCGTCGGCGGCGGGTGCGCCGTCGAGTCCGCGGCCGTACGCGAACCCACCCCACGTGGTGTACACGTCGGCGAGGTCGGCGTCGCCGCGCCAGCTCTTGGAGTCGATCAGCTGCAGCAGTCCGGCCCCGTACGTGCCCGGCTTGGAGCCGAAGATGCGGGTGGTCGCGCGCCGTTCGTCGCCGTGCTCGGCGAGGTCCGCCTGCGCGTGTGCGCGCACGAAGTTGCTCTCCGCGGGTTCGTCCAGTGCGGCGACGAGCCGGACGGCGTCGTCGAGCAACGCCAGGACGTGCGGGAACGCGTCCCGGAAGAAGCCGCTGATCCGGACCGTGACGTCGATCCGCGGACGGCCCAGTTCGTCGAGGTCGATCACCTCGAGGTTGACCACGCGCCGGCTCGCCTCGTCCCACACCGGCCGGACGCCGAGGAGCGCGAAGACCTCGGCGATGTCGTCGCCGGACGTGCGCATCGCGGACGTGCCCCACACGGACAGCCCCACCGACCGCGGCCATTCGCCGTGATCGGACCTGTAGCGGTCCAGCAACGATTCGGCCATCGCCTGACCGGTCTCCCAGGCGAGCCGCGACGGCACGGCCTTCGGGTCGACGGAGTAGAAGTTCCGGCCCGTCGGGAGCACGTTGATCAGCCCACGCAGCGGCGACCCGCTCGGCCCGGCGGCGATGAAACCGCCGTCGAGCGCGTGCAGCACCTGGGCGATCTCGTTGTCCGTCTCCCGCAGCCGGGGCACCACCTCGGTGGCCGCGAAGCGCAGGATCTTCGCGACCGTGGCGTCGTCGGTGAGGGTGTCGGCGGCGTCCGGGTTCCACTCGGCGTCGTGCATGCCCTGCACCAGCGCGTGCGCCTGCTGCTCGATCTCGTCCACCCGGGTGCGGGATTCGTCGCCGTCCTCGCTGAGGCCGAGCGCCTCGCGGAGTCCGGGGACGTTCTGTTCGCCGCCCCACATCTGGCGGGCACGCAGCATGGCGAGCACCAGTTCCACCTCGGCGTCGTCCCGGGGCGCCGCACCGAGCACGTGGAGGCCGTCCCGGATCTGGACGTCCTTGATCTCGCACAGCCAGCCGTCGACGTGCAGCAGCATGTCGTCGAACACGTCCTCGTCGGGACGTTCCTCGAGTCCGAGGTCGTGGTCCATCTTGGCGGCGCGCATCAGCGTCCAGATCTGCTGGCGAATCGCGGGCAGCTTGGACGGGTCGAGTGCGGAGATGTTCGAGTGCTCGTCGAGGAGTTGCTCGAGCCGCGAGATGTCGCCGTAACTCTCGGCGCGGGCCATCGGCGGGATCAGGTGATCGACGAGGGTCGCGTGGGCGCGGCGTTTGGCCTGCGTGCCCTCCCCTGGGTCGTTGACGAGGAACGGGTAGATCAGCGGCAGGTCGCCGAGCGCGGCGTCGGTCCCGCACGAAGCCGACATGCCGAGTGTCTTTCCGGGCAGCCATTCGAGGTTTCCGTGCTTGCCGAGATGGACGACGGCGTCGGCGCCGAAACCACCCGCCGCGGCGTCCGCCGCGATCCACCGGTACGCGGCGAGGTAGTGGTGGCTCGGCGGCAGGTCCGGGTCGTGGTAGATCGCGACCGGCTTCTCCCCGAATCCGCGGGGCGGCTGCACCATCAGCACGAGGTTTCCGAACTGCATTGCGGCGATGACGATTTCACCGGCAGGGTCCTGCGACCGGTCGACGTACAGTTCGCCCGGCGCGGGTCCCCAGTGCTCCTCGACACCCTCGCGCAGTTCCGCGGGCAGCGCCGAGAACCATTCGCGGTAGCGGGCCGCGGAGATCCGGATCGGGTTGCCCTCCAGTTGCTCGGCGGTCAGCCAGTCCGGGTCCTGGCCGCCGGCGGCGATGAGGGCGTGGATCAGCGCGTCGCCGTCGCGGGCGGCGAGGCCGGGCACGGAATCCGGTCCGTCCGCGGGTCCCAGGTCGTAGCCGGCGGCCCGCATCTCGGTGAGCAACCGGATCGCGCTGGCCGGGGTGTCGAGACCGACGGCGTTGCCGATGCGGGCGTGTTTCGTCGGGTACGCCGACAGCATCAGGGCGATCCGGCGCTCGGGTGCGGGGATGTGCCGGAGCCGGGCGTGCCGGACGGCGATGCCCGCCACCCGGGAGGCGCGCTCGGCGTCGGGAACGTAGGTGGACAGGCCGTCGGCGTCGATCTCCTTGAACGAGAACGGCACCGTGATCAGCCGGCCGTCGAACTCGGGGACCGCGACCTGGGTGGCGACGTCGAGCGGGGACAGTCCGTCGTCGTTGGACTCCCACGACTCCCGGCTGCTGGTCAGGCACAGCCCCTGCAGGATCGGCACGTCCAGCGCGGCCAGCGCGGCGACGTCCCATGCCTCGTCGTCGCCGCCGGCCGAGACTCCGGCCGGCTTGGTGCCGCCGGCGGCGAGCACGGTGACCACCATCGCGTCCGCGCGGCGCAGCGTCTGCAGCAACTCCGGTTCGGCCGTGCGCAGCGACGCGCAGAAGATCGGCAGCGGGCTGCCACCTGCCGCCACGACGGCGTCGCACAGCGCCTCGATGTAGCGGGTGTTGCCGGCCAGGTGCTGGGCGCGGTAGTAGAGAACGGCGATGGTGGGGCGGTCCGGGTCGGCGTCGGGGGCGAACGGCGCGACCCCCCAGCTCGGCAGGTGTACCGGCGCCTCGAAACCGTGACCGGTCAGCAGCACGGTGTCGGACAGGAAGTGGTGCAGTTGGGCGAGGTTGTCGGCGCCGCCCTCGGCGAGATAGTTGTGTGCCTCCGCCGAGACCCCGGCCGGGACGGTCGAGCACTCCATGAGCTCCGCGTCGGGGGCGTGCTCGCCGCCGAGGACCACCACCGGAAGCCCGCCGGCCAGGACCGCGTCGAGGCCCTCTTCCCACGCCCGGCGGCCGCCGAGGATGCGCACCACGACCAGGTCGGCGCCGTCGAGCAGTCCCGGCAGATCCTCCTCGACCAGCAGCCGTGCCGGGTTGGCCCAGCGGTAGTCCGCCCCGCTGGCGCGGGCGCTGAGCAGGTCGGTGTCGGAGGTGGAGAGCAGCAGGATCACGTGTGGAGCCTTCCTGGGGGTGTCGCGCCCCGTGGCGGTGGTTCTGTGCGGAACCGGAGGTCGGAGGACGGCAGGTGAGGGTCTGGCTCGCCCACCGGTTTCGGCGAGCTCACAGTGGCGCGACCGCGCCGGATTCGCACCGGCTTCCTCTCCTGCTGTCGCAAGTGCTGGTGATGCTACCCGGGGCCGGACGTAACCTGGGACCATGGTCGACTCCCGTTCCCGCCCCGATGCATGCCCCGGCGCGTTGCAGGTCCACCAGGCGGCCGACGGTGCGCTCGCCCGGGTGCGCCTCCCCGGTGGCGTGCTGACGTCCTCCCAGTTGCAGACCCTCGCGGAGTCGGCTCGCGACCTCGGGAACGGCGAGATCGAACTGACCTCCCGCGGCAATGCGCAACTGCGGGCGGTCCGCGACCCGCTGGAGTTCGCCCGCCGCCTCGCCGGCGCGGGCCTGCTGCCGTCGGAAACGCACGAGCGGGTCCGGAACATCCTCGTCTCGCCGCTGACCGGCCGGATCGGTGGTCTCACGGACCTGCGTGATCTGGTCGGCGTGCTGGACCGGACGTTGTGCGCCGACTCCGCGTTGGCGGACCTGCCGGGCCGCACCCTGTTCACCCTCGACGACGGCCGGGGCGACGTCTCGGCGCTCGGCGGCGACTTCGGGGTCCACGCGGTCGGTGGGTCGGAGGTCGCGCTGATCCTCGCCGGTCGCGACAGCGGCGTCCGGATCCCGACGGCGGACGCGGTGTCGGTGCTCCTGAGCGCCGCCCGCGTCTTCCTGGAGCTGCGCGATCGGCACTGGCGGTTGTCGGAGATCGCGAACGGAGTCGAGCGGACCCTGTCGGCGTTGACGCTCGCACCGACCGCCGACCCGGTGCCCGGGTTCGACGAGCACCGGCCGCCGATCGGGTGGCTCGACCAGCCGGACGGCAACGTGACCCTCGGCGGCGGTCTCGCGTTCGGGGTGCTCGAGGCCCGGCTGGCGGAATTCCTCGCCGCCGTCGAGAAGCCGGTGATCGTCACGCCGTGGAAAACGGTGCTCCTGTGCGATCTGGACGAGTGGTCCGCCGAGCAGGTGGTCCGGGTCCTCGCCCCGATGGGCCTGATCTTCGACGAGAACTCCCCGTGGCTGAACGTCAGCGCCTGCACCGGGCAACCCGGGTGCGAGAAGGCGCTCGCCGATGTGCGGACCGATGCCCGGGGCGCCGTCGCGAACGGCGAACTCCCGGTGGAGGGCCGACAGCACTGGTCGGGCTGCGAGCGGTGCTGCGGCCGCCCCAAGGGCGACGTCGCCGACGTCGTCGCCACCGAGACGGGTTACCGGGTGGAGGAGCGGTGAACCCGCAGCCTCTATCGTGAGCGGATGATCGAGTACATCCGAGACGGCGCGGAGATCTACCGCCAGTCCTTCGCGACGATCCGCGCCGAGGCGGATCTCAGTGCCTTTCCCGAGGACGTCTCACAGGCCGTGGTCCGCATGATCCACGCGAGCGGTCAGGTCGATCTCGTGGACGACGTCGCGTTCACCCCCGGTGTCGTGAAGGCCGCCCGCGCGGCGCTGGCGGACGGCGCCCCCATCCTGTGCGACGCGCAGATGGTCGCTGCCGGCGTGACCCGCAAGCGTCTCCCGGCGGACAACGAGGTGATCTGCACCCTGCGCGACCCCCGGGTTCCGGTGCTGGCGGAGCAGATCGGGAACACCCGCTCGGCGGCGGCGCTCGAATTGTGGGGCAGCAAACTGGAGGGCGCCGTCGTCGCGATCGGCAACGCCCCCACGGCCCTGTTCTACCTGTTGGACATGATCGAATCCGGTGCGCCCCGGCCCGCCGCGATCGTGGGCGGCCCGGTCGGATTCATCGGTGCGGCGGAGTCGAAGGAAGCGTTGATCGAGCACCCGAGCGGACTCGACTATCTGGTGGTCCGCGGCCGCCGCGGTGGTAGTGCCATCACGGCTGCGGCGCTGAATGCGATTGCGAGCGAAGTCGAATGAGTTCCGAGGAGCGGTCGAGCGGCAAGCTGTGGGGCGTCGGCATCGGACCGGGCGACCCGGAACTGGTGACGGTCAAGGCTGCGCGGGTCATCGCCGAGGCCGACGTGGTGGCGTTCCACAGCGCCAGGCACGGCAAGAGCATCTCCCGTGCGGTCGCGGCGCCGTACCTGCGCGAGGGCCAGATCGAGGAGCACCTCGTCTACCCGGTCACCACCGAGACCGTCGATCACCCGGGCGGATACCAGGGGGCGATGGACGAGTTCTACGAGGAAGCGTCGCAGCGGCTCGCCGCGCACCTCGAGGCCGGCCGTTCGGTGGCGCTCCTCGCGGCGGGCGACCCGCTCTTCTACAGCTCCTACATGCACATGCACAAGAGGCTGGCGCAGCGCTTCGAAGCGGAGGTGATTCCCGGCGTGACGTCGATCAGCGCCGCCTCGGCCGCGCTGGCGATGCCGCTCGTCGAGGGCGAGGAAATCCTCACGGTCCTGCCCGGCACCCTGCCGCGCGCCGAGCTGACGCGGCGTCTGCGGGAGACCGACGCCGCCGCCATCCTGAAACTCGGACGCACCTACCCGGCGGTGCGGCAGGCGTTGAAGGATTCCGGTCGCATCGACGAGACGTGGTACGTCGAGCGGGCCAGCACGACCCGGCAGAAGATCGACCACGCGGACGACGTGTCCGACAGCGACGTCCCCTACTTCTCGATCGCCGTCGTGCCCAGTCCGTCGAACGCGCGCCGCGACGATGCGCCGCCGCAGGGCGAACTGGTCGTCGTCGGCCTCGGTCCCGGCGATCAGGCCTGGACGACCCCGGAAGTGCAGCACGAACTGTCGCTGGCCACCGACCTCGTCGGCTACGGGCCGTACATCGACCGGGTCCCCGAACGCCCGGGCCAGCGCCGGCACTCCAGCGACAACCGGGTCGAGGCCGAACGGGCCGCGATGGCGCTCGACCTCGCCAAGAACGGGGCCCGCGTCGCCGTGGTGTCCTCGGGTGACCCGGGTGTGTTCGCGATGGCCGCCGCGGTGCTGGAAGTGGCCGCCGAGGAGCAGTGGCGGGGCGTCCCCGTCCGTGTCCTGCCCGGCATGACCGCCGCGAACGCCGTGGCGAGCCGGGTCGGAGCACCGCTCGGACACGACTACGCGGTGCTGTCCCTGTCCGATCGCCTCAAGCCGTGGGACGTCGTGGCGCAACGCATCTCGGCAGTCGCGAGCGCCGACATGGCCTTCGCCGTCTACAACCCGGCGTCGAAGTCACGCACGTGGCAGGTCGCCGCGATGCGCGACCTCGTTCTCGAGCACCGCTCCCCCGACACCCCGGTGATCATCGGCCGCGACGTGGCCGGTGTGCAGGAGTCGGTGCGGGTCGTGCGGCTCGCCGACCTCGACCCGGCCGAGATCGACATGCGGTGCCTGCTCATCGTGGGCTCCTCCATGACGACCGTCGTCGAGAACGAACACGGGACGAGGGTCTTCACGCCCCGGCGCTATCCGGGCTGAGTGGATCGAGCTCCACCAGGATTCCACTCTCCCGGATCCAGGGACCGTCCCGCGGCGGCACCATCGCGACCCAGCCCGTTCCCGCGAACGGCCCCGACACAGGTGGCGGTGCGGGAACCAGACCGGTCCGGAGGCCGGCCTTTCCGTCGGGAACCTCGCTCAGCGTGTAGGTGCCTGCGGCACGGTACCGCCCGTCGGGATCGGGGTGGCGCGTGTGCGTGATCAACTGCCGGCGCCGGATCGATCCCGTCACCCGTGCGGACTCGGGGAGCAGCGCGGCGAAATCCGCCTCGAAGTAACCGCGGAGATGGACCGGACCGCGCAGCTCGTCGGCCGATTTCAGATATGCGGTGAATCCGGCGCCACGAAGCAACATCGAACGCACCGGTCTGTCGTCGAGGTTCTCGATCTCTCCCGTCACGACCGATCCGAAGTCCGGCGAGTCGCCCGGACCGGCCTCGGTATCTGCGCGATGGTAGAACCTCAGCGCGTACTCCGCGACATCTCCGACCACGGGAAACGCGCACTGGCCATCCATGATCAGGTCCTCGGGAACGACGATTCTCAGTGCCATGCCCTTGCTGTTCCCGATCGACAGTGTTTTCACACCGATCAGTCGACGCGGCCGGAGCGGAGTTCGGTCACCGCGATCCGGGCGGCGTGCCCGATCGCCGCATCCACGACCGGCAGCACGGGGTCTGCTCGGGCGGCACGGGTGAAGACGGCGACGGCCACGGGAACCTCACCGGGAAACGTCACGACGGCCACCTCGTTGCGGATGGCGCCGATGGTGCCGGTCTTCCCGGCCACGTCCACCCCGGAATGCGGAAATCCGGAACGGATGCGGTGCTGCCAGATCTGCGCGGACATCACGTGCCGGACGAACTCGCCCTGCGCCCCGGGCACCGCCCGCCCGGTCCAGATCGCGTCGAGAAGCGACGTCATCTCCCGCGGGGTCGTCGCGCTCGCGTACGACGGGTCGTAGGCGGACACCGTCCACGCCTCGTCGTTGTCGGCCAGCGCGGCGAATGCTTCGGCGGTGGTGTGCGCGTGGGCGTCGATGACCAGGCTGCGGTGCGCGTCGGCCGTGCCGCCGATGATCCGGGTGCTCGTCAGGCCCACGTCCGACAGTGCCCGCTCGACGCTCTTCAGCCCCACCTGCCCGAGAACCAGGTCCGCGGCCGCGTTGTCGGACACGGTCATCATCGACAGCGCCAGGTCCCGCCAACTCAGCACCACCGGGTCGCGGAACGTCGACACCCCGGTCGGCCCCGGAGTGCAGTCGGCAGGATTGACCCGGACGGTCGCGGTCGGCGACAGCTCCCCGGATTCGAAAGCGCGGCACAGGGCTACGAGTAGCGGAAGTTTGTAGACGGACGCGAGCACGACGAGGTCGTCCGCGCCGACCGCGATGTCGCCGGCCTCGCCGACCGGGGTTCCGACGCGGCGGGCGTGCAACCATCCGGTGCATCCGGCGTCGGCGAAGACGTCACGGATCCGCTTCTCCGCCGAGGTCATCGATCGGCCCTGATCAGCACCCGGTCGAGAGCGGCGGCAGACGATGCAGCGTCTGCGCCGGAGCGCCAGACGATGCGCACGCGCAGCGAGAGATCGTCGCGCAGCAGATCGACCCAGGCCACACTGGGCATCACCGCGGGCGGCGACGCCGTCACGCCGAAGTGCCCGCCGGCGGACACCCGCGTGAGGAGTTCCCGCTGTCCCGAAGCGATCACGATGTCCGGGTCCAGACCCCGGACCCGCCACAGGTCGACGAACAGGTCGTGGGCCGGCGGATTGTCCGAGCGCGGACCGGTGGCCAGCGTCAGCCCGCGCAGCATCCGGACCTGTGCCTTCTTCGCGGCTGCCACCGGGTGGTCGTCCGGGACCACCACCCACCGCCGGAGTGTGATCACCGGTCCGCTGTCGAGCCCCGTCAGCAGGGCCGGGTGCTCGACCACGGCGACGTCGAGACTGCCTACGCGGACTGCGTCCACGAGCTCGGTGGTCGACGCCGTAGTCGTCTCCACCCGGGTGGGGTGCGTGGCGTCGGTGTCGCGCAGCGCACGGACACACCGCACCACCACGCCGTCGGCCACCGAGTGCGGGACACCCCATCGCACCACGGCGTCGCGGCCACCCGCGATGCGGTGCGCCTCGTCCTCGAATCGAGTCGCGTCGTCCACGAGAAGCCGCGCACGCGGGAGCAATTGGCGCCCGGCCTCGGTGAGTCCGATGCCACGGGCACTGCGCTGAATCAACTCCGTGCCGAGTCTCTGTTCCAGCCGCCGCACCCCCTGCGACAGTGGCGGCTGCGTCATGCCGAGTCGTGACGCGGCGTTGCCGAAGTGTCCCTCTTCCGCAACGGCGACAAAGAAACTCAGATGGCGTAGCAGATCCATGGCGACCATTGAACCAGTTCCGCCCGCCCGGTTCGGGCGACACCGTCGCTTCGGGCGCACAAAACCTTCCCCTGAACTGCGGTGATAGCACACCCGACCCGCCACGACGCCATATTCGTCTTTGCGCTATGGGCAGAGGCACCCCACATTGGGTTCATGCCCAGACATCGACATCACCCGAAGCCCAAACGCACCGGTCGTCGTGGCGCCGTTGCCCTCGCACTGGCTCTGCCGCTGCTGGTCGGGGCGTGCACGGCCACCGCCGAGCAAACCCGGCCAGCGACCTCGGAGGCGGCGGCGCCGGATCGGCAGTCCCTCGACGCGAAAATCGAGGCGCTGGAAGCGAAATACTCCACACGGATCGGGGTGACGGCCGTCGATCCCGCGACCGGCGCGGTCTACAGCCACCGCGGCGACGAACGGTTCGCCATGTGCTCGACGTTCAAGGCGTACGCGTCCGCCGCCGTCCTGCGCAAGATCGAGGATGGCTCGACGTCCCTCGACGAGACGGTGGTGATCGAACCCGGCGATCTCGTCGAGAACTCGCCGGTCACCGCCGCCGCCGCGGGCACCCCGATGACGTTGGGGCAGATCGCCGAAGCGGCGCTGACGCAGAGCGACAACACCGCCGGAAACTATCTGCTCCGCGAGATCGGCGGGCCGCAGGCGATCACCGCACTCGCCCGCGACATCGGCGACGAGAGCACGCGACTGGACCGGTGGGAGACCGAACTCAACACCGCATTCCGCGGCGATCCCCGGGACACGACGACACCGACCGGCCTCGCCCGGGGTCTCCGGGCTCTGCTCCTCGACGACGGTCTCGACGAGGCGAGCCGCGATCAGCTTCTCGATTGGATGCGGGCGAGCAAGACTTCGGACAAACGAATGCGTGCCGGTCTGCCGCCCGGATGGACTGCCGCCGACAAGACCGGTGGCGGCGGGTACGGAACCGCCAACGACGCCGGCGTTGTCTGGAGTCCGGACGGCTCCCCCATCGTTCTCGCCGTCCTCACCGACAGCCTCACGAATGAGGAAGACGCGCAGGGAAACAACCAGGCGATCGCCGACACCACCGCCGCCGTCATCGCGGGTGTGACTGCGCCGTGAGCTGTCCGCGACGAGCCGGAAGCAGTCGGAGCCCCCCGCAGTGTGCCATCCGCAGGTGAGTGGCACGGTGTACTGACGCACACCGTGCCACTCACCTGCGGGTGGAGGTGGTCCTCACGAGATCCCCGGCAGGACCTGAGTTCCGCTTTCTGCGCATGAATCGGTGTTCGCACTCGGCGCCCGACGACCTCGAACGCGGATACCGCCACGAATACTCAGACCACCGCACTCGTTCAGAACCCGTTCGGACCCGAAACCTAGGCCCGCGTCGCGAAATGGTCCGCGCGACGGAGGATGTCGTGGGCACGGGCGAGTTGCGGCGGATTCCCGCCGTGCGTGACATGGCTACCGTCCGGACCGAGTCGCTCGATCGTCGACTCGGCCCAGGAGATGTCGTCCGAGTCGGGTGCCAACGCGGTGTTGATCACGGGTACCTGCTCGTTCACGAGCGTCAGTCTTCCGGTCATCCCCATCTCGCGGGCAAGTCGGGTGTCGTCCCGGACGATCTCGGCGCTCCGCGCCAGCGTCGGCCCGTCGATCGGAGCCGCGATCCGGGCTGCCCGGCTGGCGTTGACGAGCCGGGACCGGGCGTACGCCAACGCCATCGGGGTTCGTCCGGCGCCGGTGTCGCGGCAGTAGTCCCCGATCCCGAACGCGAGTCGGGCGACGGGAGCGGTGCGAGCGATGTCGTTCACGGCGACGACGGCCTCCGCCGATTCGATGAGGGCGACCACCGGGACGCCGGGAAGTTCCGCGGCGGTGTCCCGGACCTGACCGGGTGCTTCGGTTTTCGACAACATCAGCCCTCGCAGCCCGGGCAGGCCACGGATCGCGTCGAGGTCGCGCTGCCAGTGTGGGGTGGTTGCGTCGTTGATCCGCACCCAGCCCGGGTTCCGTTCCAGCCACGCGGCCGCGACGGCACGACACTCGCCCTTCGCGGCGAACGGCAAACCGTCCTCGAGGTCGAGGATCAGCGCATCGGCGCCGGAGGCCGCCGCCGCGGCGAGAACCTCGCTGCCGATCGCAGGAACCAGAAGCCAACTTCGCGACATCGCGAGGTCGATCTCGCTGTGCTGGGCTGCTCGACACTCATGCTGTTCTTTCCTCGGCCATACCGAGGAGTCTGCGATCCGCCGGGAGGCCACACACTCGACGAAGCGGAGTGCGGCGAACGGGTCCGGGCACCACTTCGTCAGGTGCGGCGCCGACCGGCGCGGACAACCTCAGAAGTCGAAGCCCCAGTTGGCCGGGTTGAAAACGACGCGGTACCAGACGGCGGTGGCCGAGTCGAACGTGCACGGCACGATCACGACCCCGGACGTCTGTTCGAGCGCCGCTGCCTTCCCACAGAAGTACTCCGCACCTTCGCCCGACGTCTCGGCACGGTAGACGGGTCCGACGTGCCACGGTTCGGCACTCGCGGCACCGGCACCGACGGTGGCGCCGAGGACGAGGGGTGCGGACAGGATCCCGGCCAATGCTGCGGCACGCCGGGCTGACTTCTTCTGCACGAGAGCTCCTTCGTAGTCGACGACACGACAGTTCTGTGTGGTTAGTTCGCACAAGAAGCGTCGGACGTTACCGCGGTGCCGCTGCCCTCTCCTCGAACACCTCACTCGATCCGTTCTGCGCGGCGAGCGCGCGGGCGCTGTCCAAGGCTTCCTGGGCGGCCGCCTTCACCGTCACGGGATCCTCGGCTGTCGCAGGTACTTCGACCGGCGCGGGCGTCTCGACTGCGTCTGGAGTCTCCGCGAGATCGGGCGTCTCCACGACATCAGGCGTCTCGACGACATCAGGGGTCTCGACTGCGTCCGGCGTCTCGACGGCATCGGGCGTCTCGACTGCGTCCGGAGCCTCCACGACATCCGGAGCCTCGACGGGGTCGGGGGTCTCGATGGCCGGTGCGGGCGCCTTGGTGACGGGGGGTACCTCGACGGGCGCTGTGCCACCCTTCTTCAGATACTGACCGCACACCGGCCACGCGCCGGGGCCTTGCGTTTTCAGGACGTTTTCGGCGACCCGGATCTGTTCGGCCTTACTGGCTTCCGAGGCCACTCCTGTTCCGCCGTGGGATTTCCAGGTTTCCGGTGTGAACTGCAGACCACCGTAGAACCCGTTTCCGGTGTCGGTGGTCCAGTCTCCGCCGCTTTCGCACTCCGCGACTTCCTCCCAGTCGTGCGGCGCGCCGAACGCGGTTCCCGCGCCCAGCCCCAATAGGATGGTGGCCGCCGCGCCGATCAGTGCGATCCAGCCGAAGGTGCGTTTTTCCATGTTGCGAGTGGTCATGCTGGCTCAATCCTCTCCGCGCAAGCGGACGCGGCGTGCCGGCGACTTCACGTCGATTGCCGGCCGTCCTTTCGGTGCCTCGCCCCGCGCCTCGAAGGTGTCGGGATCACGAACCCGCGTCGGCAGATCTGCAGCGGCGGGCCCCCGAACGTGGCCTCCTCCCGAAATTCACACGGTATGAACAAGGTACGGATGTTCGACTATTTAGAAACGCGAGTGAAATTTGTGCTGTTCTGAGGTTTCGATACCGTTCCGAAGCCATGTCGTGACAATTCCGACATCTGATGAACGCGCGTGCGAATGCTGGATGACGGTGCCATGAACGGATACTCCCGACCGTCGACGGCGGCGGTGGAGTGATTCCCCTGACGATCCCGACACCGCCGGAGCCTGCCGACGCGGGGGACGAACAGGACAGTGCCGACATGTCGCATTCCTCAGCCGATCCGTGGCGCTCGAGCGCCACCCGGGCGCGGTTGCGCGCCGGCCTGGCCATTCGGGGCCCCGGCGAGCAGCGCGTCGCGCGGGCCGTGCCCGCCGAGCCCGCGGCGGTGGTGGAGTTGTCGACGGCGGAACTGGCGGCAGCGTCGGATACGTCCCCGGCGACGGTGGTGCGGGCGTGCCAGCGACTGGGTTTCCGGGGATTCCAGCATATTCGTCCCGAATTAGACTGTGTGACAACGGATCCCGAGGGCGCTGCGGCCACCCCGCTGGACACGGCGTTCGCGGCCGCGGGGTAGCAGTTCTCGGCGCGGATCAGCCTGCACGATCCTGTATGCCCTGTAACGCGCGGTACTCGGCCATTCCGAGCATCAGTCGGCCGACCCCGGGGCGCGTGACGTCGTCGCGGACGCCCTCAGTGACTCGCTTCCCGAGCCGGCTCATACGAACGGGCGCGGCACCCGGAACATGCACGACTGTTAGCGTTCCCGCCGCCGGTTGTTTCGATTCGCGGCCCCACCCGTTCAGTCCCGCCCCACACGATGTCACCGACGGAACGCCGTTCCGGAACAGAGGGAACGTTGAGTGACGAGGGATGGGTCGAGGAGTCGATAGCGTTGTCCGGCAAGGTCAATCACGACGAGCCATTGGATTTCGCAACGTTTTCGGACGTCACCCGGTCACGCACGTGCACGGCTTCCGGGTGATCGGGCTCGACACCGCGGCGGGTTCGACGCCCCGGTGTACTCGACGGTCCGCTGCTCGCGGTACGGAGTAGGAGCGCTGCCAATTCCCTCATCCCCTCCCCCTCTTCGACCAGGAGAATTCGTGAAATCCCTGTCCCGCCTCGTGTCGGCCGCCGCGCTCGGCACGGTCGCCGTGCTCACCCTCGCCGCATGCTCCGAGCCCGCCGCACCCGACGCCGAACCGACCGGCAACGCCGACAGCGGCTCCGGAACCCTGACGGTCTACACCTCCGAACCGCAGGCCAAGATCGACGCGCTCGTCGCCGCATTCACCGCGGAGACGGGCATCGACGTCGAGGTCTTCCGCGCGGGCACCGGCGACCTGACCGCCCGCATCGAGGCCGAACGCACCACCGGCACGATCGGCGCCGACGTTCTGCTCGCGGCCGACGCCCCGACCTTCGAGGGCTACAAGACCGCGGGTCTGCTGCAGCAGTACACCCCCGCCGACGTGAACGCACTGAATCCGGACGTCGTCGATCCGGACGGCTTCTACGTCGGCACCCGCATCATCCCGACGGTGATCGCCTACAACACCACGGCAGTCGACGCACCTCCCACCGCATGGAAGGACCTGGCCGACCCGAAGTACCGCGGCCAGATCACACTGCCGAATCCCGACGTGTCCGGCGCCGCCGCGTTCAACACCGCGGTGTGGCTGAGCACGCCGGAGCTCGGTGAGAGCTGGCTCGAGGCCCTGGCCGCCAACGACCCGGTGGTCGCCGAGAGCAACGGCCCGGTCGGGCAGGCAGTCGCGGCCGGAACGCAGCCGGTGGGCATCGTCGTCGACTACCTGGTGCGGGAACTGGCGGCCAAGGGATCTCCGATCGCGCTGGCCTATCCCGAGGACGGTATTCCGTACATCTCGCAGCCGGCCGGAATCTTCACTGATTCGGACGACACCGAGGCGGCGCGCGCATTCGTCGACTTCCTCGTGAGCAAGCAGGGTCAGGAACTCGCCGTGAAGCAGCAGTACCTGCCGGTGCGCGGCGACGTCGGCACCCCGGACGGGGCGCCGGCACTGTCCGATCTGGCGTTGCTCACGCCGGATCTGCAGGAGATCACGAGGATCCAGGACGACGCGGTCCGGAAGTTCAATGGTCTCGTCGGTTAGGTCGGCTTCCTTTCCCGCTGCCCGGGTCCTGCCCGGGCGGCGGTTCGATCCCGTCGTGGCCGTGCGGGTGGCGCTGTGGCTGTTCGTCGCCGCCGTGATCGTCGCGCCGCTCGCCACGGTCGTGTCACTCGGGCTCGGCGGCAACCACATTGCGCAACTGATCGACGACGACATCGCCGGCGCCGCGACCCACAGCGTGGTCTCGGCCGGCCTGTCGGCGGGGTTCGCGGTGATCCTCGCAACCGCGATGGCGTTGCTGCTCGACCGCACCGATCTGCCCGGCCGCGGCATTCTGCGACTGATCCTGTTGTCGCCGTTGCTGATCCCTCCGTTCGTCGGGGCCATCGCGTGGACCGGACTGCTCGGTCCGAGCGGCCTGGTGAATCGGTTCTGGGCGGAACGGTTCGGTGGTTCGCTGTGGAACATCTACGGCGGTGACGGCGTCGTCTTCCTACTGACGGTGCACGCGTACCCGCTGGCGTATCTGATCATCGCGGCGGCGCTGCGGAAGGTGCCGGGCGACCTCGAGCAGATCGCCCGGATCGGCGGTGCCTCCCCGTGGCGCGCGATGCGCACCGTGACGCTGCCGCTGTTGCGTCCCGCCCTGCTCGCGGCGTTCACCCTCACCGCGGTGTCGAACCTGGCCGACTTCGGGATTCCCGCCCTGATCGGGCTGCGGAGCGATACGTGACGTTGTCGACGATGGTGTACCGCTACATCCAGTCCGGCACGGTGGACCGGCCGCTCGAGGTGGTCTCCACCATCGGGATCGTGCTGCTGCTGCTCGCGGTCCTCGCGGTGTTCGTCGATCGGCGACTGTCGCGGCGCAGCAGGCAACTCGACGGTCCGGTCACCGCACCTCAACCGTTGCTGCTCGGCAGTGCCCGCATTGTGACCGGTGCACTCGCCTGGACCGTCGGTCTCGCGCTGACGGGGCTGCCGATCCTCGCGCTCGCCTCCCAGGCGCTGCTCCCCGCCCCGGGCGTGCCGCTGACCTGGGACAACCTGACCCTCGAGAGCATCGTGGCTGCCGTGACCGCACCGGGCACCGTAAAGGGCGTGCAGAACTCGCTCCTCCTCGCCGTCGGCGCGGGAGTGGTGTGCGCTGTCGCGGGCCTGGTGATCGGTGTGCTCACCACCCGCACCCGGTCGCGGGACAACACGAGCCTCGATCTGCTCGCCATGCTGCCGCAGGCCGTGCCCGGACTGGTCATCGCGGTGGGCTGGCTGATCGTCGGCCGCTACACGGGTCTGTTCGACTCCCGTTGGGTGATCCTGTGCGCCTACGTCACCGCGTTCCTGGCGATCGTCGTGCAGGCGGTGCGTGCGCCGCTGTCCACCACCCCCACGTCGCTGGAGGAGGCGGCACGCGCATCCGGCGCGTCCCGCCTGCGGACGCTGCGGGATGTGCCGGTGGCGATGACGGTGCCCGCCGCGGCGACCGGCGGTGTGCTGGTGGCGTTGACCGCGGTCCGCGAGCTGACCATGTCGGTGCTGCTGGTGGCACCCGGCACCCAGACTCTCGGGGTCTCCATCTTCAACCTGCAGCAGGCCGGCGACTACAACGCCGCGTCCGCGCTGTCCCTGCTCGTCACGCTCGTCGGCATCGCCGGTCTCGGCCTGTTCGCGGGCACCCGCGCCGGGCGCTGACCACTCCACAGATCGGAATCCTCGTCATGTCCGCGATCACCCTCACCGGTGTCGACCTCCGCTACCCCGACGGCACCGCGGGACTGTCCGGTATCGACCTGGACGTCCACGACGGTGAGTTCGTCGCACTCGTCGGCCCGTCGGGTTCGGGAAAGACCACCCTGCTCCGCACGGTCGCCGGGTTTCTCGCCCCCACCGCGGGGCTCGTGCGGCTGGGCGACGAGGTCGTCGCCGACGGCACTCGCGCCGTGCCGCCCGACAAGCGCGGACTGGGAATGGTGTTCCAGCAGCACGCCATCTGGCCGCACCGCAGCGTCGGGCGCAACGTCGCGTATCCCCTCGAGGTCGCCAAGGTGCCGCGAGCCCGGCGCGCCGAGCGGGTCGCCGACGTGCTCGACCTGGTGGGGCTGCCCGGGTTGGCGAAGCGTGATCCGGCGACGCTGTCCGGTGGGCAGCGTCAGCGTGTCGCGCTCGCCCGGGCTCTCGTGGCACAGCCCCGCGCGCTGCTGCTCGACGAGGCGCTGTCCGCTCTGGACGAACCGCTGCGCGATCGGTTGCGTCTGGAGCTGCGCACCCTGACCCGCGCGCAGAACCTGACGGTCGTGCACGTCACGCACGATCGCGCCGAGGCCCTCGCCCTCGCCGACCGGGTCGTCGTACTCGACGGCGGCCGGATTCAGCAGGTCGGCACACCGGAGGAGCTCGTGCAGCGACCGCGCTCGGCCTTTGTCGCGAAGTTCCTCTCGGACGCGAACCTCGTGCCCGGCACCGTATCGGACCACGGCTTCTCGAGCACCGACGGAGGGGTGCACGTGGTACGGGATCGCTTGGCGGACACGTCGTCCGGGAACGGGATCCTCGCAGTGCTGCCGTCCGACATCGAGGTGACGTCGACGGAGAGCGGAGGCACCACCCAGGGGATCGTGACGTCGTCGCTCTTCGGGCGCGACTCGAGCGATGTCGTCGTGTCCTGCCGCGGCGCGGAATTCCGGTGCGCTGTCCGCGGAACCCGGCCGGCGGTCGGCGACCGCGTCGGGCTGACGATCCGCCGGGCCCTGTTCTACCCTGCCCGGACGAGGGCCGACGTGCCCGCTCGTGGCGCCGCGGCGCTCGCCGGCACGGCGCGATGAGGAGACGACCCGATGCGGACGCTCGGATCCACAGCGTGGGACACGGTGGTCGTCTCCACGCGGTCTCGGGGGCAACGGGCGTCACGGCCTGCGCCGTCTCGCCGCCGTACCGGCGGACGACCCGATCGTGGGTGCGAGGCGCCACAATCCGGCGGCGGCGAGCACGTGCCACAAGGCGTGGCCCGGCGGGAGACCACCCGGCCTGCAGATCGACGTCCGGTCACCCACGGCGCCGAGCAGCGCCCCGAATGCGACAAGCACTGCCGCGACGACCGTCGTGCGCCGCAACTCCGGTCGGACGCGGGCGCGTTCGAGGCAGAGTCCCACTGCGGCCGCGGCCAGCAATGCCTGCACGATCGTCGACGCCGTCGGGCCGGCAGCCACTGTGGGAATCATCAGGAACGGAACAGCGAGCCACCCCGGCGACAGCCGGCGGTCGAGTCGATCGGACGCGGCGTCGACGGCGATGTACGCGAGCAGCGTCGCGATCGGGATGTCGTGCGCGTATCCCTGCCACGGCGGGCCGGGTCCGTGCTGGACGAGCGACCCGAGACCGACCGCGACGACGAGCAGGCCGTAGGTGACGGACGGCGCGTCGCGCCGGCGACCCGCGAGGACTGCGAGGCCGGCGACCACGAAGGCCAGGCTGGTGACAGCGGCCGCGTACTGCCCGATGAAGCCTCCCATCGTCCGAGGCTTTCAAAGAGGTCGCCGCACCGCAATCGCGATCGGCGCGGCCGCGCGAGTGGACGCAGGAATACTGCGGCACGCCGACAGGGCTAACAAAACCTTTCAGTCGGACTTTTTCTGTGGCATCGTAACGATCCATGGGGGAAACAGCAGTCGACGCCGTCGCCATCTACCACCCACCCGCAGCGGACCGACGGGGTACACCGATGGTGGCGCTCGACTACGACGTCGAGCCCGGAACACGGCATACGTTGTTGCAGAACCTGGCTGGACGCGGGTGGCGCGACCCCAGCCCCGTCTTCGACGGCGTCGACGACCTGACGTCGGCCGTGCTGTCGTTGCGCTCGGCCGACGGGCGCACACTGGTGATCGCGGACGACACGGACGTTCTCTTCGAGGGGGTCGTGACACCTCCGCACGGGTGGTTCGAACACGTTCGCGCTCTCGGCGCGGTCGGCGTCATCGCCGGGGCGGGTATCACCTCCGCACCCGACTGGCAGCGGCAACTCCCCCGTCTGGCTCGCGAGAGCGAACTTCTCGGGTCGATCGCGACGGTCACCTTCGGCACCGTCTCCGGCCGGGAAGATTTCCACACGTTCGCGTACGAGGTGGTCTCGGCGTTGCGGCCGGCACTGCCTCCCGACGCCCTGCACGATGCGGGCTTCGCGCTCGAGGACGACCGTCCCCACCGCGCGGTCCTCGAGGTCGTGGACAGTGCGGTGCGGCACCGGGTCGCCGTTCCCGCACGCATCGTCGATCTGCTCCGACGCCACGCTGCGGACCGCACGTCGTTCGGGTGGCGGGACGCCCGCACGCTGAAGCGTCTTCTGCGGAAGATCGACACACCCTGACGGCCGACGCCTCGCTGTGCAAGACTCGACAACGCACGGACGGCGGTGGTGCGCCGGACCATCCTGATGCGGAGGGCGTCATGTCCCGATCGATACCCGGAGCAGGTCCGGACGACGTGGGGCACACGGCGTACGCACGTGTGCGCGCCGGCCAGGTGAACGCGGTTCAGGCGGCCCTCGAGGACCACACCGGACGCCTGGATTGGCCGCGAGAGCAGATCGAGCGCTACCGGACCGCACGGCTGCGGGCCCTCCTCTCGCATGCCCGTGAGCGGTCGCCGTTTCACGCCCGGCGACTGCGCGGCCTCGATCCGTCGACGGCCACGGTCGCCGACCTGGCGTCGCTGCCGATGATGACCAAGCAGGACGCGCAGGACGAGTGGGACTCGATCGTCACCACTCGTGACCTCGATCGCGAGCGTGCCGAACGGATTCTGGCCGAGCAGCAATGGTTTTCGTACACTCCGGGCGGCGAACAGGTCTTCAGCTCGGGTGGGTCGAGTGGCGTCCGAGGCGTCTACGTCTGGGATTGGGACTTCTCGGTGTCCGCCGCATGCCTGGCCTGGCGGGTGCAGGCCAGGGAGGAACAGCGGGCGCCGGTGCGGTCTCCCTCGCGTCTCGCCGTGCTCGCGGCCGGTGTCCCTCCGCACGCGAGCACCCCACTGTTCGACGTGCCGACCGCACCCGGGATGGGGACCGCCGTGATCCCGGCGGGCGCACCGTTCGACGACATCGTCGCAGCGGTCGCCGCGGCCCGCCCCACACATCTGGTCGGTTATGCGTCGGTGATCGGACGGCTCGCCCGGGCCGCCCTGGCCGGTGCTCTGCAAGTCCGCCCCGTCCGGGTGAGCACCAATTCCGAGCCACTGCTGGACGAGGATCGGCATGCCATCGAAGAGGCCTGGGCGGCGCCGATCCACAACCTCTGGGGGTCGACCGAGATCGGCGTGCAGGCAGTGGGTTGCGGACACGGCGAGGGTCTGCACGTGTGCGAGGACGAGGTCGTGCTCGAACGCGTCGACGACGGTGGCGCCCCGGTCGCCGCCGATGCACCCGCGGCACGAACGCTCGCCACCGGCCTGGCCAACCGAACGTTTCCCTTCATCCGTTACGACCTCGGCGATCAGGTCACGTTGCTCCCCGGCACCTGCCCGTGCGGAAGTGCGTTCGTGCGTGTCGCCGACATCGGCGGGCGGCGCGACGACGACTTCCGATACGGGACGAAGACGGTGCCCGCGAGCACGTTTCGTTACGTCCTGGGTGCAGATCCACGTGTCTCCGAGTACCAGGTCAGGCAGACCGTCGACGGTGCGGAGATCTTCGCGGTCGGCGACCCCGACGTCGCCCGGCTGACATCGGCTGTCGCCGCGGCGCTGCGCCGGCAGGGGTTGTCCGATCCGCAGGTCCGGATCGAGGTCGTCGACCATCTGCAGCGTCATCAGGCGAGCGGGAAACTGCAGCGGTTCGTCGCACTGCGGTAGCGCGCAATCGGTTCGCGGCAGTCATCCGGCCGGCCCGGACGGGGGTCGCCGATCCTCACCCCAGGGTGTCTGTCGCTGCGGTCGGCCCCGTCCGACGATGGTGGTACACGGTCACCCAGTCGAGGAGCAACGATGACGGACAGTGATTCCGGGGCAGTCACCGACGATGCGACAGGCGCAGTCTCCGACGGCACGGATCTGAATCGCGTTCACGCCGAGATCGCCCGCCTCGACGCGGAGATCCTGGACGCGGTCAACCGCCGCCTCGTTCTCGCGCAGCTCGCGGCCCGAACCCGGGTCGAGTCCGGTGCACCGATGGTCGCGCTCGGTGGGGAGACCGACGTGATCCGCCGCTATCAGGACGAATTGGGCCCCCGGGGTTCGCTGCTGGCGCTGGAATTGCTCCGGCTGGCGCGGCCACCCTTTTCGTCGACGTACCGAACACGGTAGCCGTACCGACACTTACCTCGGTCGACACCGATCGCGAGAGCAGTGCCCAGCAGTCTTCGCGACGCTGGGCACTGTTCGCCTGTCCAGGCGATCCGGGAGATGACGGTCATCGCCCGGGCTCACGAGACATTGTTCAGGCGTTCACTTCCCGCAACTCGTCCGTGGGTCCCGATTCGCCGGCGGTGTCGCCGTCGTCGGCCTGCGCCGCGCGCCCACCACGAGCGATGAGGCGATCGAGCGAGAGTGCACCGCCGCCGAGGAAGATCATGAGGAACAGGGCCCAGCAGAAGATGGCCGAGAGTTCACCGTTGTTCTGGATGGGGAGAACCCCGTCCGGCTGATGGCTCCAGAAGTAGGCGTACGCCATCGAACCCGAGGCGAGGAACGCCGCGATTCGCGTCCCGAGGCCGAGGAACAACGCGGCGCCGCAGACGAGTTGGATCACGGCACCCCACCAGCTCGGCCAGGCACCTACCGCAGCGGTGTGTCCGCTGTGAGGTGCGGTCGGCCACGCGAACAACGTCGAGGTTCCATGGCAGAAGAAGAGGAAGCCGATCACCACACGGAACGCCGCGATGGCATAGTCGACACTGGCGCCCTGAAGGCGTGAGATGCTCTTGTTTGTCACATCGCAGAAGATAAGGCATGCCTGCCCTAAGCGTTGAACCCGCCGGTCGATTCGGCGCGGCCACGTGGGAAAACCGGCTCGGATGTGGCCAGCATCACATTCGAGACGCTGAGGTTGCGGCGTTCACCCGTCGCATTCGGCCCGTGATCCGTCGACTCCGCGAACAGAGTTGACGGACAACGACTCACGGCGTGTTGATGTACTCCTGGATGGCCTGCTGCGCCTTGGGGTTGCCCTGTCCCATACCGACGATCGCACCGGTGATCGCGCCGATCGGCGTGCCGATGATGCAGCCGGCGAGACTGCCCGGGAACATCGAGACACATCCGACGCCGAGACCGATGAGCGCACCGATCGCAGTGCCTGCCGCTCCCCCGTTGGCCCAGCCGACGCCGAGTTCGTTGAGCATGTTCTCGAGGGCCTTCTGCTTGTCCACCTCGTGCCGACCGGGGATCGCCAGGGCCGGCGTTCCCGTGTTCGGCACGACGGGGTCGGCGTGTGCCGTGCCCGCTCCGAGTGTCACCGTCGCTGCGACGAGGACCGATGCTGCCGATTTCTTGATCAAGTTCATCGCGATCCCACCCTGCTGAAGAAGGAAAAACCGGTTCCGACTGTAACCTGCGGCTGCATCATCGGTGGCGAAACCGCGGCATCGGAAGGGTACCGCGGTGAGCGCCCGTCGGCACGGGGGAAGCCGTCAGTTCACGCGCCGGTTGAACAGCCTTTTCGCCCAGAGGTAGCCGAACAGCGCGATGCCGGCGCTCCAGCCGACCGCGAGCACTGCGCTGCTGCCGACGGGGCCGCCGAGAAGCAGTGCGCGGATGGTCTCGATGACGGGGCTGAACGGCTGGTACTCGGCGAACCACCGGAGACCGGCGGGCATCGAGTCGGTGGGGACGAACCCACTGCCGAGGAATGGCAGCAGAATCAGCACCATCGGGAGGTTGCTCGCCGTTTCGACGCTCTTGGACACCAGCCCGAACGCGACGGACAGCCAGGTGAGTGCGAACGCGAACATCCCGAGCACGGCCGTCGCCGCTACCCACGCGCCGAGCCCGGCGGTGGGCCGGAAACCGATGAGCACGGCGACACCGACGACCAGCACGAGGCTGATCAGTGTCTGGATCATGCTGCCGATGACGTGCCCGGTCAGCACGGACACCCGCGCGATGGCCATGGTCCGGAACCGGGCGATGATGCCCTCGGTCATGTCCGTGGCAACCGAGATCGCGGTTCCCTGGGCGGCGCTGGCCACGGTCATCAGGAGAATTCCGGGTGCCACGTAGTCGATGTAGGCGCCGCGTCCGCCGTCGGGATCGCCGAGTCCCGCTCCCAGCGTGCCACCGAACACGTACACGAAGAGCAGGAGGAGGATGATCGGCATCCCGACGAGGAGCACCGTCACCGACGGGTACCGGATCATGTGCCGGAGGTTGCGTCGCAGCATCGTCGCCGAATCGCTCAGCGCGTAAGCCATGGTCGTCATCGCACGCTCTCTTTCCTTGTTGCTGCGCGCTCGGTGAGCGCGAGGAAGACGTCGTCGAGATCGGGTGTGTGGACGGTCAGGTTCTCGACCTCGATCGACGCGTGATCGAGCCGATCGAGCAGCACACGCAGCGATTGCACGCTGCCGTCGCCGGGAACCTGCAGGGTGAGCGCTTCCTCGTTCCGGGTCGCGTCGCCGAGCAGTCGGGATGCGGCGTCGAGTTCGCGCACCCCGGGCAACGCCAGGGTGATGTGGCCGCCCGGAACGAGCCGCTTCAGCTGTTCGGGGGTTCCCTCCGCAACCAGCCTGCCGCCGTCGAGAAGTGCGATCCGGTCGGCGAGCCGATCTGCTTCCTCCAGGTACTGGGTGGTGAGGAAGATCGTGACGCCGTCGGCGACGAGTTCGCGGATGATCTGCCACATGGCGCGGCGGCTGCGCGGATCGAGACCGGTGGTCGGCTCGTCGAGGAAGATGATCCGGGGATCGCCGACGAGGGTCATCGCCAGGTCGAGCCGGCGGCGCATGCCACCGGAATAACTCCCGGCCGGCTTCGCTCCCGCCTCGACGAGATCGAACCGGGCCAGCAGTTCCGTGGCCCGGGCGCGGCCCGCGTCGCGGCGCAGGTGGTGCAGATCGGCCATCAGCATCAGGTTCTCGCGACCCGTGAGCAGGTTGTCCACCGCGGAGAACTGGCCGGTCACACCGATGGTGGACCGAACCGCGTCGGGCTCACGGGCGAGATCGTGACCCGCGATCCTCACGTCGCCGCCGTCGGGAGCGATGAGGGTGGACAGAATCTGCACCATCGTGGTCTTGCCTGCGCCGTTGGGCCCGAGGAGCGAGAAGATCGTTCCCTCGCCGATGTCGAGGTCGATACCGTCGAGGACGACTTTGTCGCCGTAGGACTTTCGCAACCCGGTGGTGGTGATTGCGGACCGGGTGGTGATCGATGCTGTCATCACTCTGCCTTTCGACTGGTCGACTCGAGGGAATCGGGGCGGCGAATCACGATGTCGCCGAATCCGGTACGGGCGCGCACCTCGACCGTGTCATCCGTCGATGCGGGTCGGTCGACGGAGTCCAGGTCGTTCTGGACCTTCCCGAAGGACGTGTGCGCGTCGAGCCGGGCGGCGGTCCCCGGGCGGATGCCGATCTCGATTCGGCCGTGGCCGGTCTCGAGCGACACCGCACCCTGCGTCACCCGCCCGATGCGGATGTCGCCGTTGGCGGTTGCGGCGGCGACGTCGGCGCGGGCGTCGTCGACGGAGATGTCCCCGTTCGCCGTCTTCACCCGCAGCCCGCCGCCGATCACGCCGATCCGGTTGTCTCCGTTGGAGTTCTTGATCACGGCGCTGCCGTCGATCTCTCCGACGCGGAGTTTGCCCGACCCCGTGCTCAGGTCCGCATCGCCCGCGACGTGGTCCACGGTGACGGTGCCGGCCCCGGTGTGCGCGTCCAGCGGGCCCGTGTCGCCGAGTTGGACGTCGCCCGCCGACGTCGTGACCCGGCACGCTCCGAGCCGGCCGGTGCCGCGGAACGTCGCCACCGACGCCTCGCCGTCGAACTCGGAGCCGCTCGGCAACGCGATGGTGACGTCGACGGAGCCGGCCTTGCCGAACAGGCCGAGTCCGCGCTGTTTCGGCGCCTTGACCAGCAGTCTTCCCGCGGAGTACTCGACGCGGGTCTGCTCGGCGGCGCGAACGTCCGATTCCCGCGAGCTGTCGCCGGGGCGCACGTCCACGACCGTGTCGTCGCGGTCGCTCGCCGTGATTCGTGCGTCGCCGACAACGAGTTCGACGGTGGCCGAGATCGGCGCCGGGGTGCTGAAGGTGGGCATGGTTGTCCTCCCGAATGTGCTGGGGCGAATGAATGGACGGGCGGGCAGGGCCGGTCAGCGCACCCAGCCCGTGAAACGGTCGTTGCCGCGTGGGGCGCGCCGTTCGGAACGACCACTGCCGCCGTCGGACTCCAACCCCGCGGCCGCGGACCGGACGAGCCAGGCATTCACGGACAGTCCGGCCTCCCGAGCGGCCTCCTCGACGCGGTCCTTGAGGTCTTGTGAGAGACGAAGATTGATCCGGGTCATGGCGCCGTCTTCCACTTCCGCGATACGCGGCGGCGTCACGTCCGGACCGGCTGCGGCCGGCTCCTCGAACGACTGCTCGACGGGCGCGGGAGTGACGACGAACGTGGGCTCACGTCCGCGGAGGCGAAGATCCACCGAGCCTGGTGCGAGGTCGCGGGTGATTTCACTGGCGGCCGCCGACAGCGCGTCGAGTAGCGCGAGCCGGACTCCGGACTCCAGTGGTGCGGTGAGTCGCTCGGCGAGGGCGCGGGCGTCCTCTCCCCCGGCCTCGGCGGCTACGGCCAGTTCGTGGCGGAGGGACGCGACATAGGGCGTGAGATCCATGGTGCCATCATGGCACCATGGTGGTGCCATGGCAAGGACTGATTGGACTTCTCGGTGCCACCGTGGCGTCACGGCGGCCCGGTCGGTCGCCGTGAGCGCAGGTCACGGCAATGATTCGGGCAAACCGAACGGATCGAAGTGTTCCGGACCGATGAACGAGGTCAGCTCTGCGATCTTGGTGCCGCGCAGGGTCAGCACCGTGATCGACCAACGGAGGTGGGTGCCGGCGTCCTCGTCCCACAGGTAGAAGGCCACGGCGGGCTGGCCGTTGGCACCGACCGCCAGGTGACGCCACGAACCGCATCCGGTGAGCGGGACCCGGACCGCGAAATCCGTGACCGCGGCCAGACCGCGGTACCAGTGCGCCATCGGCGGCATCGACCAGGTCACGTCGTCGGTCAGCAGAGCGACCAGAGCGTCGGCATCACCGCGTTCCAACGCGGTGGAGTACCCGGCGACCAGAGCACGCAGACGCGCGTCGTCGATCTCGCGCAGGGTCCGCGACTGGGTCACCGACGGAATCTTCTCCGCCACGATCGCCCGGGCCCGTTGCAGCGCGCTGTTCACCGATGCCGTCGTCGTGCCCATGGCGGCGGCGATCTCGGCGGCGGAGAACCCCAGGACCTCGAAGAGCAGCAGGGCCGCCCGCTGATTGCCCGGCAGATGTTGCAGTGCCGCAACGAATGCCAGTTCGACGGCCTCGCGCTGCTCGTAGCGGGCGGCCGGCCCCGCCGCACCGGCGGCCAGTCCGGCATCGGCGTACGGACCCAGCCACGCCACCTCGGTCAGCGGGACGTCGCCGACGACGGCACGATCACTGGACGGACCCAGGTCGACGGGCAGGGCCCGCCTACCGCGCAATTCGACGGCGTCCAGGCACGTGCGCGTCGCGACGGTGTACAGCCAGGAACGCAATGCGCTGCGGCCTTCGAATTTCGCGAAACCGCGCCACGCTCGCAGCAGAGCGTCCTGCAGGGCGTCGTCGGCATCGTGGCTGGAGCCGAGCATGCGATAACAGTGGGCGTGCAGTTCGCGGCGCAACGGTCCGACCAGCCGTGTGAACGCGGCGTCGTCTCCGTCCCGGGCTCTGGCCAGGTCGGGATCCTCGGCTCCTGCCGACGCGTGCGGTCTTCGAACGGAGTTGTCGCTCACGAACGATGATTCTGCCCCACCGGCGTCTCGTGCACCGCGCATCACCTGGTGGGTGTGGGGGCGGGTGTGGGCGCCAGGGACATCCCGGCGTAGATCTCGTCGAGAACGGTGGGCAGCAACGCGTTCGCGGTGGTTGTGCCCTCGGGTGAGAGGGTCAGATTCGCCCAGATCACCAGTGTGACGTCGTTGTCCGGGTCGTACCCGATGAACGAGTTGAAGC
The DNA here is from genome assembly GCF_042802055.1 of Rhodococcus sp. NPDC057529. Lineage (NCBI taxonomy): Bacteria > Bacillati > Actinomycetota > Actinomycetes > Mycobacteriales > Nocardiaceae > Rhodococcus > Rhodococcus sp. NPDC057529. The sequence goes on from NZ_JBHVEY010000005.1 coordinate 421,259, forward strand.
CTGGCAGTTCACCGCCGTGGTAGTACATCGACGCATTCGGCCCGAACCGCTGATAGCTGATCCCGTAACCGTATTGCTGCCCGTCGGGTGCGTCCGGGTCCTCGGGTTGCAGACTGTCCCGCCATTGTTGTTGGTATTCCGGATTCAAAACTTCGCCGGAGACCAGTGCCCGTATCCACTCGGCCAGGTTGTCCGCCGTGGAAATGGCGCCCCCGGCGGCGGTGGCGTAGGACGAATTCTGGTTGGTGTAGTCGAGGGGCTGCAGTGTCCCCGCCCGCGCGGCGGCCTGCATGTCGGCGGGATACGGCTCGTCTACCAGTGCGTACGCCGATTCGCCGTACATGTAACCGTGCGAATACCGGTCCGGGATCGCCGTATCGTCGGCGGCGGGAAGAGAGGTCTGGTTCAGCCCGAGCGGCCCGAGCAACCGTTCCTGGAACTGCTCGGCCAGTGGGCGGCCGCCGGCCTTCTCGGCGACCAGACCCAGCAACGCGTAATTGGTGTTGCTGTATTCGTACGACGTGCCGGGCGGAAACTCCGGCGGCCGGCTGAACGCGATGTCCAGGACCTCCTGAGGCGTCCAGGCCTTCGCCGGGTCGCTGTCCAGACTCGCCGCCAACTCCGGCGAACTCGTGTAGTTGTACAGTCCGCTACGCATCGTCAGCAGCTGTGCGATGGTGATGTTCTCGCCGTTGGGCACGTCGGCGACATAAGTGGACACCGGGTCACTGAACCGGAGCTTTCCGTCCTGGGCCAGCAAGACCGTCAGCGCCGCCGTCAACGTCTTGGTGTTCGAGGCGATCCGGAAATGGGTCTGCGCATCCGGCGGTGTGCCTGCACCCAGTTCCGTGGTGCCGACCACCGCGTCGACGTTTCCCTGCGGGGTGCGGAGATGCACCACCGCGCCGGGGATCATCAGCTCCGCGGCGGCAGCATCGACCGCGGCCTGGAATGCGGCCGGATCGATGGAATTGAGCGCCGAACCCGGAGCAGCGGTCCCCGTCGCCGTCGTCGCGGCAGGCGGGGAACCGGTCTCCGAAGCCGGCTCGGACGTGGGTGAGCACCCCGCGATCACCAGGGCGCCGCACGCCGTGAACACAGCGAAGCGAGTGACTCGCAGTGCGCGGAACCGACCCACTCCAGCTCTCCGGCCCCGCATGAATTCCACCGGGGAATCGCTCATCGTCGCCATCACCGCCTCGGCCATAATTCGAGTACCGCGCCGATGGGCGGTACCAGCCGGCATGCCTCTTTCGAAATCCTAGCCCGGGAGCCATCCATGAGCACGCGACGCGGCCTCGGCACGCCAACGCCAACGAACTCACCTATGCGCGAATCGGCGATCCCGCGGTGCCGTCGGCGGCGAAATAGGTTATGTACGGCGCGGATCGGCGCGGATGACGGACATGGACCCGGACGCCCCCACCTGGTATACGAGCAGGGGGACGTGTATTTCGTTCCCTGCGCGTACCCGCACCACATCGAGGTCTCGGGGTCCGACGACCTCCACATCGGCAATTTGCGAAATTCCCGTTCACCCCCCGCCGACCCGCTCATCGTCACCAGAAACGACCCTCTCGACGAACGCGGGGAGCGGCAATCCGCCGTGCCCGGATTGCCGCCGTGCCCGCTCCGGTTTCAAGAATTTCCCCGAGGGTAATTGGGGTGTATGGGCGCACGAGAGAGGACGACGACACGGTCGACGGCGCTCGCCGACGCTCCCCCGGGACGGCTGCCGCGGAGGCAACCGCTGCCGCCCAGGCGACCGGCAGCCTCGACAACCACTTCGGCCGGATCGCGGCACGGCCTTCCCCGACGGACCGAGACGGCGGCCCGGCCGACGCGAACGGACGCCGGCACCGAACCCGTCACGAAGCCGACGGCGAAGCATCCCCGGGACACGGGGTCCCGCTCACCGGCACACACCCGATCCTCCGGCTCCGGCCGCGCGCGCCTGCCCGATCCGGTTCCGCACGACTTCGGGGATGTCACCGAGTGGCTGAAGGACCAGGTTCGCAGCCTCGTGGACGCACTGCGGGACCGCGGCGAAATGGAGGCGCAGAATCTCAGGCAAAAATTCAAGGAATGGTTGGCGTCACTCGTCCACGACGTGATACACAGCAACGCCGGGGTCGGAGCCGGACTCGAAGGCATCCGCGCCGCCCTGACGGGTAAGAATCCGGTGTGGGCCGCGATCAAGGCGCTGGTGTCCGGATTGAGCGGCAAAGCCAAGTTCGGCCTTGTTCTCCTTCTGATCGTCGCGCTGTTGCTCGGACCCGTATTACTCGTGGTGCTTATTTTGGTGCTCCTTGTCGCGGTGATTGTCGCAGCGGTACGAGCCGCCAGCCAGTGACATCTCCACATTGAGCCCGGAAAGCATTGCAGCTGAACCACTCTCGAAACTCGCCAAAGATGCGTCGATCTCGACGCCGACCGTGTGGATATGTGAGAGGCGTGCGACGCGGCACGTCGGCGGAACCGACTTCTCCGCCGCTGGTTGAGCGTCCTGCAGCTGGGGTAGTCGGGAAACGGCGACCCCTTACCGCGCACGGTATTGCGACACATTGCCGAAGTTGGCGAGAGGTGCGCCGGCGACTACTCGGTAAAGGGGTTCGACGATGAAAACCAAAGGTCAGGTGGCGTTGGCCGTCGGCGCGGGGTACATGCTGGGCCGAACACACAGGATGAAAATGGCACTGATGCTGGCGGCCGCGGGTGCGACCGGACGCTTCCCCGGCGGGCCACGCGACTTGTTGGAACGGGGCACGAAAGTGCTCGCGAACTCCCCCGAGCTCGCCAAGATCAGCGATTCGGTTCGACAGGAGCTGGTCAGCGCAGCGAAGGCCGCGGCGGTCACCGCCGCGAGTCAGCGCATCAACCAGCTCAACAACCGGATTCTGTCCGGCGGCGGCGAAGCCGTCAGCGACGTGGGCGACACGGTCGACGACACCGTGGGTGGTGTCGGCAACTCGGTCGGCAAACTCAGCAGTCTCGGAAAACTCGGTCGCAAGCGACGCGGTCGCTCCAAGGACGAGGAGTACGACGAATCCGAAGTCGACGAAGAGCCGGACGAACAGTACGCCGACGAGGACGAGGACGAGGACTACGAGGAGCCCGAACCCGACGAGGAGGATGCCGCCGACGAGGAGGAACCCGCTCCCCGCAAGCGACCCGCCGCACGTCGACGCGCGTCCGGCAACGGCAGCTCCCGCCCGACGAGCAGGTCGCGCAGCGCGAAATCGGACGAGGACGACGAGGAAGCCCCGACCCGCGGCCGCCGGACACGGGCCAAAGCCACGACTGATTCCGCGCCCGTGCGGCGCGGCGGACGGTGAGCACGATGACGAACGCCGCGAACAAACTGCGAGAAGCCGCACCGGGAGACGGGGGCGGATCGTCGGGTGTACTGCAGGAGGCACTGCAGAAGCTGGCCGGCACGGTGACGGAGAAGGCGCTCACGTCGGTCTCCGACAAGGTGCAGAACGCGTCCGGCAGGCTCACCGATTACGCCGAGGGCGGCGGCGGTAGCCTGCTCGCCGCCGTGACCGGTTCCGAGAAGCTGGCCGAGGGTGAATCACCGATCAAGTCGGCGGTGAGCGGTGGCTGGCAGGGCGCCAAGCAAATGGTCAAGGACACGGCTTCTGACGTCAAAGAGGCCGTCACCGGTGGTGGCGGCAGCAAGGGCAAGAAGCTCAAGTTGACCAACATCGTCGAAACGCTCGATGTCGGGGTCCCGGTCCAGCTCGCTTACAACCAGTGGACCCAGTTCGCCGATTTCCCCTCCTTCATGAAGAAGGTCGAGCGGGTGGAGCAGGAAGCGGACGAGAAGCTCGAGTGGAAGGCGCAGGTGTTCCTGTCGCACCGGACGTGGGAAGCGTCGATCATCGAGCAGGTTCCCGATGAGCGGATCGTGTGGCACTCGAAGGGTGCCAAGGGTTATGTCGACGGTGCGGTGACGTTCCACGAGGTGACTCCCGATCTCACCCGCATCGTTCTGATCCTCGAGTATCACCCGAAGGGTTTGTTCGAGCGGACGGGGAACCTGTGGCGTGCACAGGGTCGGCGAGCGCGCTTGGAGTTGAAGCACTTTGGCCGCCACGTCATGACGCAGTCCGTTCTCCATCCCGACGAGGTGGTGGGCTGGCGCGGGGAGATCCGGGACGGCGAGGTGGTCGAGCCCGACGAGGACGATACACAACCAGACGAATCGGATGAGTCGGACGAATTCGACGAAACCGACGAAACCGAAGGCGAGGAGAGCGAAGACGAGGAGCCTGAACAGGACGAGTCGGAGCAGGACGAGTCGGAGCAGGACGAGTCGGAGCAGGACGAGTCGGAGCAGGACGAGCCCGAGGAGCCCGACGAAGACGAGGCCGAGGAGGAAGAGGAGGACGAGGAAGCACCCCCGCGAGTACGTCGAGGTCGCCCACGCAAGACCGCCGCGGCCGCCGAGGACAAGGCAGCCCCGAAGAGGCGGGGCCGCCCGCGTAAGACTGCCGCCAAGAAATCTGCCGGGTCACGGCAAGGAGCGCGGCAATGACGGCGATACAACCAGCGGGAGGCGGCGGCGGAGTCAGCGGCGGCCCCAGCTCCAGTAGCCTCGCCGACGTCATCGACACCATCCTCGACAAGGGCCTGGTCATCGATGCCTACGTGCGGGTGTCACTGGTCGGTATCGAACTGCTGACCATCGACGCGCGCGTCGTCGTCGCCAGTGTCGACACCTACCTGCGGTTCGCGGAGGCCGTGAACCGGCTCGAGATCGGCAGTGGCGAGCCGAAGGGTCTGACGGACCTGGTCGGCGACGTCACCGAGGGTGGCGCCAAATCGAAAACCAAGGGTGCGCTCGAGGCCGCGGGGGACAAACTCGGCGACATCCTCGGCGGCGGGCAGGAAGAACCTGAGCGCGAACGGGTTTCGCGCAAGTCCAGTCGAGGGGACAAGTGATGTCTAAGTCAGAAGAGGCCAACGACGCTCCCGAGGAGCCGCGGACCAGCGGTGTCTACGTGTACGGCATCGTGCCAGCGGATGTGGAAGCCGAAAAGGACGCGGTCGGTGTGTGTGACGGACCGGTCGCCGTCGTCACACACGGCGACATCGCGGCGCTCGTCAGCGAGATCTCGGTCGACCGACCGCTCGGGAAACCGGAGGACCTCCGGGCGCACGCGCATCTGCTGGACGGTACGTCGGGCGTGGCACCGGTACTTCCACTTCGTTTCGGGGCGGTCATGACCGATGAGGACGCCGTCGAGAAGGAATTGCTCGAAGCACACGCCGACGAATTCACGGCAGCGTTGAAGGAACTCGAGGGTCGAGCGCAGTACGTCGTGAAGGGGCGGTACGTCGAGGAAGCGATCCTCCGGGAAATAATCGAGGAAAACAGACAAGCGGGTGAGCTGGTCGAGGCGATCCGGGATCAGCCCGAGGAGGCCACCCGCGATGCCCGGATGGCGCTGGGCGAGATCGTCAGCAACGGCATCGAGGCCAAGCGGGACGAAGACACGCGCACGGTGGTCGAGGCGCTCGAGTCGCTGTCCGATGCGGTCAACGTGCGGGAACCGACGCACGAGGAGGAGGCCGCCCAGGTCGCCGTCCTCGTCGAGGTCGCCCGGCAGGACGAACTCGAGAAGGCAGTCGGAGACCTGGCCGAACAGTGGGACGGCCGCGTCGAGATGCGCCTGCTCGGACCTCTCGCCGCCTACGACTTCGTGGTGACGCAGAAGCCGGAGGGCTGACCGATGGGCCTGCTGTCGTTCATCGCCGGGCCTCCGCTCGCCCCCGTTCGTGGGGTGATCTCGCTGGCCGAGCTGATCCAGCGACAGGTCGAGGAGTGGGAGGACGCCCGTGCGGCCGGTGAGATCTCCGCCGAGGAGGAGCAGGCTCAGCAGGCCATCCTCGACCGCATGACCGGAACGGCACTGCCCAGCAGTCCGGAGAGGGAGTGATCGGCGATGGCAGAAGAGGAGCCACCTCCGTTGCCGGCGCCCGAGATCGCCGAAATTGCAACGCGCGACATCGCGAAGTTGACGGGCAAGAAACCCCTGGGTGCCACATCGGTCATGCCCACCGACGACGGCTGGACCGTCGAGGTGGAGGTGGTCGAGGATCGGCGGATCCCGTCGTCGACGGACATGCTCGCGTTGTACGAGGTGGTCGTGGATCTGGATGGAGAGCTGTTGTCCTACCGCAGAACCCGCCGCTACATCCGCGGTGTCGGTGACAGTGGGAGCGCGCAGTCATGACGGTAGTCGGCGGCGGTGCGAGCAACCTTCCGCAGAGTTCGGGCGGCGGCTTCGGCGGTGGGCACCAGTCGACGAACCTCGGCGAGATTCTGGAACGGGTGCTCGACAAGGGTCTCGTGATCGCCGGCGACATCCAGGTCAACCTGCTCGACATCGAACTGCTCACCATCAAGGTGCGTCTGGTGATCGCCTCGCTGGAGACCGCGAAGGAGGTGGGCATCGATTGGTGGGAGCACGACCCCTGGCTGACCGGCAAGAACAGCGACATCGAACTGGAGAACCGGAAGTTGCGGGAGCGAATCGCCGAACTCGAGTCCGACAGGTCGGTTCGACCTGCCGTCGAGGACGCCGACACGGTCGAGGTGGAGGCGAGGCGTCAGGAGCGCGACGATGACCGCGGATGACGGTGTCTGGCTCTACAGCATCACCACGGACGGCGTCGGTGATGCGCAACTCGCCGGGGTCACCGGCGTGGCAGGCGAGCCGGTCCGGGCGGTGACGGCGTCGGGTCTGGTCGCGGTGGTGGGGACGGTGAGTCTCCGCGAATTCGGGCAGGAACCTCTGCAACGCAAACTCGAGGACCTCGACTGGCTGGCCGCGACCGCGAGAGCACACGACGCCGTGGTGGCGGCCGTGTTGCGCAACTGCCCCACCGTTCCTTTGCGATTGGCGACCCTCTATCTCGATGACGAGCGCGTCCGCCACCTCCTCACGGAACGACAGGAGGAGTTCGGTGCGACGCTGCGCCGGGTGACCGGTCGGAGCGAATGGGGTGTCAAAGGATACGGCGACGCCAAGATCCTGTCGCAGGACGTGAAGGAGGAGCCGCCCCCGACGGGTGCGGCCGGAAAGGGAACCGCGTATCTACTGCGCCGCCGCGCGGAGTTGACCGCGCAGCAGGACGTGGAACGCAAGGCGACGAGCCATGCGGGAGAAATTCACACCGCGCTCCTGGGCCGGGCGGTCGACGGGGTACGCCGACAGGTCACCGACCCGGTGCTCACCGGTAAGCGGGCCTGGATGATCTTCAACGGCACCTACCTCGTCGACAACGATCGCGTCGAGGGTTTTGCTGCGCTCGTCACGGCGCTCGACACCGAACGTCCGGGAATCACATTGGAATTGACCGGACCGTGGCCGCCGTATTCGTTCGCCGGAATCGACGGGTGAGCCATGAGCGAGATGGTCCCCGCGGACGACACCCGCCGCATCGCGCTCGTCGATCTACTCGATCGGGTGCTGGGCGGCGGTGTCGTCATCACCGGTGAGATCACGCTGTCGCTCGCCGACGTCGACATGGTCCGCATCTCCCTGCGCACGCTCATCGCGTCGGTGAGCGCACTTGTCCCGGATCCGGCCGAGCAGGATTCCGCCGATGGCTGAGCCCGAGCCGGTCGATTCGGATATAACGAGCGACATCGGTCGCCAGGTATTGCCGCATCGGATCGACGCCGATCCCGAATCCGTCGAGAAGGGCCTGGTCACCCTCGTCCTGACGATCGTGGAGCTACTGCGCCAGTTGATGGAACGGCAGGCGCTGCGCCGGGTCGAGCACGGCGATCTCAGCGACGAGCAGATCGAACGCATCGGCACGACGCTCATGCTGCTCGAGGAACGCATGGCGGAGTTGCGTGATCATTTCGATCTCACACCCGAGGACCTGAACATCGACCTCGGACCGCTGGGGCCGCTGCTGTCGAACGAATAGGCTTGACTCGCCGAGCGTCGCCGATATCGGTGCTCGAGCGATCAATGTTTGAGCGCGTTCTTGATCTTCTTCCCCGCGTCCTTGACCTTGTCGCCCATCTGCTTGGCGTTGCCCCGGGCCTGCTCGTTGCTCCCCTCTGCTTCGAGGTGGGCGTTGCCGGTGGCCCTGCCGACCGCCTTCTTGGCGGCGCCCTCGGCGGTTTCGACCTTGTGCCGGATCTTCTTTCCCATATTCATGACGCCGTCCTGTCCTCTGCGGTCCCTTCCGATTGCCCTGCGTCACCGGTTTCAATCACGCAGCGCACGGCGTTCGTATCCGGTCGTGCGGTCACCTCCGCAGCAACAGCGCACTGTCCCCGAATTCGTGCCACAGATACCCGCGCGCGAGTGCCTCGTCGTAGGCGCGGCGGACGGCCGCCGCTCCCACCACCGATTCGAGCAGCATCAGGTGGGAAGCCCCGGGCGCGTGCCAGCCCGTGATCAGCCCGTCCACCACGCGGGCCTGCCGCGCCGCGCTCAGCACCAGGTTCGTCCAGCCCGCGCCCGCCACAGCCAGCCCGTCCGACGTTGCCCGGGTCTCGAGTGCCCTGGTCACCGTGGTGCCGACCGCGATCACGCGGCCGCCCGCCGCTCGGCGATCATTGATCAGTCGCGCCGTGTGCTCCGGCACCTCGTACCGTTCGGGGATCGGTGGCTCCCCACGCTCGGGCGAGGACACACCCGTGTGCAACAGGATCGGCGCTGTCACCACCCCCGAGGTCGCGAGACCGGTGACGATCGGATGCGTGAACGGCCGCCCGGCGCTGGCCATCTCGGCGCTCCCACCGGTGCGGCCGAAGATCGTCTGGTAATAGGACAGCGGCCAGCGCTCGTGGACGTACGCGTACGTGATCGGACGGCCCGCGGTGGCGAGCAGTTCCGCGGCCACGTCCGCGACGCCGTCGACCGAGGCCCGCCACAGCCGGGCCGAACCACGGGGCCAGGGCTCGTGGAGTGTCGCGACGGCACCCCGCGGCAGACCGATCCGCGTTCCCGCCGCGACCGAATCGAGGGCTCCCGATGCCGGACCCGGCGCTCGCACCTCGACCGCCCAGTCCCCGCCCCCGAGTTCGGTGGAGAAGTGGACGACCACCGGTCCCAGCGAGTCGATGGTGCCGTCCACGGCCGCGGCCAGCGTCGCCGACGCGTTCACCACCACCACGTCGCCCGGCCGGAGAAAGCGCGGAAGGTCGCGAAATGTGCTGTGCACCAGCTTTCCTCGATCGGACACGAGCAGCTTCACCGAGTCGCGCAGCACGCCCCGCTCCTCCGGCGGGCCGCTCGCCTCCAACCGCTGCGGCAGAACGAACCGGAATTCGGTCACCGAGCGACTGCCCGCCCGGGTCACGACGACACTCCGGTGTTCGCGGCCGCGAAGTCGGATGCACGGTACCGGCCGCTGGGCGGTCTCGTCTCGAGCAGCCTCAGCAGTGCAGGGACCACGGTCTCCGGCTCGGGCCGATCCGAGATGTCCTCACCCGGGAACGCCGCCTGGTGCATCGCGGTGCGCATGTCGCCGGGATCGAACGCGTAGATCGCGAGATCGGGCTCCTCGACCGCCAGTACCGCGGTGGCGTGGTCGAGCGCCGCCTTCGCCGCCCCATAGCCACCCCAGCCCGCGTAGGCCTCGACCGCGGCATCGGACGAAATGTTGATCACGGTGCCGTCTGCGGCCCGTACCTGCCCGATCAGTGCGGCGATCAAGGCGAGCGGGGCCAGCACGTTCGTCGTGAACACCCGGGCCAGTGCGTGCTCCGGGTAGCGGGTCAGGGCGGGCATCGGGCTCGGCCCGAGCGCACTGGCGTTGTTGACGAGCAGGTCCAGCCGACCCCGCGCCGCGATCGCCTCGGCGACGCGGTCTCGATGACGCGGATCCGTCACGTCGCCGGGGACTGCGGTGATGGTGCTCCCCTGCGAGGCGACCCGATCGAGCGGTTCGGCCCGTCGTCCGGTGACGATCACCTCCCAGCCACGCTCCGCGAGCGCGAATGCGCTCGCCCGTCCCAATCCTGCCGATCCCCCAGTGATCAGCGCCGTTCTGGTGCCGTTCATCGCAGACTCCTTGCCTCCAGTGACATCTGGCACCATCCTGAAACCTGAAGTCCACTTGATGTCAAGGGTCGTCGTCAGCGGTGTGGTGCCCGGACGGAGGGGGTGGGATTCCCGGGTCGAACGGACGATAATGAGTCCCTACCCTGAGACGAATGCGCCCCGTGCCACGACCCCGCATGGAAGCCGCGAGCCGAACCCGGGCGCCGACCGAATCGAGAGTGACTTCGCATGAACACAGTCGCAGTGCGCTCGGCGATCGCAGCGGCCGCTGCATTCGCCGCCTTCGCCGCACCCGGTGTCGCGACCGCCGCACCGAACCTTCACGGGGATCCCAAGACTCCAGGCACCCAGGTTCAGGTGGAGAGTGAGCCGGGCGACTCGAACAGCTACACCTGTGGGGCGGTCGGCGTCGCGGGAGCCGGAGTCGGATCGAATTCCTCCGGTGGCGCCGGTTCGGTCAACGGCGCGTATTTCGGACCCGGCCCCGTCCAGGGCGGCTGCGTCGGTAGTGACGGATCGGTCTACTTCCCGACCGGCAACGCCGAATAACCGCGACTCGAAAACACTGACACTAGATCCGCGTGACGGTCGCGAGCCAGGCCGGTGCGCCGTCGGCGTGGAATCGCGTGTGAATCCGGTCCGGTTCGACAGCTGTGATGTTCCAACCGGATCCGGGACCGAACGCCGCCGTCAACTCCTCCCGGCTGACGGGGTGCGGGCCGGCGTCGGGGCCGTCGTCACTGAAACACAGCACATACAAGGTCCCGCCGGGTTCGGTCACCGAAGCCAGACTCGCCACGTAGCCGGGCCGCTCGCCGGCGTCGAGGGTGTGGAACAGGCCGCAGTCGAGCACAGTCGCGAACCGGCGTCCCAGCGTTTCCAGACGGAGCGCGTCGGCCGCAGTGAACTCGACCTCGATCCGGCGATCCTCGGCCTTCGTCCGGCCGATCGCCAGCGCCGTCTCGGCCACGTCCACGCCCACCACCGACAGTCCCAGCGCGGCGACGTGCAGAGCATTCTCGCCCGTTCCGCAGCCCGCGTCGAGGACCGGGCCGGCGAATCCGCCCTCGGATGCCACCCGCACGATCGCGGGCTGGGGGCCGTCGATATCCCAGGGCGCACGGCCCTCGTGGTACGACGCATCCCACGGCAGCCCCGTCATCCGCTCGTGACTGGTCGGTTCCCGACCGCCGAACGGATCGTCGGCGAGAGGACCTGATCGCTCCGGCAACACCTGCTTCGCTCAGAGCTCGAGGAGTCGCTGGAAGAACTCGCGATAGCGCTTCAGCGCGAGGCGAAGGTCCTCCGTGGAGCCCTCCTCACCTCGGGCCCACTGCTCTTCGAGCCGCGAGCGCGCCTCCGAGAATCCCGTTGTGATCCGGTCGACGACGTCCGAGACGAGGCCGTCCGCTTTCTGCACACACTCTCGGGGATCGTCGACGAAGCCCGACTGAACCTCGTCCCAGCGCAGGCGGAGTACCGACAGTTCGTCCTCCGCGAACAGCGTCTGCCCGGCCGAGGTGTCGGTGTCCTGTGCGGGCGGTTGGGCTCCCTCGGCGGACGTGGGTCGCGCTTCCCCCGCCGACTCCGGGGCCTCCGCCGGGCGCTGGGCCCCCTCGGCCGGCACGGCGGCAGCGTCGGGCGCAGAGTCGGTTGCTCCGGTGGATGCTCCGGTTCCCGCCGGCGCCGAGGCGGGGGGCTCGGCGGATGTTTCGACGCTCCCGGTCGGGCTGGTGCCCTCGGGTTGCCCGTGTGGGGTTGTCATGCGCGCGTCTCCTTCGGCTTGTCCTTGTTCGGCTCGTCTGTGTTTTCATCCGTCTCGAGCAACTTCTCGAAGAGCTCGCGGTAGTGCACGAACGCCTCCCGCTGTCGCTCCGTCCCGATGTCGCCCGCCTCCTGCGCGAGATAGATGCCGTGCGCCGTGCGGTAGTTTTCGACAACTTTCGGGTGGTCGACCGAAATGTCGGCCGCGCGCTGATCGAAGTCGTCGATCGGGTAACCGCGTTCGCGCATGACGTGGATCACGAGCCGATCCGCAGCGGCTACCGCGCTCGACGGGTTGTCGACGAACTCGATCTGAACCGTCCGCCAGGAATCGGTGTACTTCGCGCGTGCCTCGGGTGTCAACGGGACGATGTCGAGCTTCTCCCGCTTTCGTTCGCGGGCGGCGAGTTCCTTCTCGGCAGCGCCTTGGTCGCCCACCTCGCCGACCGTCCGCTCGTATTCGGGACCGAATCGCCCTTTCAGGCGTTCCGTCCTCTTGCGACTGCTGATCGAGCGGGACGCGATGATCGCCAGCACCGCGATCACGACGAGCACCGCGATCAAGATCCATCCCCAAACAGGCATTTCCTCAGACCTCCTCGTCCTTCGACCGTGTACCCCGACGGCTCATTCGAAAACGGCACCGGTCCGCGGCTGCGAGAAGGGGCACGGAATGATCATCGCGGTCTGTGCCATGGTCCTCGGTGTGCTTCGCGGGGGGTCGGACCCGGCGGACCGGTAGCGCAAACGCCAGTCGGAACGAGCGCGTGTCGCCGAGGTCGCTGCCGGTCTCGACCGCTTCCCATGGTTGGTTCTCGACGACCTCGCCGAGGCACGTCACCGGCCCATGTACCGACATCGTCGGCAGGGGGACGAGGAGGTCATGTCGTTCATCACGGCCCGCGAGCGCGCCACGCCCGGTGCGGACTCGGTTCGTCAAGATTCAGCGGCACCGCGAAAGCGGTGCCGCTGCCGTTCAGGCAGCCCCGATTAATCTGTTGCGCAGTCTTTTCTGTGCCCCAGAGTCACTCGCATGGTCGACCGTCTCGAGCAGACCGTCAGCGAGGAGGCGAGTACTGCTGTGGCACACCAGAATGCGCATCAGGTGTGCAGAGTGTGGGCGAATCCGGCGCGAGCCCCTACACGTGTTCATGACCGAGAGCGACGGCGCCGACTGGGGACTCAGTCGTCCCAGAGCAGGTTGTGCAGTCGCATCGCTTCGATCAGGTCGGGGTCGTCGTCGAGGACTGGACCGTAATCCAGTGGGGTGACCTTGCTGCTGACAGCCCCCTCTCCCGGGCGTTCGTACAGCGCCCACAGCGCGAGATCGTCACCGTGCCGGGAGTCGAACTGGATCCCGGGTGACGCGGGCTGCCATCCACGACCGCGGTACCCGTCCCGGCGCGATGGTGGGCCACTCGCCGCCGTCGTTGTCGACGATCTCGTCGAGTGCCGCGCTGAGCTCGTCGCTCGTGCGCGCGTAGGCGAGGACTTCGAGACAGCAGGCGAGCCGGGTCGCGCCGACGTACTGGGTTCGCCACACTCCGGCCGGGTCGTCCCACCGGCCGGTGAATCGGCCGTCGGTGGCGTACACCCACGGGGTCCACTCCCAGGAGGTCGGTGGGTAGCCGACCCGGTAGGCGGCGGCGCCCTGGACGTGGACGCAGCAGACCGTGCCGCGTGGGGTGGGGGTCAGTTCGCGGGTGTGTTCGCTCATCCGACCGCCGCGAACTGACGTGCCGCTGCGAGAACCTTCGGTCCGACGTCGTTGAGGTCGCCTTCGCGCAGCATCAGCGCCGGTGGTTGGTCGTCGAGGATCGGGTTCAGGCCCTGGAACCAGGTCTGCGCCACGGCAGGGGTGTCACGTTCGGCGATCAGCCGGGCGGCACGGTAGGCGATGCGGAGTCGTTCGACATCGGTTTCGTTGTTGATGGTGCGGGTGCCCTCGGCCCATTGCCGGACGGCCCGGGTTTCCTTGACCTTCCCGAGGTACGCGACGAGCTTGGCGCCGAGCAGTCCGCGCAGCTCTGTGACCAGCTGCGATTGCGTCATGCGGGCAGCGACGTTGTAGGCGGCGAGGTCGGGTCGTGGGTGTGCGGCAGTCATGAAATCCACCTCCTAATCACATGGTAAATCACATACCCAGTGCCGTCCATATTCCCATACAGCTGACCAGCTTCACCCCCACTGCTCGGGCTGCGCCGCTCGTTGCGGAACTGGCTGCTGATCCTCGCCACCGACGATGGGGCGGGCCATGCGAGTCATGCCCGCCCGACACCGGTACGTCGAGGGCCTCGTGGCGGACACCCGGCAGGTTGCCGGCCACCCCCGCTTCCGCCACCGCTCCGGGTTCGCGCGGACGGGCCGTTCGAGACGGTCGTGCTGTTGCCCACTTCAACGGTCGTGCCGGCGGTGCTCGCGGCGCCGGGGTTCGAGACGGTAGATTGTGCGAATGTCTTAACATAGACTCGCAAGATGACCGTAAACATCGGAATTGTCGGGTACGGCCTCGGTGGCCGGTATTTCCACGCGCCGTTCATCGAGGCGGCGGAGGGAATCACGCTGGGCGGCATCGTGACCCGATCCGCCGAGCGCGCCGCCCAGGCTGCCGCCGACTTCCCCGGAGTGCCGGTGTTCGCGAGCCTCGGCGAGCTCGTCGATTCCGGTGTCGATGCCATCACGATCACCACTCCCCCGCAGACGCGCCGCGAACTCGTGCTCGAGGCGGTCGGGCGGGGTGTGCACGTGGTTGCAGACAAGCCGTTCGCGCCGGATGTCGCGACGGCCCGCGAGTTGATCGCCGCCGGCGACGAAGCCGGGGTGCTGCTCAGTGTCTTTCACAACCGTCGCTACGACGCCGATATCCGCACGTTGAAGTCGGTGTTGCCGCGCCTCGGCGATATCTGGCGTGTCGAGTCGCACTTCGACCTGGACGGTGCCGACACGCTCGAAGCGGGCCCGACCGGTGGGCTGTTGCGGGACATCGGCGCACATGTCGTCGACCAGATGCTGTGGTTGTTCGGTCCGGCCGAGCGGGTGGACGCGCATCTCGACTACGTCGACCGGCCGGAGGGACGCACCGACGCCGGCTTCGTCGTCAACATCACCCACCGCAGCGGCGTCTATTCGACCGTCTCGTCGACCAAGGTCAACCATCTCGAGGGGCGGCGGCTGCGCGCGTTCGGCAGTGCCGGCAGCTATGTGGCGGACGGCACGGACGTTCAGGCGCAGGCGCTGTTCGCGGGGAGTCGGCCCGTCGACGATCCGACCGGGTGGGGTCTCGAACGACCGGAACGGTGGGGTGTCCTGCACACGGCGCAAGGACCGGAAACGATCCCGTCGCAGCGGGGTGCGTATCAGGACTATTACACCGAGTTCGCGGCGGCAGTGGCCGGCGCCGGCCCGCAGCCGGTTCCGGCGCGCACCGCACTCGGCACCATCGCGCTGCTGGCGGCGGCACGTGAGGCCGCCGAAACCGGCAGCACAGTCGTCGTGCCGCCCGTCGACTAATGGGAGGTACCAAGCCTGGCCAGTCCGGCAGACTTGGTACCTGGTAGCCGCTGGTGGATGAGCACTCTCGTCGACTGGACCGATAGCCGAGTCCTGAGGTCAGACCGTGCCCCCACCGGCGCGCCAGGAGGTCTGCATCGCTGATGGGATGTCGTGCCCGGCCGAGGTCGTGAGCACTCGACCATTAGTCCGCGAACGGCTTCAGGCAGGCTGCCGCCGGACGCTCGACGATCCAGGAGGTGCAGGTTGTTGTACATCGGAGACGACTGGGCCGAAGACCACCACGACGTGGAGGTCCAGGACGAACACGGCCGAGTCCTGCGGCGCGAACGGTTACCGGAAGGGATAGCGGGGATCCGCGGATTCGGGGAACTCGTCGGACGGTTCGCCGACGACGACACCGAGTTCGCCGACGTGCTGGTGTGCATCGAAACCGACCGCGGACCCTGGGTCGCCGGCTACACCGTGTTTGCTGTAGACCCGAAACAGGCTGCGCGACACCGGGAAATCCTCGGAAACTCCGGAGCCAAGAGCGACAAGGGGGACGCGCACGCCCTCGCGGATATGCTCCGCACCCGCCGACATCAACTTCGTGAGGTCGCCGCCGACTCCGAGGTCGCGGAGGCGGTCAAGGTCGTCACCCGCGCGCATCAGACGTTGATCTGGGAACGTACCCGACACCTGCTGCGCCTGCGGGGGGCGTTGCGGGACTACTTCCCCGCCGCGCTCGAGGCCTACACGCCGTTCGGGCTGACCTCGACCACGGTGTTGACCCTGTTGGCCAAGGCCCCGGCCCCGGACGCGGCAGCCACGCTCACCCTCCGGCAGATCACCGCCGCGTTGAAGGGCCGCCGTGACATCGACACCAAAGCGGCGGCGATCCAGCAGGTGCTGCGCGCCGAGCACCTCGGCCAACCCGATCCTGTGACTACGGCGTATGCGGCGACGATGCGGTCGCTCGTTGCGATTCTGACGACGTTGAACACCGAGATCGCGAACCTCGAGAAAGACGTGACGGCGCATTTTGGTCAGCACCCGGACGCTGAGATCCTGCTCAGCCAGCCCGGTCTCGGCGTCGTTCTCGGTGCCCGGGTGCTTGCCGAGTTCGGGGACGCCCCGGGCCGCTACACCAGCGCGAAGGCACGCAAGAACTACGCCGGGACCAGTCCGATCACCAGGCAGTCCGGCAAGATGCGAGTGGTCTCCGCCCGGCACGTGCACAACGATCGGCTTGTCGACGCCCTGCACATGCAGGCCTCCTGCGCGATCCTGCACGATGAGCAGGTCCGTGCCTACTACGACCAGCTCCGCGCCCGCGACGTCAGCCACAACGCTGCTCTGCGGCAGGTCGGCAACAGGCTCGTCGGCATCCTTCACGGTTGCCTCGAGACCCACGCCGCCTACGACCAGGCGACCGCGTGGTCGCACCGTCCGCACACCATCGCTGCTTGACATCCGAGATCCAGGGATGTCTGACCGGCGGCGCGCGGCTCAGCGTGCCGAGGAGAGGAAATCGGCGACAGCCGTGTTGAACGGTTCCGGTCGCTCCATATTCGTCGCGTGGCCCGCCCGCGGGATGACGGTCGATGCGCCCTTCGGCGCCAACGCCGCGGCCTTCTCCGCGTGTGCCGACGGCCAGAATTCGCTCTCGGAACCGGCGACGAAGAGCACCGGAAGATCACTCGAGCGGATTGCCGGACGCCAGTCGCGTTTCGCGTGGTCGTTCAGCAGAGCGAGTTCCGGTTGCGACAGTTTCCGGTCGACGCGGCCCATCGCGACGAGGAAGCGGACCAACCGCATCCCGCGCTTCCAGATCGGGGTGCCGTGGCCGGTCGAGGGAATACCGTCCGCGAAGAATGTGTCCACCTGATCCCGGCCGTAACCGTAGAACCCGTATTCCCAGTCCGGTGTGTTGAGCATTCTCGGTGTCTGATCGACCACGACCGCGGCGCGAAGGCGCCCCGTGCCGTACGCGCCGACATACGACCAGATCGTGTTCCCGCCCATCGAGCCACCGATCAGCGCGGCGTCCTGCAGGTCGAGTTTCGTGAGAAGCGCGTGCACGTGGTCGGCTCGTGTCTGCATCGTCGTTCCGTGGGGCATGGCCGGTGCGGTCCCGTGGCCCGGCAGATCCACGGCGACGACGCGGTGGCCGGCGCGGATCAGCGACGGGATCTGATAGCGCCACGAGGTGGCGGGCGCTGTGAACCCTGCCAGCAAGACCACGGTCGACGAGGACCGGCTGCCGTCCTCGTGCACGGTGTAGTCGATTCGAGCCCCGCCGGATTCGATGGATGGCACTGCTTCTCCTGTCGCCCTCCTGCCAGGCGGCACGGTTCCCGCCTGCGTCACTGCGACGGTAGTACAGCGTGAGGGAGCGATCCATGGAGAACGTCTCCACCGCGGAGGGGTTCCTGTGTGGAGTTCGGCGCGGCCTTGTGGGTCGGCCACGTCTACTGAAATCTCTCGACCGCCGGGGTGTAACGTTCCGGGCCCTGGCGGACACCATCCGTGTAGCTGTGGACGTCGGGTCCACGCATTCGGACAGGACACTCGAAATGCACACTTCACTTCCCCACGAGGCTTCGCACGCGTCGAATCGTTCGGGCGCAGTGAACACTCCCCGTCGAGTCCCGCTGCGGAACCGGCTCGTCACGATATTTGCCACCGCCGCACTCACGGTCATCCCTGTCGAGGCGGCCACCGCCGTCGCGGCGGCGACCGAACTCCCCGCAACGACGGTCTCCGCGCCGACCATTCCCGGCGACCGCGGCGACAACGGTGACGGCCCCCGCCATGATCGGCAGCGCGATCAACGGCAAGAGCGCAGGGACCAGGGCATGACGCTCGACGAACTCCTCGTCGGGTGGAACAGCAGCCAGATTCATCAGATGTGACGACGCACGGCATCCGCTTGTCGCTCGTACCGCGAACGGGCGAGGGTGTATGCCGTGCACAGCAACTCGCGCGCGAGCTCACCGGTGCGGGGGCCGGGATTCACGACTGCCAGCCAGCCTGCGGAGCCGTACACGGGATGGGCGATGACCGTGTCGGGCGCACCGGCGTCGACGTCGGCGGACCCTTGTTCTCGCGGTGCGTGACCGAGCGCCACGATGAACGACTCCCTCCCGGCATGGATATTTACTCGGAATGCCCCCGCACGGTCGAGCCGCGAATAATCGTCACCCGGATAGTTCTTCGTGACGATCGTGGCGAACGGCTGGGTCGTCGTCGGCACAACCCCGTCCGGTGAGTAGTAGAAGAAGGTGTCGCCCCAGCTGATTTCCGGCGAGCCGTCCCCCGGGACCGGCCTGAGGGTGAGGACGTCGTCGCGACCTTCCACGAAGTCGATGATGTCGTCTATCGTCATGCTTCCAGCGTTTCATTGAAGTGCATGTGGAGACTTGAGGGAGCACGTGCAGGAGAAATAGGAGGTGGAGTCTCCACATGCAGAAGCTCCGGACCGTGGACGTGGCCCGCCGTGCGGGGTGCTCCGTCCAGCAGATCCGCAACCTCGAACGCGACGGTGTGCTGCCTCCCGCCGCCCGTACGGCCACCGGATACCGGATCTACACCGAGGTGCATGTGCAGTCCGCGCTGGCCTATCGAGAACTCGCCGTTGCGGCCGGTCCGGTCGAAGCCAGGCGGATCGTTCGGAGCGTGCACACGTGCCCGGCCTCGACGACGGTTGCGCTCCTCGACGCCTCACACGCCCGGCTCCACTCCGAACGCGCCGCACTGGCGCTGGCGAAGAAGGCCGCCGCAGTGATCTCCGCCGAGCCGATCGAGGACGTGCGAGCATCAGACTGGATGGGCGTGGCCGAACTCGCCGGCGCGCTCGGCGTCCGCTCGTCCACGTTGCGACACTGGGACGCAGAGGGACTCGTCATTCCCGATCGGAACGCACCCGCGGGAGCGCGCCGGTACTCCCCGTCCCAGGTCCGCGACGCCCGCATCGTGCATCAGTTACGCAAAGCCGGTTACCGCATCGCGCCCCTCCGCGCGTTGATGGCACAACTGCGGCGCCCACCCGGATCGGGCGACATCGACGCCGCACTCGCCGTCCGTGACGAGACTCTCACGACCAGCTCGAGAGCCCTCGTCGACGCCACCGCCGCGCTTGCCGGGCTGCTGCCGCCCCACGGTGTCACTCCGCGCGCGACAACACCGCCACCAGGAAATCGGAGTCGTCGGTGAACGGGCGAAGATCCCACGTCGAGAGCAGCAGATCCACCCTCAGACCGCTGACCGCGGCGTCCGAGAGGAAGTGCGGGAACTCGTAGCCCCGGTCGGCGCCGAACCCGACGATCACCCGGCCGGCCGGGGCGAGATGAGCCGCGAATCCCGCCAGCACCGACTCCCGGGTCGACGGCGCCAGGAAGGTCATCACGTTGCCCGCACACACGATCACGTCGAAATCGGCCGCGACGCCCCGGGAGGGCAGATCCAACTCCGCGAGGTCACCGACGAGCCACGTCGGGCCGGGGTGATCCTCCTCCGCGACGCCGATCAGCACCGGATCGACGTCGACCCCGACCACGACATGACCCGCATCGTGCAGATGGCCACCGAGCCGGCCCAGCCCGCACCCCGCATCGAGGACCCGGCCTCCCCGGCCCAGCATCGCATCGACCAGGCGGGCCTCGCCCACGATGTCCTGGCCCTTCGCCTCCATGGCCCGAAACCGCTCGACGTACCACGTCGAATGACCCGGGTCGGCCGCGGTGATCTCCTCCCACCGGCTGGGGGTGCGCTCGCTCATTGTCGATTCCTCCTCGATCCGGCCCGCTCGGCGAGCCAGTGCCACCGTAGCGAACCCGGTTCTCGCGAACGGTCTCGGTCAACGGGACGCCGCGGCCCACCCCGCCTGTCCTGCGGGGAGGATTCAGCCATGAGCGAGTCCCTTCCCGACCGCGTCCAGATCACCGACCGCCTGCACGTCGTGGCACACCTGCTCGACACGAAGGACTGGCCGGGGTTCGCCGCGACCCTCACCGACGACGCCGTGGCCTACGGGCGGACCGGGCCTGCCGACGTGGTCGCGCGTGTCCGCTCCCACCTCGACGTCTGCGGCACCACCCAGCACTTGCTCGGCAACATCCGAGTCGACCTCGACGGGGACACGGCACGCACGACGTCCTATTTCCGGGCATTTCACGTCGGCCTCGGCGACCGCAGTGTCATTGCGCCGCGCTGACCTGGTCGTCCGGCTCAGTCGTGCTCCCGGCACACTGTGGAGTCCGGATCGGGTGCGCAGATCTGCTGCCAGGTGTAGAAGCCGGAGTTGACGACCACGTGGAGGTTGTCCTTCGTGATGTTCTGGATGGGCAGGAACACCGTCGGCACCGCCATGTATTGGTTGTCGATCGTGCCGTTGATCATGTCCTCGGGCACGCCGTCGCCGTGGAGAATTGACGTGGTCAGCTGCGCGGCGACCTTAGCCTGGTCGGACAGGTTCTTGAAGATCGTATTGTCGAGGGAGCCCTGTGCGATGAGTTGCAGGGCAGCGAGATTGGCGTCCTGTCCCCCGGTGACGGGAATCCGACCGGCGAGCCCGCGGCCGGCGAGGGCGGCGACGATTCCGCCTGCCAGGTCGTCGTTCATGGTGACGAACAGGTCGATGTCGTTGTTGTCCCGGGTCAGGCAGTCGTCCGCGAATGCCTGACCTTCGGCCGGGTCCCAGTCCTCGATCGTGGTCTCGCAGACCACGCGGATCTTGCCGCTGTCGATGAGGGGCTGCAGATACTCGTTCTGGCCGAGCTGAAACTGGCGGGTTCCGTATTCACCCAGATTGCCCTGCACCCTGGCGATTTTCAGACGGTCGTCGGGCATCGCGGCGATCAGATCCGCGGCGCGACTTCCCTGTCGCCGGCCGACCTCGAGTGGATCGAAGATCACCTGGACCTCCGCCGGTCCGCCGACCGCATCGTGGTCGTAGAGCACCACCGGAACATTCGCATCGGCAGCGGCGGTCAATGCTCCCCCCGAAAATCTCGCGTCCGCGGAGATCAGAACGAGCACCGACGCGCCGTCCGCGATCGCCGACTCGACCTGACTCTGCTGCCGGCCGGGATCGCCCTCGGCATTGCGGACCGTCACGGTGGCTTTCGGTGCGAACAGTTCGAGGAAGTCGGTGAACAAGGGTTCGTCTCGCTCCATGAACCGGGTCGTCGTGGTATTCGGCAGAAAGAAATACACCTTCTTCGCCCCGTCGTCGCCGGGCGGCGGAGCCGCGCACGCCCCGAGCACCATCGCGGCGACCGAGGCTGCGACACCGAACGCGCGCAGCCTTGCGTTCACGATGCTTGTCTTCACGAGTCGAGAACCTCCAGCCTGATCATGCCTGGTTCGGACATACCCGCGGGCGAGGACGGCTACGCGCGCTCGTCGATGCTTTCGGTGTTTTCCGGCCCCGATCGGCGCACACTGAGGGCAGGGACGAGGAGGAGAGGGTGTTCGACCAGGACCGCGGCACCATATCCAGCGAAGAGCGTGACGCTTCGCCGGCGGACGAGCATCTCCTGAAAGAATCCCTGCTCGTCGAACCGGAAATCCGCCGCCGCCCGTGGCGCGAATTCCTCGAGTCGACGCCCGGACGCCTGTCCGTCCTCGCCGTCGTCCTCGTCGCGGTGGCGCTGACGGCCGGTGTCGTGACGTCCGCGGTGATCGGCGCGCGGCAGCAGCGAATGGAAACCCTTCGCGCCCATACCGAACCGCTGGCGGACGCCGCGCAGAACCTGTTCAGCTCGCTGTCGATCGCCGACGCCGTCGCGACGTCGTCGTTCATCGCGGGCGCCATCGAACCGCTCGCGGTCCGCGACCGGTACAACCAGGCGATCGGCGACGCGTCGAACGCACTCGTCACCGCGTCGTACGGCGTCACCTCCGGTGATGTGGACTCGCTGCGCCTGCTCACCGAGATGTCGCGGCACCTTGCCGTGTACACGGACCTGGTGGCAACCGCACGGTCCAACGACTCCGCGGGAAATCCGGTCGGGGTGGCGTACCTGGGAACCGCGTCAGCCCTGATGCAGGACACCATCCTCCCGCTGGCCGAACGCCTCTACAACGATCAGGCCGGCGCGGTCGCCGACACCCAGTCCCACACCGCCCGACTGCCCGTCACTGCCATCGTGGTTGCCTCGGCGGGGGTCGTCGTCCTGACCGTCGCGCACGTGTACGTGGCGCATCGAAGTCGTCGACGGGTCAATCCGGGGCTGGCGTGTGCGACGGTTCTGCTCGTTGCTCTCGTGGTGTGGATCGTGGTCGCGGGGCTGTTGTCGACGTCGGCGAGCGAACGCGCGCGGATCGACGGCGCCGAGCCTCTCGCGGCGGTCACGAAGGCGAGGATCTTCGCACAGCAGGCCCGCGCCGACGAAACCCTCGGACTGCTCCGGCCTGGATTCGATCCGACGGGCAGCGACTACACCCGGCACACGGACGCGTTGACCGCGATTCTGAATTCGGACGCGTCGCCGGATGCCGTCGACGTGCCTGCGATCAACGATGCGTCCGCTGCGTTCGAGGGATGGCGCAGCGCGCACCGGGAACTGCAGCGCAAGCTTGCGGACGGTGACTACCAGGGTGCGGCGGACGTTGCGGTCGGCCCGGGCTCGACGGCGTCGACTGCACAGTTCCGGGCCCTCGACGAATCGCTCGAGGATGCCATCATCGCCCTGCGCGCCGACGAACTCGACGCGATGCGGGAGTCGTACCGGAGGATGGCGGCGCTCACCGTGGGTGCCGTCGTGCTCGCCGTTTCCGCGGCACTCGCCGTGATCGCGGGAATCGAGCCCAGGGTGAGTGAGTATCACTGATGGCGCGACCTTTCCGCACACGGCGACCGGGTATCGCTCGGCTGCTCGGCACCCTCGCGTTCGGAACGGTACTGCTCGCCGGCTGCGGGACACCCGACGCACCCACCCCGACGTTCTCCGGGGATTTCACGGAATTTCCCGCGTCGGTCGGCGCCCGGATCATCGAACCACCCGAATCGCCGCCACCCGCCGAGGAGCCGTCGTCCTGCGCACCAACGGCGAGCCTCCGTCCGGGGATCGCCGGCGTGGGCGGCACTCTCGGCGAGATCCGGGCCCGTGGAACCCTGGTCGTCGCAGTCGACCAGAACACCAACCTGTTCAGCTTCCGCGATCCGACCACCGGTACCCTCACCGGCTTCGGCGTCGATCTCGCGAGGGAGGTCGCCCGCGACCTGCTCGGCGACCCCGGCAAGGTCGAATTCCGGCCACTCGGTTCCGACGACGGCGCCGACATGCTCGCGCACCGGGATGCGGACATGATCGTGCGCCCGGTGGCACTGCCCTGTGAGAGCCCGCAGAATGTGGACTTCTCCACGGTGTATCTCGAGACTCCCCGGCGCCTCGTCGTGCGGGACGGGTCCGGGATATCCGAGCCCGCGGACCTGGCACGGCGACGGGTCTGCACGCACGACGATCCGGCGTCCGTGTCGGCACTGGCGCGGATCGCCCCCAAAGCCACGATCCTAGCGGTACCCGATTGGGACGACTGCCTCATGGCCATGCAGCAGCGGCAGGTCGACGCGGTCGTGGGCGGCGCCCTCCTCGCCGGACTCGTCGCGCAGGATCCGAATCTCGACATCGTCGGTCCCGAGTCCGACTCCGCCCGGTACGCCGTCGCTCTCGCGCCGGGCAACGACGACCTGGTCCGGTTCGTCAACGGCACCTTGCAGCGAGTGCGCACCGACGGAACCTGGACCGCCCTCTACGATCGCTGGCTGTCGCCACTCGGCCCGGCGCCCGCACCGCCGTCCCCGGAGTACCGGGACTGACTCCGCAATTACCGGGCGACCTCGGGATCATCGTCGGCAACGGTCCGCGGAAGGCCGGTCCCCATCGGGTCGAGCAGGGCGGTCGTGCGCGCACCCCATCGCTCGTGCGCGGACTGACGGGTCATTCCGGCGGCCTTCCCGATCGTCGCCCACGTCGCACCCTGAAAGCGCAGTCCGAGAACGGTTTCGATGCCGTCCAGCCCGGCGGCGAGCTGTATGCGAAGACTCAGCAGATGCCAGGCCAGAGTGCGCTCATTCGGAATGTCCGTGCCCTGCTCGGCATCCCATTCGGCTGTGCCGGGAAGCGGTCCGGTGCCGATGATTTCGTCGGCGAATCGGCTCGCTTCGGCCGCCGCCGCCGTGATCACGGCGCGCGCAGCGGCATCGATGTCGGCGCTGACAGCGCGTTCGACAAGTTCCATGACGACCTCCCATTCTGTCAGGTACAGCCTGACAGCGTTCGGGAGTGGTGTCAAGGATTCCCTGACACGAGCGCCACGCGCCGAATTACCCGGGTGATGCCGCGCGGAGCTGGGCTGCGAGGTCGGTGATGTCGGTCGCCGAGATGTCCCAGCTGCCCGTCGGCGCGAGATCCGTGGTCTGGTGGGGTCCGTGTTCGAGGGGCCGGAGAATGAACGCTGTCGCCAGGCCCGCAGCCTGCGCGGCCTCGAGGTCGCCGTTGTGGGCGGCCGCAAGCATGACTTCGCCCGGGTGGAGGCCGAGAAGTTGTGCGGTGTGCAGATAGGCCCGGGGATGCGGCTTGTAGATCCGGTTCATATCGGAGCCGATGATGACATCCCACGGGATTCCGGCATTCTTCGCCATGTCGAGCAGCAGAGAAGTGTTGCCGTTCGAGAGCGGACCGATGATGTAGTCGGACCGGATTGCGGTGAGACCGGGCACGCTGTCGGGCCACGGAGTGAGCTCGTGCCATGTGCGCGAGAGCTCGTCCAGCTCTCCAGCGTCGTGATCCGAGGGGTCGATGCCCGATTCGAGGAGCGCGGCGTCGAGGTTTTCGCGGTGCAGGGTATCGAGCGTCACGAACTCGCGGGCGCCGGACCGGATGGGTTCCATCGACGGCTGGTAGCGGTCCCGCCACCGGTCGGCGAACGCGGCTGCGTCCAACTCGAGCCGATGGCGTTCCGCGTAGCCCGCGACAGCGGAGGCGATATCGGTGCGCCAGTCGACGACGGTGCCGAACGTATCGAACAGCACGGCACGAATACTGCGTCCCGTCGACGGGGACCGGAACCGCGCACCACCCATGAGGCGCCCTTTCGCTCGAACACACGACGTCGCACCACAATAGGCGCGCCGAACGGGCATGATCGAGCGCACCAGCGGGTCGCGGAGGTACAGCCCGCCCCACACGAATATGCCCACATAGATCGGGAACAGGGTGGTACTGACGATCGGTTGCTCGGTGAGCATGTTGGTAGCGACCGCTCCACCGAGGTATCCGGTGAGCAGCACGGCGCCCAGGATCGAGGTGGCGGGCACGATGTAGAGAATCAGACACACCAGCAGAACCACCCCGATCACGCGGTTGAGGTTCTCGGCGAAGCCCAGTTCTGCCATCGCCTCACGCACCATCTGGGTGTTCGCGATGTGGATGAGCGAGTCGAAGAGGAGAAACAGCACCGCGAGTGCGCTGACGACGAGCCCTGCGACTCGGGCCTTCTTCGTCGTTCCGTCCGTGGGCGCGGGTGTCTCGGCGGACGCTCCGGTGGCGGGAGGTGTCGAGGTCATGAGATTTTCTCCTTGTTGTTCAGGAAGCTCCAACACGCTTCGTGGGTCCTCACACCAGTACAGACCGGAAGTGACGGGAAAACTCACCGCAGCGGAGCGAACTTGGTGCGCCACCCACTCTTCGACCGCC
The DNA here is from genome assembly GCF_042802055.1 of Rhodococcus sp. NPDC057529. Taxonomy (NCBI): domain Bacteria; kingdom Bacillati; phylum Actinomycetota; class Actinomycetes; order Mycobacteriales; family Nocardiaceae; genus Rhodococcus; species Rhodococcus sp. NPDC057529. The sequence goes on from NZ_JBHVEY010000005.1 coordinate 447,258, forward strand.
CGCACAGAGGTTCTCACGGGTGGTTGGATGAACTGGTGCAACTCGTGATCGAGGCAACCGACCTTCCCGGATCGTCGTGCCCGCCGGGGTCCCATTTCCCCGGCTACGACAACATCCATGTGGCCGTGCAGCGCCGCGGCGCTCCCGGCGATCTTCTCGACCTGCATCCAGGGGACGCGACCACGGCCCGCTGGGTTCTCGAGTGCAAGACGACCCCGACGCCGGCGGGTCTCGACATCACCGGTCCGTACGTACAGGGCCGCCCCGGCGGGCGCTTCGTCTACCTGTCGTGGGGGTCGATCGGCCGAGATGGCGAATTCGATATGTTCCGGCGGGCCAAGTTGATGTGGGACGGCGTGGATCGGGCCACCGCAGACGCGGCGGCGGCGGCCGGACGCATCACTGCGCGACTCGGACTCACCGACGCCCGCGGGAATCCCCTGTGCGCTGCAGTGCGTCCGCCGTTGATCGAGTGGTCCGCGTAGCCGCCGCGATCAGGACGCGGGCACTTCCCACTCGACCACTGTCCCCGGCGCGCCGTCGCGGATGACGGCACGGCCACCGAGTTGCGCGGCTCGGTTGCAGATGTTCGCCAGCCCGTGCCCCCGGATGACGTCCGCGCCCATCCCTGTACCGTCGTCGGTCACGCTCAGCGCCAGGCGGTCGTCGTCGGCGGCGACCATCACACGGCACGACGTCGCATGGGCGTGACGGGCAACGTTGCTCAGTGCCTCGCGGAGCACCGCCTGAAGTTCCGGACCTGCGTTGTGGCCGGAGAACTGGTCGACCGGCCCGTCCAGGCACACGTCGGGCGTGAATCCGAGTGCGGCGGTACTACTCTCGACGATCTCACCGACCGCCGCACTCAAACTTGCGGTGCCGTTCGTCACTGCGGTCGCACCAATCTCGAGGTCGAAGATGACCGCCCTCAAACCGCGAACGATGCTGTCGGTTTCGTCGATGAGCGGATCGAGATCCGCGGCAAGACGGGGATGCCGTCGGGCCAGGGAGGTCAATGCGAGGCCCAGCCCGAACACGCGCTGAATCGTCAGGTCGTGCAGATCGGCCGCCATCCGGGTTTGTTCGTCGTGGCGGGTTCGTTCGTGTTCCGCCTGCACGAGTAGCCGATTCTGGGTGAGCAGACTGGTCCGCATGGTGTCGACGGCGCTGCCGATCATCGACACTTCCCTCGGGCCGTCGGTGCCGATATCCCTCTCGTAGTCGCCCTCGGCCACCGCGCTGATGTCTGCGACGAGCCGCTCGATCGGCCGGGTCAGCAATCGTCGCGTCAGATACAGGGAGGCCATCGCGGTGCCGATCGCGAGAACGAACGCGACGGCGGTAGCGATATTTGCCAAGACCTGCGCCGAGCGAACCCGATCGACCTGTTCGGTCACCCGTTCATCCGTCAGGGCATTGAGGTCCTGAAGCTGTGAGCGCAGCCCGTCGAACAGTTCCTTGCCCGTCGCGGTCATGGCCACGACCTGCTCGTCCGCTATCTCGTTGTTGCGACGAGCGAGGATCTCCGGCTCGCTGGCCTGAGTGGTCCAGGTGTTCGCCGCCTCGACGACCGCGTCCAGCGTTGCCGAAGCCTCCGCGTCGCCGGCAAGCAGCGCGGTCAGATCCGACAGGGACGCGGCCGCGGCGTCCCTGCCTGCGTCGTACGGTTCGAGGAAACTCGGATCACCGGTCAGAACATAGCCACGCTGCCCGGTCTCCTGGTCCACATAGGCGGTCGTCAGATCCGACACGGCATGCTGCGCGGGCAGGAGGCGCTCGGAGAGCACGTTCTCGGACGCACGAACCACCAGTCTCCCGTACACGGAAAACGCCGCAGTAACGGCGAACAGGGCCACGAGGATCCCGATCGCCAACCACAGCAACGTCCGCAATGACATCCGTCTGGCCTTCGCAGTCCGACCCGACATGGTCAGCCTCTCACCTGTTCCGAACACAGGATCGGGTGCCTGGACGTCCCGACCCCGCCGGTTCCACACTATTGCGCCCGACCTGCGCGGCGGAACCGATTGCCGAGTCCGATCGACGCCCAATGTTCGGTCAGGCGGGAGGGTGGGCGCTGAGCCAGGTCGCTGCTCTGCGCGCCGACGCGCGTGAGAGCCACGCATCCTGAACGAGCTCCACCAATTCTTGCCGGGACAACTCGCCGATGCGGCTCCCCCTCAACAGCACCGACAGGTGGCCGTCGAAGTGTGAGGTAGTGAAGAACGGTGTCGTGTCATCGCGGACGAGCGCCTGCTTGTCGGCGTCGGACGGCACCCAGAACACGATCACGTCGTCATAGCGTTCCCCGGTGTCCGGGTCCGTCGCATCGGGTCGCGGATTGCGGAAGAACACGAACGACTTACCACCGACCTGGTAGACGGGATTGTCGCCGGGGCCGTGGGTAACGGTGACATGCGGCATGCCCAGAGCCAGATCGTGCACATCTTCGACCCGTGCCGCCCGGCTACCGATTCCCACCTCACCACCCTAAATGCTCTGCATCCGGGGCGCCGCCGTACCGGGTTTCAGGCCGTGTGTGTGCGTCCGACCTCAGGCTTGTGTTGTGTTGTGCGCATGGATGAGCCGGAGGGCCGCGTCCCGGTCACGGCGATCGAGGGCGTCGACGAGGTCGGCGTGCAACTGCTGACGCTCGGCGATGTATTCCGGCAGCGGCCTGTCGCCGACCGGTTCGACGGAGACGGTGTGGGATTCGATCAGGTCGAGCAGGCTCAGGTAGATCGACTTCAGGATCGCGTTGGGGCTCACCCGGGCGATCGCGGCGTGCAGTTCCCAGTTGGCTCGGACGAATCCCGTCGCGTCGCCGGCGTCGGCGGTCTGCCGCATGACGTCGAGGGCGGTGCGCATACGGGTGATGTCGACGGCCGAACTGTGATCGAGTGCGTCCTCGACGAGCAGCGGGTCGAGGGCGTCACGAATACGTACGGCATCGGCGACATCCCCTTCCGCGGCGTCGAGGGAGAGAATCGAGTTCCCGAGACGCGCGATGGGGGTGGGCGAAGCGGCAAACAGCCCCCCTCCGGGTCCCGATCGGACGGTGATCACGCCGCGTGACTGCAGAATGCGCAGAGCTTCGTTGAAGGTCCCCTTCGCGACGCCGCACTGTTCCTGAAGTTCCTTCTTCGTACCGAGGCGCGCGCCGTGCGGCGCCTGCTCCGCGAGTTGGCCGATAGCCAGTGCGGCCTGCTCGGTGCGGCTCAGCGATGCGTCCATCATCATCCGCTGTGCGAGATCGGTCATCGTGTCCTCGTTTCGTCGTGCCCGTCACCACTTCACTGCTGGCCGTCGGACCATCACCGATTCTACCGTATTGAGCATGCTCGATACCGATCAATCGGGTCGAGTCTCTTGACAGGCGGTGCGGGTCACAGCATGCTGTGCCTATTGAACATGCTCAATAGGGCTCAATTGGTGTCCTAGTGCATTCACCGAGGAAGAGCAACGAACATGCAGGAAAACACCCACGACGTCGTGATCGTCGGCGCCGGGCCCGTAGGGCTGGCGCTGGGGCGGATGCTCGGCCTGCGCGGCCACGACGTGGTGATCGTCGAACGCTGGCCGGAGCCGTACCCACTCCCGAGGGCCGTCCACTTCGACGACGAGATCGGCCGAGTCTTCCAATCGATGGGCCTGACCTCGGAAATCCAGTCGATCTCCGAGGCGGTGCCCGACCACTACGAGTGGCGCAATGCCGCCAGGGAATCGTTGGTGAAGATCGACTGGTCCGGCACCGGTCCGAGCGGGTGGCCGACGGCCAGCTTCTTCTCCCAACCTCAGCTCGAGAAGGTCCTCGGCGCAGCGGTCGAGGAGATGCCGAACGTCACTCTGCTCCGCGGCGCCGAGGTCGTCGGTATCGACGAGGGCACACGCGACGTCGTGGTGACGTTCACCAGCACCGTCGTCAAACAGCGGCAGGTGCGAGCACGGTTCGTGATCGGCTGCGACGGCGCGAACAGCTTCGTCCGTGAACGCATGGGTGCGACCATGCACGACGAGGGCTTCTTCTTCGACTGGCTGATCGTCGACACCATTCCGCTCGACGACCGCGGTTGGTCACCACAGAACTGGCAACTGTGCGATCCCGCCCGGCCGACCACGGTCGTGTCGGGCGGACCGGGACGTCGTCGATGGGAGTTCATGCGACTGCCCGGCGAGACGAGAGAAGAACTGGACACGCCGGAGAAGGCATGGGAGTTGCTCCGGGCGTGGGACCGGACGCCGGAGAACAGTGAACTCGAGCGGCACGCCGTCTACACGTTCGCCGCGCGGTGGGCGGACCGGTGGAACGCCGGCCGTCTCGCGATCGCCGGTGACGCCGCGCACCAGATGCCTCCCTTCGCCGGGCAGGGCATGTGCTCGGGCATCCGCGACGCAGCCAATCTGTCATGGAAGCTCGATCGGATCCTGCGCGGTGAATCCGACCTCGCATTGCTCGATTCGTACTCGTCCGAACGCAGCGCGCACCTGCAGCATGCGGTCACGATGTCGGTCGAACTCGGGCGGGTCATCTGCGTCCTCGACGAGGAGAAGGCCACCGAACGCGATACCCGCATGATCGGCGGTGGCGCCGACCCCGCGAAGGTTTTGCCGGTCACAGCCCTTCCCGTCCTCGGAGACGGCGTCACCGCGCAAGACACTGACGGCGGCAGGCTGCGCGGGACCCTTGCACCACAGTTTCCGGTGCGGATCGGCGCCCACAGCGACCTCCTCGACGAGGTCACCGGCTTCGGTTCGGTCCTGCTGGTACGCGGTGACACCGATGTCGCGCAAGCGGATCCGACACTGCAGCGACTGCTCGACAGCACCGGCGTACGGCTGAAGACCGTCGAGGAGACCGGAGCACCGGATCTGCTCGACGCGACCGGTCAATGGACTCGGTGGTTCCACGGACAGAACATCAGCGCAGTGCTCGTCCGGCCGGATCACTACATCTTCGGCGGCGTCACCGACAACACCCAACTGACGGATCTGCTCAGCGAATACCGCGACCGACTGCGGACCCTAGACCCATCCCCTACCAGCCCCCACCCTGCAACCACCACCGTGTGAACTCACTCCAGGAGAACCACTTTCATGCGCATCGCCAATATCGACCACCGTGCCGCCCTCGTCCTCGGAGAGAACGGTTCCGAGCGGGCCGTCGACATCGCCCACGCCTCCCGCGGCCGGTTCGCCCCGAACCTGCAGGCACTCTACGAAGCCTGGGACGACGTCACCGAATGGGCCGCAGTCCAGGACCTCTCGGCTCTGACCGACGACAGCGTCCCGATCGACCGCACCCGCTTGAGGGCACCGTCGCCGGCACCGCGGCAGGTGTTCGCCGTCGGCCTGAACTACCACGCCCACGCCGCCGAATCCGGCTTCGAATCCCCCACCCACCTACCACCGGTCTTCACCAAATACGCCTCGTCCTTCACCGGCCCCGACACCGACGTCATCATCCCCACCGGCGGCAACGTCGACTGGGAGGTCGAACTCGTCGCCGTCGTCGGCCGCGAAACCCGCAACATCGACCCCGCCGACGCCTGGGCGCACGTCGCCGGCCTCACCGCCGGCCAGGACATCTCCGAACGCATCACCCAAACCAGAGGTCCCGCACCACAATTCGGGCTCGGAAAATCCTACGCCGGGTTCTCCCCGCAAGGCCCCTGGCTGGTCACCCCCGACGAGTTCGCCGACCCCGACGACCTCGAACTCGGCTGCACCATCGACGGCGAACAAGTGCAGAAAGGCCGCACCCGCGACCTCATCTTCCCCGTCCCGAAGCTCATCGCCACCCTCTCCCACACCGTCACCCTCTACCCCGGCGACGTCATCTTCACCGGCACCCCCGCCGGCGTCGGCGTCGGCCGCACCCCGCAACGGTTCCTGCAGCCCGGCGACACACTCGACAGCTGGATCGACGGCATCGGCCAGCTGCACCAGAGATTCGTCGCCGAACCCGACGCGCAGTAAGGACACCACGTCATGGCACTACACGGACTGGGCAAGGTCACCCTCGGCGTCCCCAACGTCGACGACACCATCGCCTACTACACCGACTTCGGACTCGAGCACCGCGGGAACGGGGTGTTCGCCACCCGCGACGGCGGCGAACAACTTCACATCGTGCACGCACCCACCCGGCGCCTGGTCGAGCTGACCGTCGCCGCCGACGACCCCGACGACATCACCGCCACCACAGCGCGGCTGACCAGACTCGGTATCGCGATCCAGCACGACGGCACGTCCGTCAGCGCCGTCGAACCGATCACCGGCACCCTGGTGCGAGTCCAGGTCCGGCCCCGGATCGTCATCGAACCCGCCGTCGCGGCCACTGCCTACAACGGGCCCGGGCGCATCGACCGCTGGGGACGGGCCCCGTTCCTCACCCGCACCGACCCGGTACGCCCCCGCAAACTCGGCCACGCGGTGATCGGGTCCACCGACCTCGAGACCACCATGAAGTTCTTCACCGACGGCCTCGGCTTCAAGGTCAGCGACTACATGGGCGACAAGGCCGCATTCCTGCGCTGCTCCGTCGAACACCACAACGTCCTCGTCATGGCCGCCCCGGTGAACTTCATGCACCACACCAGCTGGCAGGTCGACGACGTCGACGAGGTCGGCCGCGGCGCCCACACCATGCTCGCAGGCAACCCCGAACGCCACATCTGGGGACTCGGCCGCCACTACGCGGGCGCGAACTTCTTCTGGTACCTCAAGGACCCGGCCGGGAACTTCTCCGAGTACTACTCCGACATGGACACCGTCCCCGAAGACGAACTCTGGTCCCCGGAAATTCTGGACGGACTCCAGGGCCTCTACGCCTGGGGACCACCACCACCCCCATCGTTCCTCGAACCCGACGACCTCGCCGCCCTCATGACCGGAGCGCATTCCGCGAAGGGGTGACTGCGGGCTTCGTCGACATCGAGAGGGTAGATCTGTCGGGATGCGAGTCCGCGTCAGATGCGGCGACCCAGATCGGCAACACCATGGCGACGCCGCCCGAATCGGAGAAGCCACACGTCGTCGTGGTCGACAGTCTCGAACGGATCAGCTCCGGGGTGCGCGCCCTCGGAGCGCTCCTGACTGCCCACCCGCACGTCCGGCTCCTTGCAACGAGCCGGGCCGCGACCGATCTGTCACACGACAACCGATACGTACTGCGCCCTCTGCGCTGTCCCGACGCAGACGGTGCCCCCAACATCGACGCGTCGACCAGTCCAGCGCTGACACTCTTCCTCGATCATGCCCGCCGGGTTGCCTTCGAACGAGACCCGAGGCCCAGGCCCACACGGTCGCCTCGATTTGCCGGCAACTCGGCTTGCCGGCAACTCGGCGGGCTTCCCCTCGCCCTCATGATCGCCACCCATCAACTGAGCACGTTGACGCTGGACGCCTTGGCGGCGCAGATCGAAGACGGTTGGTCGCCGAACATGCGTGGACCCGCTGATCTTCCCGACCGTCACCGCACCTTGGCGCGCACCGTAGCGGACACCGTGTCGCTGCTCGAGCCGGTCGATGCCGCCTTTACAAGGTCCTTGCGGTTTTCGACGGCGTCATCGAACCTCGAGCACTGTCAGCGATTCTCGCCGATTCGGTAGGCGAACGGCACGGACCTGCCGAAGTCTGTTCTCCGCACGTGGTGGTGGATCACCTCGACGAATTCGTCCACCTCAGCCTGCTCTTGCATAGGTACGTTGCATTCGATCGTGGACATGTCACTTCCGACTGTGTCGCGGCTGGGGATGCATTTAGGCCACAGACTGCCGAGTGGGTCCTCCAGTCCGTGCTCCGCACCGGCCCACGGTCGCTGTGGCGATGTACGCGGAGGAGCGGCCCTGGAAGAAGTCTTCAAGGCTGGTGGCGTTGCACGTCATGTAGAGAGTTTCCAGATCCGGGCCACCGAATGCGCAGGCGACGGCCCAGGCGCCTTCCACCGCGATCTTGTCAGTGATGTCCCCGCCCTCTTCGACTCGATAGAAACCGCTGTCCTCGTCGGAGGTCATTGCGTTACCGAACCACACCCCGCCTGCGGCGTCGAGCGCGATTCCGTCGGGATGGTAGGTTTCCGGAAGTTGCGCCCACACTCGATGGTTGGCGAGCGATCCGTCGTCGTTGATATCGAACGCGCTGATGCGGTGTGCGAAAGTCTCGGCGAGGAGCAGCTTTCCGTCAGGAGTCAGGGCCCCACCGTTCGGGAACGTCACGTCTCCGTCGACGCGGGTGACGTTTCCTGCTGGGTCGATGTGTGCGAGGTTGGTTGGCTTGGGGTCTTCCTCGCCCACGGCGTATCCGAAGTTTCCGGCGTAAGCGTGCCCGGTTTCGGTTACCACCATGTCGTTGCCGAGGCCTCCGGCGATGGCGCTGAAGTCCGCGTATTCCGTGATGGAGCCGGAGTCGTTGATTTGCAGGACTTTGTTGTCTGCCTGCGAGACGACCAAGATGGACCCGTCGGGAAGGAATCCGAGGCCGGAGGGGGCGCCGGCGATCTCGGCAACAGTTTCTGCGGAGCCGTCGGGGTGGAATCTCAGAACTTTCTTGGCGAAGAAGTCGCTGGCCCAGAGTTGACCGTCATGCCAGCGAGGTGTTTCGAGGAACTGGTGACCGGATGAAAACATATTCAGTTCATGCTTTTTCATGGCTAGTCCTGCCTTGTACATTGTTGGTGATGGTGCGGTTGTTCACGCTGTGACTGCCTTCATGAACGCCTCCAGTTCGTGCGGGATGTCCGGTCCGGCGGGCGTGTAGGTGACCTCGGTCGCGCCGCCTGCTTCGAGTGCGGCGACCTTGTCGCGCCATTCGGCGGCGGAAAGAGCCATGCCGCTCTTGACGAGGACGTCACCGGTCAGGTAGGGGCGGTCGATGGCGGATACGAACACTCCGTGTCCCTCGTGCAGCACCAGGTGGCGGATGTCGGTGGGGACGTCGGAATACGCTTGCGCCCAGTCTGCGGCGTCGAATGGGAGTTGGGAGGCGCCATTGAACTCGACCGCGTAGTGCAGCATGATCGCCGCCCCGGGGCCGCCGGCGTCGAGTACCCGCTGCGAGCCTGGGTCCTCCCCCTCGTCCAGGACGGTGCCCTGAGCCATGACCATGCTCCAGTCCCAACCATCGTGTGGCGCGAAGGCGCCGATCGCGCCGTCGGCGAGTTCATGCGCGACCGCCATTCCTTTCGGTCCGTCGGCCGCAACGAGAAAGGGAACTTCGATCGGTCGGATCGGCCCGGTGAGTGGTCCGTGCAGCAGTTTGACGTTGCTGCCTTCCCATTCGACGGTTTCGCCGCGCAGCAATGCGCGCACGGTCTTGATGTACGCGGCGACGTAGGTCCACTTGGATGGTCGCTGACCGGTGACGATGGCGCCGCTGAATCCGCTACCCACGCCGATTGCGACGCGCTCCCGGCCGGCGATCGAGACCAACGTCGAGATCGCGTTCGCGGTGGTGATCGGATGGCGCAGCGCGGGTGCGAGCACGCCGGTCGCGAGTGTGATGCGCTCGGTGCGATCCGCCGCTCGACCGAGTTGCATCCACACATCCGCGCACACCGGTGCGGTATCGAACATCCAGGCGGTGTTGTAGCCGAGTTCTTCTGCGATTCTCGCGTGTTCGTGACTGTTCAAGGATGTTGCGAGCCCGCACGACAAGGTCAATGCCATTGTCATTTCCTCTTAACGTAGGTGAGGTCGGTGCCCCGACACTTAGCTGTTCGGACTGGTGGCGAAGGTCTGTTCGTTGTAGAAGATGGTCATTTCGATGATCTTCCCGTCGCGTACGGTCGATTGTTCGGCGATGTAGACGTCTTTGCCGGAGGAGATATCGGGGGCGTGGAAGGTGACGAAGCACTTGTCGTTGTCGGCCACCGTGTACTTGATTTTGAGCTTGGTGAGGTCGAGATTCTGCATGAGTGTGCCGAAGAGTCCGAGGAACTGTTCGTGCCCGGTGTAAGTGCCGCCCCAGGGGAGGTAGGAGGGCTCGTTGACGACGACGTCCTCGGCGAGGCTCGAGAGGACGCCCTCGACATCTCCCGCGGCGCCGGCGGCGTAGAGCCGTTCGACGATGGTGCGGGTCTGTTCGGTCTGCGAGATCGTTTCGGTCATGGTGTCTTCCCTTTCATCAGGTCGCCCACATCGAGTGAGGTGGGCGGTTGTCCCTATCGCTGCCCGACTGCAGCGTGGTTAGTGGAGACCGAGCAGCGGCCGGACCCACGTGCCCATTCGCGCGATAGCTCGGTCGGCCTCCGGCGCCCGTCCTGCGAGGCACGGGTAGATATGCTGCATCTCGTGTTCGATCTCGACGGTCATATCAACTCCGGCTGACCGTGCGTTCACGGCGAAGCGGATCGAGTCGTCGAGCAAAGCCTCGTGCGAGCTGACGTGGATAAGGATCGGCGGCAGGCCGGCTGGGTCCGCGTACAGCAGGTTGATCAAAGGATCGGACACTGCGTCGTCGGGCACGGCCAGGCGGCGGATTGTCTCGAGCATTGCCCGGTTGACCGTCTTGTCGTGATCGGCGTTGGTGTCCAGACTCTCGCTCTCGAGTTCCATGTCCAGCCACGGTGATATCGGCATGATGGCGGCAGGGAGTGGTTCTCCGTCCGCTCTGAGCTTGAGAGCGACTGCGATGCAGAGGTTTCCGCCTGCCGAATCTCCTGCTGTCGCAATGTGGTGCGGATCGATTCCCTGTTTCCGTATCCAGTGGTAGGCGGTGACGGCGTCGTCCAATTGGGCGGGCGCTCGGTGTCTGGGTGCCCGTCGATAGTCGGGCACGAGTACGGGGGCGCCGATCGCCTTGGCCAGGTGCCCGGCCAGTTTGCGGTGCGAGTGGTAGGACCAAAACATGAACCCACCGCCGTGCAGGTAGAGCACCGCACGGTCCGTGGCGCCGCCGGTGGGGATGCACCACATCGAGGGAACCCCGTCGGCATCGATCTCGTCGTAGCTCACGCCGGTGGGTTCGACGGTGGCGCGGTGCCACTCTTCGAGCATTTCCCGGTTGGCGGCGAGGCTCATGTCCGGGTGAGCGGCGGCGCGTTCCGTCCAGCTCGAGTACAGCTCTGCCAGATAGGCCGATTCCGCGCTCACCATCTCGTCTCCGTTCATGTCGTCGCTTCCTCGCGGGCAGCGAACTGTGAATCTTTGGCAGGTGCGCCGATGATCAGCTCGGGCTCGGCGTTTCGTACGGGAAGATGACGTTCAAGCCGCCGTCGACCGTGATGTTCTGGCCGGTGATGTAGCCGGACAGCGGCGTGGCAAGGAACAGCAGCGCCGACGCGATGTCTTCGGGGTATGCCCTGCGGCGTAAGGGGGTGTTGTTGCCGTTACGCTCCCCCAGCTCTTCGCCGAGCATTGCGGCGATCCGCGGTGTCCAGACGAGACCGGGTGCGATCGAGTTGACTCGAATGCCGTCGGGTCCCAACTCGACGGCCGCGGTGCGGATCAGGGACATCAGGCCTGCCTTCGCGACGCCGTATCCGGCGTGTCCTGGTGCGCTCGCGATACCTGACACCGAGGAGACGAACACAAGTGGTCCGCCACCGTTCTTGGCCATCAAGGGCGCAGCGCACTGGATCACGTAGTAGGCGTGGCGTAGCACTATGTCGTGGTGGAAGTTCCAGTGCTCGTCATCTGCGTCCAAGAGTGGGGTCCAACGGCCCATGCCGACGATGTCGACGACACCGTCCACGCCGCCCAACTCTTCCACGGCGACGTCGAAGACCCGCTCGACCTCTTCCCGTTTGGTGACGTCGGCGACGAGGGGTACACCGTCGATCTCCGCGGCAACCTGATCGACCCGGGCCTGGTCGACGTCGACGAGTAGCACCTTGGCGCCGACGCTGGCGAGCGCATGGCAGGTCTGCCTGCCGATACCGACGCCACCGCCGAGCACGACGAAACGCTGTCCATCCAATCTCGACATCGCCGCGTAGTCGGGTACTTCGCTGTAATCCTGTTCGAAGACGGGCTCGGCGCCGGTCGTGGTACTCATGATCTGCTCCTCTGAATCGAGAATGTTCAGCTGGGGTCGTGTGCCGCCGTGCCTCGACGGATGGGTGTTACGCGGGTTGTCGCTGGGCGAATCGCTCTCGCAGCACCAACTTGGCTACCTTCGCGAAACCAGTGCGAGGCAACGTGTCGACCAATTCGAGTTGCTCGGGCAGCTTCTGACGGATCAGACCCGCGTCAGTGAGCCATGCGGTCAGCGAGGGCAGATCGAGCACCGCGGTGCCCTCTCGCAGTGCCACAACCGCGCAGATCCGCTCGCCCCGATCCTCGTCGGGGAGCCCGATGACCGCGACCTCGGCCACCGAAGGGTGGCCTGCCAGCAGTCCCTCGATCTCCGCGGGAGCCACATTCTCACCCTTGCGGATGATCATGTCCTTGGTGCGACCGACGACCTCGACGATGTCGCCGGCGCCGACCCGCCCGGTGTCGCCCGTACGGAGCCAGCCGTCCTCGGTGAAGTTCGCCGAGGTGGCGGTCTCGTCCGTGTAACCGAAGCACAGCGCGCGTCCGGACACCTCCAGTTCACCGGTCGATCCATCGGTGATCAATGCGCCGTCGAGACCACGCACCCGTACCCGATTTCCCGGCAGAATGTGACCGTCGGTGTCGGCAAGCAGTTCGTGCGAGTCCTGGGGGTCGCCCACCGCGATGAACGGGAGCTCGGTCATTCCATAGTCGTGCGCCACCACCACGCCCAGTTCATCCCGCACGGCCGCGAAGAGGCTGGCCGAGCACGGCGCGCCACCGCCGATGAGCTTGCGTAGGTCCGGATAGAGCCGGGTGCCGGGATGCGCACGCTGGTGAGCGAGCAGCATCTGGTAAAACGGCGTAGCGCCGCCGGTAACCGTCACCCGGTCTCGGGCGAAGAGTTCCACCGCGCTTGCGGCGTCGAACGCCTCGATCAGCAATGCCGGGAACCCGCCGGCGAGCAGCGCGGCGGTGAACGAGATCCCTCCGATGTGCGCGAACGGGAATCCGAGCGCTGCTACTTCGTCCTCGCGTTCACCGAGTCGGGCGTGCGCGGTGAAACCGAACGCGCCGCTGAGCAGACTGCGGTCACAGTGTCGGACCCCTTTGGGCATGCCGGTCGAGCCGGAGGTGAAGTACATCCACAGGTCGGCCTCGGGTTCGATCGGGTTGGGAGGCAAGGTGGTGAGGTCGCCGCTTTCGGGGGCCTCCGGGCCGATCACTTCGACACGTGTGTCGATCGCACCGCTCGCAGTCAGCTCGGCGGCCATCCCGGAATAGTCGAAGCCACGCCATGATCCGGGTACCAGCAGCAGATCGGCCTGCGACAGCTGCACCGCGGTGGTGACCTCACGCTCGCGGTAGATCGGGATGATCGGCGCCTGCAGGGCTCCGAGCCGTCGCAGCGCCACCATGACCAGGACTGTGCTGATCCGGGTGGGCAACTGCCAGGCCACCCGGCTCCCGGGTCCGACTCCGAGTTCGGCGAGTGCGGCTGCGACTCGTTCGGCCTTATCGCGGAACTCTCCGCAGGTAAGAACCGTGCCGACCTCGGCGATCAGCAGGGGGTGATCCGGAGTCGTGGCGGCTCGACGTTCCACCAACTCCCATACCGTCGGCGCGGTCAGCACCCATGGCCAGGCCTGGAACGCCTCGGCGAGGTCGAAGTCTTCGTCTGATGTCATCAGGGGCTCCTGCGGAGTGGGCGGGTCGTTTTCTCAGCTCGTCGAGACACGTGGCACGTAGGTCTGCTCAGGCGCCTGGGGGCGGCGGACCGCCGAGCGGGGACGCTCGACCAGCTCGACCATGGTGCCGTCGGGGTCACGCAGAAACAGGATGGTGAAGCCGCCCGTCGGGATGTCCTCCATCGAGATGTGAGCGGGCTCGGGAATCGCGGCGTACTTGTCGGCGAGTGCGTTGCGTGACGCCCACACATCGTCGACGGCGAGTGCGATGCGGTACAGGCCTTGGGTGTTCGCTGGAAGGCACTGGTGCGCGGCGATCTGGGCGGCGTCCACGTCGGCCTGCTCGAACTCGATGGAGAAGGTCGGGTCCTCGGGCAGGGCAAGTGAGACGCTCTCGCCGTGGGACTCGCCGGCCACTACCTCGAAGCCGATGTCGCGGTACCAGGCGATAGTTGCGGACAGGTTCGCGCACCGGGCGCGCAGGTGTGAGAACAGCGTGGTCTGCGGCTCATCCGAACCGGGGGGCACTTCGACTATTTCGAATCCGATGCCCTCGGCATCGTGGCCTGTCAGGGCTCTGCGTGAGTGTCCACGGAGCGTGACATCGCCCTTTTCGGTGGTGCGGCCGGCGCTGTCGAGTCGGCCGGCGATCGTGTCCAGCGACGGGACGCGGAAGCCGGCTGCGATGTAGCCCAGCACCTTGTGGTCTGGGGCGGGAATGACTGCGGGATGCTGCCAGTCGACGAGCTCGAAGGACGGCGCGGAGCGTGGGCCGCGGGCGTCCCACAGGAAGCGGGTGTCGCTGGTGGCGGGTTCGGTGAGGCCCATGGGGGTGACGTCGGTTCCGTTGCCCAGCGACGTCATCTTGGTGGTGTGGTCGAACGTCGTGTTGTAAAAGGTCTCGCTGGCAGCGATGTCGACGGTGTTGAGATTGCAGTGGAGGACGGCGTGCACGCGTAACGCTGTGGCGTCGCCGTCGGTGTTCTCGGACAAGGAAGGTCCTTCGGATCGATGTCATGTGGTGGTCGGCCCGAGGCCGACCACCACGGGTGTTGACGGGCTCGCGTGGCGGACACGAGGGTGCACGATTTGGGTGTGCGGCTCCGTGTGTCCCCCCCGCGTCCGAGATCGGAGCTAGACGCCTGCGGGCGCGGCGACCGGAAGGTTCATCAGACGCCTTGCGTTGTCGCCCATGAAATCCCGTGTCCGCTTTTCGTCCATACCCTCGGCGTAAGCGAAGAACCCCTTCGGTTCGGTCAAACCCTCCGGGTGCGGCCAGTCGGACCCGAACAGCACCTTGTCCCAACCCAGCCACTCGACGACGTCGGCGACATTGCCTTCCCAGAACGGGCTGACCCAGCAGTTGCGGCGCAGGACCTCAATCGGGTTCTCCTCGAAGTTCTGCGGCATCTTGGCGTAGGTCGCCTCGAGGTCGTCCATCAAGGGCTTGATCCACGCGCTGCCATTCTCGACGCTGGCGATCCGCAGCTTCGGGAAGCGTGTCAGCGTGCCGTGGCACACGAGACTGGCGAGCATGTCGGAGATCTCGCGGTGGCCGAGCGCGACGTACTTGAAGGCAGATCCTTCGAACACGTTGACGGAGTTGTCGGGTTCCCACTTGAGAACGTATTCTTCGAGCGGCGGCTGGCTGGCGTGCAAGCCGACCGCGATGCCCGAGTCCTCGACGTCGTTCCAGAACGGGTCGAACTCCGGTAGTGCCGGGGAGCGCCATCCTCGGTAGCCGTACACCGGTGCCGGCTTGATCAGCACGATCTTGGCACCGTTTTCGATGACGTACTCGAGTTCGCGGCGGGCCTCGTCGACCAGTGCGCAGTTGATCACCGGAGTCATGAACAGCCGGTCCTGGTACGTGTATCCCCAGACATCGAGGATCCAGCGGTTCAGCGCATGGATGACCGCAACTGTCAGGTCGGGGTCCTCGGCAGTGGAATGCTCGACCAGATTCGCCAACGTGGGGAACACCATCGCCTGCTGTACACCGTGCTCGTCGAGCACCTTCATGCGCGGCTCCGGCTCACGGAAGGCCGGAATGGATTCCATGGCGTGCTCTTGGGACATCTCTTTGAGCGACTTGCCTTCCGGGTTGTGGCCCGAGTAGAAGGCCTCGTGCGCGCCGGGCGCGGCGACCCGCTCGAACGTCGGATTCGGAATGAACTCGCGGATCTTGCCGAGGATGGAGATCTTGGTTCGGCGCCCGCTCTGGACGAACTCGATCGCGTTCTTGAACCTGTCCGGCAGGTACCGGGTCAGCGCCTCGGGAGTTTCGTACATGTGGGTGTCGAAGTCGAAGATCGGTACATCGGTGTACTGAGTCACTGTGTGCCTCCATTTTGAGATGAGATGTGCAAATTGCATGATGTGACTACGTGCCCAGTCGCACTGTGGCGCGGGCTGATTCGTCGTCCGCGTCAGCAGTCGGATACTGCTGCGACTGACCACCTTCGATGGTGAAGCCGTTGTAGCCACTGTCGGCGACGGCCTGGCACGTCTTGCGGTAGGTGCCGACCCCACCGAAGAAGAACAGCACTCCGCGTGGCTTGCCGGGGATGTTCGCGCCCAGGAACCAGGAATGGCGCCCCTGTGGCAGCAGTGTCGCGTTGATGTAGTCCTGCAGGAGCTGCCACCAGGATTCGACGGACTCAGATGTCGGCTCGATGGTGTCGAGTTCGTTCGTTCGAAGGTGCCCGACTGCCTGACCGATCCATTCGACTGTTCCTTCGACGACGACGGGGATATTGCCGAACGGGCTCTGCGGGCCGCTGACCATGAACATATTTGGGAAGCCGTCGACAGTGATACCGAGGTGGGTGCGCGGCCCTTCCGCCCACTTGTCCTTGAGTGTCTGTCCGCTCCTGCCACGGATGTCGATGTGGTTGTAGGCCCCGGTCCCCGCGTCGAAGCCGGTGGCGAACACGATGACGTCGGCGGGGTACTCGTCATCGCCGACCCGGATACCACCTGCTGTGATCTCGGTGATCGAGGTGCCGCTGACATCGACCAGGCTGACGTTGTCCCGGTTGAACGCCTCGTAGTAAAAGTGCCCGAGCGGAGGGCGCTTCGACACGATCGGGTAGTCCTTCGGGCAGAGCAGATCCGCCGTGTCGGGATCCTTCACTATCGCCCGAATCTTCTCCCGCACGAATTCCGAGGCGATCTCGTTCGCCTCCTCGTCGAGCGTGATGTCATCGAACGTCTCGAAAATGAAGCGGAACCCACCGGTCTCCCAGCCCCGTTCCAGAATTCTCCGGTGCTCGTCGGGGGTCACGTCCGTCTTGGTGACGCCGGCTCGGTCGAACGCGTATCCGAACGGATGCTTCCTCGCCTTCCGCCAGATCTCGTCGTACGAGGCACGGATGTTCTCGCGTTCGAAGTCGGTCATGGTGTAGTTGCGGGCCGGAAGCACGTAGTTCGGGGTGCGTTGGAAGACGGTCAGTTGCGCCGCTGTCTGCGCGATCAGCGGGACCGCCTGGACCGCTGTTGCCCCGGTGCCGATGACCGCGACCCGCTTGCCGGTGAAATCCACCTTCTCCCGCGGCCACCGACCGGTCAGATACCACTCCCCCGTGAACTCGTCGATGCCCTTGAAGTCGGGTTTGTAGGGCAGCGACAACAGGCCGAGCGCCGTGACGAGGTACGCACAGTTGTATCGCTGCCCATCCTCGGTGGCGACCAGCCAGCGCCCGGTGTCCTCGTCGAAGACGGCGGATACGACGCGGGTGTCGAAGGCGATGTGCTTGCGCAGGTCGAATCTGTCCGCGACATGGCGCAAATAGCGATGGACCTCATCTTGGGTCGGAAAACGTTCTGACCAGTCCCATTCGTCCTGCAGCTCCTTGGAGAACGAGTACGCGTAGGTCCAGCTCTCGCTGTCGGTACGGGCCCCGGGGTAGCAATTCCAGTACCACGTGCCGCCAAGGTCTGGGGCCGCCTCGAAGACCTGCACGCTGAGTCCTTGCCCGCGAAGCTCGTGCAGCATCCTCAACCCGCCGAAGCCTGCGCCGATCACGACGGCGTCGACCTCGACGCTATCAACGCCGGCCACCGACTTGTTGTTCGATTGCTGTGACATCACTTGCCTCTCGAATTGGTGCCAGGTCACCGGACGGCCTGTGTCGCCGCTCGCAGTTCGAAGCCCTCGTACCCGTTTGCGGTCGCTTTGTCGATCAGCTCGTTGTAGGCCGGACCGCCTCCCAGATACACCAGGCAGGCTCGCGGCTTCCCGGGGATGTTGGCACCCATGTACCAGGAGTTCGCCTGCGGGAGCAGCGTGTACGACGCAATCTCCCGCGTTTGCCGGTCCCATCCGTCCTCCGCCTCCGCGGTCGGCTCCACGGTCTCCAGTCCGTTTTCACGCATGTGCCGCATCAGGTCGGCGGTCCAGTCCGCGGTGTCCTGGACTGCGAACGGAATGCTGTAGAGCGCTGACGGGCTTTGCGGACCGAGCGCCATGACGAGGTTCGGGAAGTTGTGGATCATCCGGCCGAAGTAGGTGCGCGCTCCGTGCTCCCAGTGCTCGGCCAGCGGGACCCCGCCACGTCCGCGCAGATTCATCCGCAGCAGCGGGCCGGTCAGTGCGTCGAAGCCGGTCGCCAAGATGATGTCGTCGAACGCGTACTCGGCGTCGCTGGTCTGGATGCCCTTGTCGGTGATCCGCACGATCGGGGTGGTACGCAGATCGATCAGTTCGACGTTCTCCCGGTTGTACGCCTCGTAGTAGTTCGTTTCCAGCGGCGGCCGCTTCGTCGCATAAGGGTGATCGCGCGGTGTCAGCAGATCGGCGACCACCGGGTCCTTCACCCGCTGGCGGATCTTGTCGCGGATGAACTCCGCAGCCAGTTCGTTGGACTCAGGGTTGAACGCCAGATCGGCGAAGGAGTCGAAGCACAGTCGGAAGCCGCCCTGCCGCCACTTCTGCTCGAACGTGGCCACGCGTTCCTCGTCGCTGACCGCCACCGCAGAGGGCTGGGCCGTGTCGTACGGGATACCCGCGTAGGTTTGGCGTGAACGCTCGATCAGGCTGGAGTGATTCGCCTTGATCTGCGCCTGGAACTCGGGGTCCATGACACCGTTGCCGAGGGGTGTGGCGTAGTTCGGCGTTCGCTGGAACACCGTCAGTGCTCCCGCTTCCTGCGCGACGAGGGGGATGATTTGGATCCCGCTCGAACCGGTTCCGATCACCGCCACCCGCCGACCAGTGAAATCGACACCCTCGTGGGGCCAATGCGACGTCCTGTACACGTTCCCCGTGAAGTCCTGCAGTCCCTCGAAGGTGGGCTCCTTCGCAGCCGAGAGGAATCCCACGCCGGAGTGCAGGAACTGCGCGGTGTACGTGCCGCCGTCCTTGGTCTCGATCACCCAACGGTTGCGGTCCTCGTCGAAAGTTCCTGAAATGACTTGCTGTTCGAACTTGTAGCTGCGACGCAAGTCGTACCTGTCGGCGACATGGTTGAGATAGCGCAGAATCTCGGGCTGGCCGGCGAACCGCTCGCTCCAGTCCCACTCCTGCACCAGCTCGGGGTCGAACGAGTACGAGTAGTTGTAGCTCTCGACGTCGCAGCGTGCGCCGGGGTAACGGTTCCAATACCACGTTCCGCCGACGTCGGTCGCAGCGTCGAGACCGAGCACCGTCAATCCCTCGATGTTGCGGTACTTGTGTACGGCGTACAGCCCGGCGAAGCCGGCACCGACGACGATGACATCGAAGTCGTTCTGTGGCGTTCCGTCGCCGTTCTGGCCTTGTGTCGAACTGGGCACCGTTCCTCCTCGGTTGTTTTCGGTCGGGCTGCGCTCTGGCCGGGTTCGCTGTACGGGCGGGTGTCGTGATGTCCCGCAGGTCACGACACCGGGTCCATGCGATCCACCGCATGTCCTCGACGTGGCCGAGAGCTGGGTCTTTCCCGGTTCAGCGGGGGTCGATGGCCCATTCGGGCGGCGCAGCACTCGCCTGACGCTTTGCCGGTCACGTTTGGGGCCTTCGGGGAAGTCCCTGACTGCGTGACCTATGCCACTATTGGCCACCGCGCCGCGTCGGCGCATCCGGCAAAGTGCGTAGAGGGATGACTAGACGGGCGAGATACGCAGTTTCCGACCGTGCACGAGGTCCCGTTTCCGCCCGATAGTTGAAGTTGAAGACAAGTTCAGTTAGCTTGATCGATCATGGCCGCCGGCCCGGCCCGGTCGCAGTTTCTGCGTTGTCGCGCGCCGCATTTCGGATACGACCATGCCTGTTCTCATCCCGATCCAATTCTCACGACAAGAAATGGTGAATGACCGTGACAAGAATCAACGCTCCGGCAGCCCATTATCGGTCGGACCGACCCGAGGTCGGCGGTCGACTACGAGACTTCGCCGCCGCTCACGGCCCCGATGCACCGACATCACCTCACCCCCCGGTCCGCCGAACGGAACCAGAACTTGGGAAGCTCTCACCGGCACCTACAAAGGCTGACCTGCGTCAATGCGCCGTGCGCAGCCTGGAGCACGCTCGACACATCGGCCGGACCGGATCCGCCCTGGGGGCCGATCTCGGCGCTCGAGTAGCAGGTGACCTCACATGAGTGAGTATGACGTCGCAGTATTGCTGATCCGTGTCGTCGTCGGCGGCACCATGGTCGCGCACGGTTACAACCACCTCTGGGGCAATGGAGGGCTTGCGGGTACCGCACGGTGGTTCGAATCCCTCGGAATGCGCCCAGCCAAGCTCCACGCTCTGCTCTCGGGCGCCGGCGAATTGGTCGCGGGGGCCGCGCTCGTACTCGGGGCGCTCACCCCGTTGGTCGCCGCGTTCGTCGTCGCCACGATGGTCGTCGCCGCTGTCACTGCGCACCGACGTAACGGGTTCTTCGTCTTCAAGGACGGCTACGAGTACGTGCTGATGATCGCCGTTGTCTGCATTGCACTCGCGTTACTCGGTCCGGGCGGTCTGTCGATCGATCACGCAACGGGTCTCGACACAATCCTCGACGGAGGACTGGGCGCGGTCATCGCGGCGGGCGGCGGGACGCTCGGCGCCGTCGTAATCCTCGGCGCAACGTGGCGTCCGGCGCGGACCGCTTGACTGCACTGCTGACGGTTCACCAGCGCATGGAGTCTCCCACCGTGCGCTGGTGAGCCCGTGCTAGCGGTGGTAGCTGAATCCGACAGTGCACGGGGCCGCCACCGAGACCGCCTCCGCGTGCTTGTTGCGTTGCCCCCTTCCGCCGGGAAGGCCTGTAAAGAGTGCGGCGGCGTGCTCGGCGTGCATAACGATCTCCACGCGGTCGCACGAGTCAGGTTCGTCGACGTTGCCGAAGAGGACATGGAAGGACAACGTGCCGTCGGCACCTACTGACGCGACCACCGATCCGTCGATGACGCCTGGGATGGACCGAAGGCCGGTCGGATGGGTCGCCGGAGGCGACAACGCTTCATTGCTCACATCTCGCAGCGTAGTTGAAGTTAACGTCAACTTCAATGCGGAATTTGGCCAGTAATCACGCTTTTCGTGCGGTGATCCAGGCAGCGATGCTCGTGCGTGAGGTGAACCCCAGCTTGACGAGGACATTCTCGACGTGGGTGGCGACGGTCCGCGGTGAGATAACGAGACGCTCGGCGATCTCACGATTGGATAGGCCCTCACTCACCAGGCCGGCTACTTCCGATTCGCGGGGCGTGAGTATGTCGGACGGCGCTGCGTCGGGCGCCGGGGTGGTGGCCGACCGCCCCTCCAGCGCGTATAACAGCACCTCCTCCGGTGGCAGTCCTGCGCCACGCTCAAAGGAGCTGTCGAACAAGCGATTCCCGGCTTCTCTGCGTGCTGTCGCCTCGCACCGTTCCCGATGCACCTGCCACGACCTCGAGCCGAACAGCTGCATCCCGAAGGTCGACCACAGGCGTTGGGCGCACCCTAAGAAGAACGCGGCCCGCTCGGGCTCGCCATGGTCCGCAGACACCCACGCGTACAGATCCAGCGCCATGGCCCGGCCGAGCGAGTCCGGAAAGACTTGATACAGCCGCAGTGCCTCACGTACACCTCGTTCGGCGGGTTCGAGCTGTCCTTGGGCGAAATCGACGAAGGCGCGACCGTAAATGGCGTACGACAGCATCCAGCGTTCGCCGTGGCCCTCGGACAGCTGCCGACTGCTCTCGAAATGCTCGAGCGCTTCTTCCGGCTGCTCCAGGAAAATGTATGCCAGCCCGATCCCAATCCGCAGGTTGGAGACCAATCCGGCGGGCGCACCGAGTGTCGTATACCGAGCCAGAGCCTCGGACATCGCCTGTACGCCGAACTCCCCATCGCCGGTGAGGTATGCCAGCATGCCGCGGATGTGGCGCCCATAGGCCTCGGTCAATTCGTCGTTCAGTCCGCGCGCCTCGGTGAGGCAGTCGTCGAGAGAGACCGTCGCAACGGCGTGGTCTCCTTGAAGTGCCGTGACGAAACCTCGCGTCGCCAGTGCCCACGCGTGTTCGTGACTAGGACTGGAATCGACGGCCAACAGTCGGTCGAGCCAGTGTCTTCCCTCCGCGAGGGAGAATGCCCACAGGAACCAGGCCGGCCCCGCGATGCGTAGGCCGGACGGTAACTGCCCCGGCTCGGTCAAGCAGTATTCGAATGCTGCGCGCAGGTTGGGCTGCTCCTGGCGTAGGCGGACGAAGACATCTTCCTCGGTCGGGCCGAACCAGTCCGCCACCGCGGCATCCATCAACGCGGAATACCAACGCAGGTGACGTTCTCGCAGCGCGGGCGCCGCCTGACTCTCGAGCAGCTTGTCCTGCCCGTATTCGCGGAGTGTCTCGAGCAACCGAAAGCGAACCTGGCCGTCGCGCTCTTCCCTCGCGATGATCGACTGATCGATCAATCCGGACAGCCCGTTCAGAATCGAGTTCTGATCAAGACCATCGCCCTCACACACGGCGGTCGCAGCCGCGAGATCGAAACTGCCGGCGAAGACGGCCACCCGAGCCCACAGCAGCTGCTCCGACGGACTGCACAGATCGAAACTCCAGTCGATCGTTGCTCGCAGAGTCTGATGCCGAACCGGTGTGATGCGCGGACCTTCCGTGAGCAGCTGCAACCGGTGATCGAGGCGGTCGGCCAGGTCGGACACCGACAGCACCTTCAGTCTCACGGCCGCGAGTTCGATGGCCAGCGGTATGCCCTCGAGCTGTTGGCAGATCCGCGTCACATCGGGCAGGTTGGTCGGCGACACCGCGAATCCAGGCACCGCGGTCGCAGCCCGCTCCGCGAAAAGGATCAGACCGGCGTACCGCTGATCAGCTCCAGCGGTCACCGGTTCGTCTGGGGCGGGCACCGCAAGCGGGGTCACCGACAGCACTCCCTCGCCCGGTACCCCCAGCGCCTGACGGCTGGTAGCAACGATGCGGAGGTGAGGGGCACTCTGCAGCAGACGTACAACGAGTCGAGCCGTCTCTTCCAGCAGCTGCTCACAGTTGTCCAGGACGAGCAGCACGTGGCGGGATCTTAGATAGTCCTCAATTGCCTCGACCGAGTTCCGAGAGGATGCCTCCGTCAGCTTGAGCGAGTCGGCGATTGTCTGCGCGAGCAGCCCCGGTTCCCGCAGCGCTGCCAGCTCTACGACTCGTACACCGTCGCGGAAGGTCCGCTGCACCTGCGTTGCCGTCCGCAAAGCCAGCCGCGTCTTACCCACCCCGCCAAGACCGGTGAGAGTCACCAGACGATTCTCGGCGAGTAGCTGCCGTGTCTGTGCCAGTTCCTCCCGCCGGCCGACGAAGGTCGTCAATTCAGCGTCGAAGTTGACGCGGGCCGTTGACGCCGATCCCATCCCCGCAGCCCCCTATCCCGTGCCAAGTCGCTGGCAACACACCCAGCACTCCATTGTCAGACTCCCCTTCCAGGATCAGGGGCAGCAGATAGGAGGATTCGCATGCCAGCACAAACGGCGACGGCCTCGAGAGCGTCTCGTAGGAGATCGACACTGGTAACCGGCGAGGGTCGCGGGACGGCCTCGGCCGTGACGAGCGGCCGAAGCGCGGCCCGCCGGCCGAACCAACGAGGAATGCGCCGTCGAGGCGGATCTCATCGCTGGTGCGGTGCGTGGCCTCTGAGATGGGTGATGAGCGGAGGACCTTGACGGACTCGCCCACATCGAACCCCACCGCTCCTAGCTCGTCGCCGCCAGTGGGCCGAGGAAATGAGGATCGCCTACTACCGGAGTCCCACCGGCGCACGTTCGCACCGCAAGAGGCGAAGCGTGCAGGGTCAGTGTCCATTTCGATTGCCGCCCAGCCATACGAATCTCGAGGTCAACCGCAGTCTCCGGCTCACGTTAGCATTAATAGATAACGGCACACACCGTAAGTTGGCATCAACTTCAGGTGGTGAGGGAGACGCGACGTTCGTAGTGCTCTGCACCACCGGACCCGGCGAGATGCGGTCCCATCGCAGCAGAGAACGCCGTGAATCCTGGGGTGCTCCGGTAGTTTTCGTGCGCTTCGACACTATCCCAGGTAATCACGATCAGGCAGGCGTCCGGGCTCTCCACGCCGTGCAATACCTCGGCGCTCGTGGGAACACCATCGGCCAGCAAGCCGTGCAGGCCCACCTCGACATCATCGAGGAAAGCGCCCAGATGCCCCTCTTTGATCTGGACTCGTACAACTTCGACAACACTCATGAGGACTCCTTGGCCCGCTGCCGTCGACCGGGGACATACCTAGATGGGAACTCGCCGACCACGGACGGTCGACCACCAAGCGAAGTTATAGTCGACATCAAGTTCAACTTCTTGTTCCACGGTAAACGGCTGTCTCCTGAGAAGTCAATGCCTGCTCACGCACTCGCTGATCAAAATTGAAGTTGACCCTATGTTCACGTAGGTTGGATTCCGTGACCGCCGCCCCGAACTCGAAAACTTCACTGGGACCGTCGATTGCCCCTCAGGGCCTGCTACGCGAGTTGCCGCCCACCGACCGCGGGGCGCGGCGCCGTACCGCCCTCATCGCCGCCGCGCGAAAGGTCTTCGAGCGCTCGGGCTACGTCAACACCCGATTGTCGGACATCACCGAAGAGGCACAGTGCTCGGCCGGCACATTCTACACCTACTTCAAGACGAAGGAAGAAATTTTCGCCGCACTCCTGGAGTCAGTTCAGGAAGAGATGCTGCATCCAGGGGCGGGCAGTGACGTGGTCGACGCCGCGACCGCCTATGAGGTCCTCGAGGCCAGCAACCGCGCCTACCTCAAGTCCTACAAGCGCAACGGCAAGCTGATGGGGCTACTCGAAGAAGTCGCGCTCGTCGATCCGGTCTTCGGCGAGTTGCGCCAGCGTCGCGCCGACGCATTCATCAACCGGAACGCCCGCAACATCGCCGAACTGCAGAAACGTGGTATCGCCGACCCCGATCTCGATCCCGAGATGACTGCGCGCGCACTGTCCGCGATGGTCAGCCGCACCGCTTACCGCTACTTTGCCGCAGCCACTGGCCGTAAGCGCGCGAACTTGGACAAGCTCGTCGCGACGTTGACTCGGATCTGGGCCAACGCATTGAGGATCACTCCCTGAGCACCCGTCCTGGGCGAACGAGACTACTGTCCCCCGCGGTCCGCGGTCAGTAACGGTGATTGCTCCGCAAGACTCAGCGTTTCCGCCAGAAATGCACTGGAGACAGTCGGCCAATCCGATTGCCAGCGGCCACCCATGTGGTCCTCCTGAAGTGCTGCGACGACGTCCCGAACAGGGCCCGCGTGATCAACCAACACCCGGGACAGGCCGAGTTGCGAACACGTCGCCGCGATCGGTGCCAGCATTCGCTTCGCCTCACCCATGCCGCCCGCTGCGGACAAGCAGGCGATGAGCAAAAGCTGCGCCTCGAGCAGGGCTCGCGGACGCCCACGAACCTCGAGGCGTTCGACGAGGTCCTGTGCCCGCTGGTAGGCGCGGTGCGTCTGGTTCGCCGATTGCTCACCGAGCAACCGCAGAATTACCGAACTGTCGTCGATCTCTGCCACGATTTCATCGATCCCATCACCCGGGTGCCCCACCGGTTGCGAGGCGTCCTCGTCAGCCGCGGCCCTCACCCGAACCTCGAATCCGGCCGCCGCCGGAATCCCCAGCCTGATTCGCTCGTTCCTCACCGCTGCCCGCAACCGCGGCAAAGCGAATTCCTCAGCCGTCCGACTCCCCTCCTCGAGCCGACCGATGGCAGAATCCCTGTCACCTCGCAGCGCCTTGATTCGGGCACCGATGACGTACTTGGTGAGCATGAAATCTACTACTGCACAATCGGAGTCGAGCTCGCAACTCTCGTCGATGAGATGTTCGGCCTGATTCAGGTCACCGAGTTCGTACAGCAGTCTTCCCAGAAGCGCACTGGCGAGTCGGACAGCGTAGGAACGGCTCCCGCCTGACCTTTTCGCGGCAGCCAAGGCGTTCCGGAAGCACTCCTCGGCTGCCGGGATGTCGAGCATCTCGTAGGCGGCGATCCCGTCGAGGCAGTACCCGTACGTCGCGGTCAGCGGACCGCTGGCCCGCTGGTGATAGGGCTGTGCCCACCGCTGCCAGCGGCGGGCCGAGGCGAAGTCGAAGCTGTAGATTCCCAAGAATGTCGCGACGTCGGCCGCTGCGGAAACGACGAATGGCGCCAACGTCTCGGGACGGGCGAGGCATTCCGAAACCAACTCGTCCACGCCATCGACGTGGTCGGTCGAGACGTCGACGGCACCTCTCGCCACGGCGGCCTCGATCCGTAGGTGGGTGGCCTCCCGTTCAGTGTGATTCGCCCGGGCCAGAGCCGACTCCACGAGGTCCAATGCCGTCCGCGCCGGCAGCGGCCGCATGAGATTGATATTGGCCCACGCAATGGTCAACAGCAGCCGCGGGCTCGCGGAGACGAGCGCCGAGGGCAGCTTGGCGACCAGCGCCAACAGGGACGCCATCTGGGAGTGCTCGACGAGATCCAATCCGCGCGACTCGACCAGATCGACCGCGCTCTGGTCATCTGCTGCCGCGACCGCATGATCGACCGCCTGACTCAGTTGCGCATGGTCGGCGAACCACAGTGACGCGCTGCGATGGAGTTCGCGGATCCGCTCGGGCTGATCGCGTTCGAGGCGTTGCCGGAGGAAGTCCCTGAACAGGTGGTGGTAACGAAACCATTCCCCATCCTCGTCGATTCTGCGTAGGAACAGGTCACGCCGTTCGACCTCTTCGAGCAACGCTTGACCGTTGACCGCACCGGTGAGCATGGAAGCCAAGGTTCCGCAGATTCGTTCGGTGATCGAGGTGGCGAGCAGGAACTGGAGTATCTCGGGTTCGAGGGTGTCGAGCACGTTCTCGGCGAGGAATTCGGCGATCGCATGATGGCGGCCGGACATGTGACCGATCAGGTGGGTGGGATCGTCGTATCCACGCAGGGACAGCGACGCCAGCTGCAGGGCCGCCACCCACCCGTCCACGGACTTGGTCAGGTCGGCGACCTCCCGCGGTTCCAGAACGAGGCCGCCGGTATCGACGAGAAATGACTGTGACTCGATGTCGTTGAACCGCAGTGTGCTCGAGTCGATTTCGGTGAGTTCACCCCGTACCCGCATCCGGCTCAACGGTAGTCCGGCCTGCGATCGACTGGTGACGAGGACCTGGAGGTGATGGCAACAGTTGTCGAGCATGAACTCCATAGCGGCAGTGGTTGCCGTGTCGGTAACCCTGTGCCAGTCGTCGATGACCAGCACGATGCGTTCGTCGCGCTCATGGATGTCGTTGATCAGGGAGGTCAGCACGTACCGTTCGGCCTGATCACCGTGTTCTTCGAGTACGTCTGCTAGTTCGTGTGCCAGAGTGGGGCGGACCCGTCGGATGGCCTCGATCAGATGTGCAAGAAACCAGACGACGTTGTTGTCGTCGCGATCGACGGTCAACCAGGCGACAGCGAAGCCTTCCTCGGCCAGGACACGAGCCCATTGCGCTGCCAGTGTGCTCTTGCCATAGCCGGCGGGTGCGTGGATGACGGTCAGGCGCCGACCCTGGCCGGCGCGCAAGAGATCGATGAGGCGGCTCCGCGGAACCCATGGGCGGGTCGACGTTGTGGGACGGAACTTGGTGCCAGGAGCCGGAGGCACGGATGCGCGCACCTCTCTCGCACGCGGCGAAGGAATTCTGATGGAGGCCCGCGGCGTACTCCGGGGTGCCTGCTCAGAAGAATCAGCGTCGCCGGGTAACGCCATCTCGTCGATGCTCAGGCCACTCGACGCTTCGGTCTCGCGGAGCGTGTCGCCGAACGCGGCCGCGGTGGCTGGCCGGTCGTGGGGGTCAGCGGCCATCGCGTCCGCAATTGCGGCCGAGACCTCGTCCGGGATTCCGGCCTCACTGAGGTCCGGAACCGGTTCGGTCGTGATGCGGAGGAACTGGGCCACCACCTGCTCGCCGCGTTGCCGCTCGAACGCCGCGTGACCGGTGATCGCGGCGAACAGGGTCGCACCGAGGCTGTACACGTCGGAGGCGGGTGAGGGTGCCTCACCTTTGAGGACTTCCGGTGCGGTGAAGGCGGGGGTACCTGTCACGGCGCCGGTGGCGGTTTCGAAGCCTCCCGCGATCCGGGCGATACCGAAGTCGGTGAGCTGCGGATCTCCGTAGTCGGAGAGCAGGATATTTGCTGGTTTGACGTCGCGGTGCAAGATGCCGACCCGGTGGGCTGTTTCGAGTGCGCCGGCCAATTTCACTCCGAGACCGAGTGCCTCGTCCCACCGGAGTGGCCCGTGTCGTCGAATCTTCGCGTCCAGCGAGCCGCGTGCGTGATAGGGCATCACCAGGAAGGGTGTGCCGCTGTCGGTGACGTCGACGTGCAGGAGGTGGACTATGTGCGGGTGCCCGGACACCCGTCCCATGGCGTGCTGTTCGCGGAGGAACCGGTCGAGGTTCTCCTGGTCCAGGTCATCTGTGAGTACTTTGACGGCCACGACGCGGTCTAGCGACGGTTGCCGGCATCGGTATACGATTCCGAATCCGCCGCGGCCGATCTCCTCTGCGTCGACGAATCCCGCGGCATCCAACTCCGCTGTGAGGGACACGGCGGGATTGCGTTGGGTTGCGGACGGATCTGATTCAGCCATGGTGGAACTCAGTCCCCTGCCCAGGCCGGACGGGAACCGCACTCAGTGCTGGTGGGTGGGCGGCCAGCATGCGACCCCGCCCAATCGGTGCCTGCGTTCCGTACCCACGGCGTCTGCGTGTACTCGACGAGACGGTCTTCCGCAGGGCCCACCGCCATCACCTCCGGCCCAGAGTCAGGCAGGACGATGGAGAGCCGACCGGGTCGCCTGGTGACACCAGGATCCCGGGATTACACCGGCGCCCAGGTCGCCGCGGTGGCACCCGGCGGCCCGCTTCCCGTCGCCGATTCCGAGCGTACTCGTCGGGAAGCTGACCTCGGGAGTCGATCGTGAACAGTGATTATGGATACCGGACGCAGCCCGAGGGCTGCGTCGTGGTGAGCTGTCCGCGCCGGCTCACCTCTGGTTGAAGGTCTTGCCTTCGCTGGCCAACCGCACCAGCAAAGGTGCAGGTTCCCAGCCTTGGGGTGCGAAGCGGCGCAACGAGGTCAAAACGGTGTCCAGTCCGACGGTGTCGGCGTAGAACATCGGCCCGCCGCGATGGCGCGGGAATCCGTATCCGGACATGTACACCACATCGATGTCGGACGCGCGGGAGGCGATCCCTTCCTCGAGGATTCTGGCGCCCTCGTCCACCAACGCAAAGATCAGCCGTTGCACGATGTCCTCCGGCTCGAAGGTCTGCAGCGCCGTGCCCCG
This sequence comes from Rhodococcus sp. NPDC057529, assembly GCF_042802055.1. Classification (NCBI taxonomy): domain Bacteria; kingdom Bacillati; phylum Actinomycetota; class Actinomycetes; order Mycobacteriales; family Nocardiaceae; genus Rhodococcus; species Rhodococcus sp. NPDC057529. The sequence continues at coordinate 476,704 of NZ_JBHVEY010000005.1, forward strand.
CTTTTCGTGGAAGGAGGCCAGCAGCGCGTCGACGGTCGCGCTGGGGAGCGCATCGCGGCGGCCCGCCTGGTAGTCGTACCAGCCGCCGCCGGTCTTCTGTCCGAACCGTCCCATCTCGCACAGGGCGTCGCTGATCGCGTCACGGGGAGACTCCGGTTGCTCGGCGTAGCGACGCTTGCGGATCGCCCAGCCGATGTCGTTACCGGCCAGGTCGGCCATCCGGAACGGCCCCATGGCGAGCCCGAAGCCCTCGATCGCGAAATCGATCTGCGCGGGTGAGGCACCCGCGTTGAGGACCACCTTGGCGGCGGCCTGGTACTTGGCGAGCATCCGGTTCCCGATGAACCCGTCACAGACCCCGGAGACCACCGCCGTCTTGCCCACCCGTCGTCCGGTCGCCATCGCGGTAGCCAACACCTCGTCGACGGTCTCTTTGCCGCGCACGACCTCCAACAACGTCATCACGTTCGCGGGGCTGAAGAAGTGCATGCCGACGACATCACCGGGTCGGGAGGTGACCGCCGCGATCGCATCGATGTCGAGGGTCGAGGTGTTCGAGGCGAGGATCGCCCCTGGCTTCATGACCTCGTCGAGTGTGGTGAACACGATCCTCTTGACGTCCATGTCCTCGAACACGGCTTCGATGACGAGATCGCAGCTAGCGATGTCCGCGTAGTCGAGCGTCGGCGTCAGCAAGGCCATTCGTTGTTCGAGGGCGGTGGCGTCGAGTTTTCCCTTGTCGACCTGCGTTTGGTAGTTGCGCCGGATGACGTGGATTCCCCGGTCGAGAGGTTCGGGTTTCGTTTCGAGAAGCCTCACCGGGATGCCCGCGTTGAGGAAGTTCATTGCGATTCCGCCGCCCATTGTCCCGGCTCCGATCACCGCTACCGTATCGACTGCGCGGGTGTCGATCTCCTGTGGCAGGTCCGGGATCTTGCGTGCTGCTCGTTCGGCGAAGAAGGCGTGCCGAAGCGCCGCCGATTGCTCCCCGGCAACCAGGTCAACGAAGGTGCGCCGTTCGGCGTCCAGGCCCTCTGAGAACGGTGTGGTGGTGGCCTTCTCGATGAGGTCCAGGGCGGCGAGTGGAGCAAGAAAGCCGCGGCTTCGCTCATGTAGCTGTTTGCGGGCCGCCACCAGGGGTTCGGTATCGGCGGGGGCGTCGAGATCGCGGATGCGCGGCAAGTTGCGCCCCTCGGTGATGTGCTGAGCAACCTGCGATGCCGCATCGACCGCCTTGTGGTCGACGATCAGGTCGAATAGTCGCTGTCCGGTCTGGTCGGCGAGACTTTTGGCCGTGCGGGGAGTTCCGGCGGCGATCATGTCGGTGGCGGTAGCGAGGTCGATCACACGCGGTAGGCGCTGCGTGCCGCCTGCACCGGGTACCAAACCGAGCTTCACCTCGGGCAGTCCGATCTTGCTCGTGCCGGTGGCGACACGGAAGTGTGCGCCGAGTGCGAGTTCGAGACCGCCTCCGAAGCAGGTGCCCTCGATCGCGGCAATCACTGGCTTGTCGGCGTTTTCGAGTGCTCTGATCACGGTCCGCAAGGACGGTTCCGCTGCAGCGTTGGGTGTTCCGAATTCGGTGATGTCGGCACCGGCGGAGAAGGAGTCCCCGCTTCCGGTGAGGACGATTGCCTCGACTTCCGGGGACTCGAGGGCGCGGCGCAGATCGGCCAGGATCCCCGCTCGGGTGGCGTGCCCCAGCCCGTTGACGGGAGGGTTGTCGAGACGAATGGTCGCGACGTTTCCCGCGACACTGTATTGGGTGGGCATGGGAACGCTTCTTTCTGGTCGGGCGGGGATGTGCGGGCTGGTCGTGCGCTGTGGTTGGGCGCTGGCCAGGCTGTGGCTGCTGAACGGTGGGTGCGATCGGGTCGGGCCGAGGAGCTGGTTCGATGGCCGGACGAGATGGTTGTTTCTCTCTCCGCGGCAATCAGTTCGCTCCGCTGATGCCTCCATCCACCGGGATCACCGCGCCGGTCAGGTATGCGCCAGCGCGCGAGGACAGGAAGATTGCGGTGCCGGCGATGTCTTCGGGTGTGCCGGTCCTGTGGAGAGGAATCCTGCCCAGCACCTGCTGACGTGCCACATCGTCGTCCAACGCATGCGCCATCATCTTGGTCGGAAACAGTCCCGGGGCAATGGCATTGACGGTGATGTGCTCCGCAGCGAGCGATGCGGCCTCCTTCCGGGTCAGCATGTGGACCGCGGCCTTGCTGGCGGCGTAGGAGAAATTGTCGGAACTCGACACGCGGAGTCCGTCGATCGAACCGATGTTGATCACCCGCGCGGGGTCGTCGGCGCTTGCAGCGGCTCGGAGCTGGGGTAACAGTTTCTGGGTGAGCAGGAATACCGCCTTGACGTTGACTGCCATGACCTTGTCGAAGCCGGATCCGGGGAACTCGTCGAGCGGTGCACCCCACGTAGCGCCCGCATTGTTGACCAGAACGTCGAGGGACGGTGCGATCTCGGCGGTCCGTGCGGCGAGGCTGTCGATTCCCTCGTCGGTGGCCAGGTCTGCGGGGTGGGCGATGCAGTGCCCGAACTGGGAGAGCTCCTCCGCCGCCTGTTTGCAGATGTCGGCCTTGCGGGAGGAGATGATGACGGTGGCTCCCGCTTCTACGAATCCCCGGGCGATCATCAGTCCGATGCCCCGGGAGCCGCCGGTCACGAGCACGGTCTTGCCGGCGACGTCGAAGAGGGCTGTCATCACTGAACCTCGAACAGTCCGGCAACGCCCATGCCGGCGGCCACGCACATCGTGACCACGACGTATCGCACCCCGCGGCGCTTGCCCTCGATCAGTGCGTGTCCGACCAGGCGCGCGCCTGTCATACCGTAGGGGTGCCCGACCGAGATTCCGCCGCCGTCGACGTTGAAGCGGTCGGGGTCGATCCCGAGTTCGTCACGGCAATACACCGCTTGCGATGCGAACGCCTCGTTCAGCTCCCAGAGGCCGATGTCGTCGATGGTGAGATCGTGGGTCTCGAGGAGTTTCGGGATCGCGAACACTGGGCCGATGCCCATCTCGTCGGGCCCGCAGCCGGCCACTGCAATACCCCGGTACAGTCCCAGCGGAGTCAGCCCGCGTCGCTGGGCCTCCCCCGCTTCCATGAGCACCGCCGCCGAGGCCCCATCGGAGAGCTGTGACGAGTTCCCCGCCGTCACGGTCGACTGCTTGGTCACCTGGCCATCGGGCAGCACAGGACGCAGTGCTGACAGTCCGTCGAGAGTGGTGGACACCCTGTTGCCTTCGTCATGGGTGAGGATCACCTCTTCGGTGTGCACCTCACCGGTGGCTTTGTCGGTGACCGTCTTGATGCTCGGCATCACGACGATCTCCTGATTGAATCGGCCGCCGTCCTGTGCGGCGGCGGTGCGTTGCTGGGACGACAGTGAGTACTCGTCCTGACGGTCCCTGCTGACGCCGTACCGCTCGGCGACGATTTCGGCGGTCTGCAACATCGGCATGTAGAGGGTGGGTTTGTGCTCGGTGAGCCACGGATCCGTGGCTCGATGCCGGTTCATGCGGTCGTTTTGGACCAGCGAGATCGATTCCACTCCGCCGCCGACCGTGACCTGCATGCCGTCGGAGATGATTTGCTTGGCTGCGGTCGCGATGGCCATCAGCCCTGATGAGCACCGTCGGTCGATCGTCATCCCGGGCACGGAGTCCGGTAACCCGGCCCGGAGCACCGCCTGGCGGGCGATGTTGCCTCCCGCGGTGCCTTCCTGCAGGGCACACCCGAGGATGACATCCTCGACGTCGCCGCCGTCGATCCCCGCGCGCTCGACGGCGTGCGACAACGCGTGAGCTGCCAGCTCCTGTGCTTGGGTGTCGTTGAAGGCGCCGCGGTACGCCTTTCCGATCGGCGTGCGGGCAGTGGAGACGATGACTGCTTCCCTCATGGTGGGACTTCGCTTTCTTCAACATGGGCTGTCGACATACATGGACTATCGAGGTGAACTGGGCGTACTGGTTTCGAGGTGCCGAGCAGTTCAGAGTGCGGTCAATGACGCCGCTTGTCCGTGTCCGGCGAGCTCGGGGGGCGTGTGGCTGTCAGCCGGCTGGTAGGTAGACGAGTTCGGCGAGCCGGGCGCGGTGCCTGTAGGCGGTACCGAGCGCCAGTTGGTCACTCTTCGCCCGCTTCAAATACAGGTGCGCCGGATACTCCCAGGTCATCCCGATGCCGCCGTGCAGCTGGATGCACTCCTCGGCGACCCGCACCGCGACATCACTGCAGTGCGCCTGAGCAACAGTCGCCGCGATCTCGGCGTCATCGTCGCTGCGCGCGTAGGTGTCGGCGGCGTATCGCGCTGCCGCGCCGGCCGAGTTGACCTCGAGCCACAGGTCGGCGAGCCGATGCTTGATCGCCTGGAACGACCCGATCGTGCGCCCGAACTGCTTGCGCTCCTTGATGTACGCCACGGTCGTGTCGAGACACCATTGCGCCACGCCGTACTGCTCGGATGCGAGCAGCGCCGTGCCGCACAACAGCGCCGTGTGGACCGCTGGCTCGGCAGCACCCTGGTCCACCCGGTTCGGGTGGGCACCGGTGAACTCGATGTCGGCGAAGGGCCTGGTCATATCCAGTGCGAGAACGGGAGTGATGGTCACCCCGTTGGTGGCCCGGGGCACGGCGTGCAGTTCGAGTCCATCCGGCCCGACGACGGGAACGACGAGGATATCGGCGTCCTGTGCGCCCGCCACCGTCGTCACCCGTCCGACGAGCCGGTCATCGACCCTGCGGACGGTCGGTGTGAACGCCCCCAGTGAGACGGAGAGCGGAATGACCAGGGCACCCGTCGCCTCCCCCTCCGCGAGTGACCGTAGTGTCGTGGTCTCGCCCGCCTGCAGCAGTGCCATGGTCGCGAGAATTGCACTGGAGAGGTACGGCACAGGCGCGGCCGCGCGGCCGATCTCTTCCATCACGACCGCCGCTTCGCGGGTACTTGCGCCCGCGCCGCCGAACTCATCCGGAACCAAGAGTCCGGTCAGTCCCATTTCCGTGGCGAGGGTCTTCCAGATTCCTGAAAAGTCCTCTGGTACGGGGTCATAAGCGGTTGCGACACTCGTCGCGGGGCATCGGTCGGTGAAGAGTCGTCGAACGCTCTCGCGTAGCGCTTCTTCGGTGTCGGAGTACAGCAGAACGGGAGTGTTCATCGGACCAGGTCCTTCCACGGGATGTTTTTGTCGGCGCGGTGCTCGGGGGGAAGGTTCAGGACCCGTTCGGCGATGACGTTGCGCAGGATCTCCGAGGTTCCGCCCTCGATCGAGTTGCCCTTGGCGCGCAGGTAGCGGTATCCGGGGTCGCGGCCGGTGAAGTCGACATGATCGGGGCGTCGCAGGGTCCAGTCGTCGTAGCGCAAACCTGCCTCGGTGTGAAGTTCGACGTCGAATCCGGAAATGGACTGTGTCAGATGGGCGAACGCGAGCTTGATTCCGGAACCCTCCGGCCCCGGTTGACCGGCGGCGAGCCGCTGGCGCAGTCGTTCTCCGGTCAGTCGGGTTACCTCCGCCTCCACCCACAGCCGCATCAGGTCGTCGTGCATGGTGGCGGTGCGAAGTTCGGGTTGCTCGCGCCAAACGGAGGCGACCTTGCCGATCATCCCGCCCTCGCGTGGGGCACCGGATCCGATTGCGACGCGTTCGTTGTTCAGTGTGGTGGTGGCTACCCGCCAGCCCCCGCCCTCGTCACCCAACCGGTTGGTATCGGGAACCCTCACATCGGTGAGGAAGACCTCGTTGAATTCGGCTTCGCCGGTGATTTGACGGAGCGGCCGCACGTCGACGCCCGGGTCGCTCATGTCGCACAGGAAGTAGGTCAGTCCGGCATGTTTGGAGACGGTGGGATCGGTGCGGGCAAGCAGGATCGCCATTTGGGCGTTGTGCGCGCTCGATGTCCACACCTTCTGCCCATTGACCACCCAACTGTCGCCGTCGCGTACCGCGCGTGTGGCGACGGCCGCCAGGTCGGAGCCTGCTCCCGGCTCGCTGAAGAGCTGGCAACAGATCTGATCGCCGGTGAAGAGTGGTCGCAGGAAACGCTGCTTCTGGTCCTCGGTTCCGAATGCGGCGATCGTCGGGGCAGCCATGCCGAGCCCGATGCCGTTCCTGCGGGCGAGGGGTGCCGGTGCCCCGGCTGCGGCCAGTTGATCGTTGACTCGCCCCTGGAAGGTTTGTGGCAGGTCGAGACCACCGTGCCCGCGGGGGAAATGCACCCAGGCCAGGCCCGCGTCGAATCGCGCGCCGAGGAACTCCTGGCTACCGGTGGTCGTCGGGTCGTGTTCGGTCAGCAGGGCATTCACGCGTTCGGTGAGATCGCGGATGAGCGCCTGTTCGTCGTCGTTTGTCATGTTTGTCCTTTTAGTTCGCCGGCCACATCGATCGGGTGTCTGGATATCGAGTCCAGTTCTTCACGTCCGGAAACGGTGATGCGGTGTGCGCCGTGCCTTCGTCGAAATTTCACGCTCACCCCTCACAGGGGAAGGGACGTCTCAGATGCCGGCGTCGTCAGCGATCTCACAAGCCTTGTCGACGAGAGCACGAATCCTTTCCACAGTGGGAGTTCCGGCGGCCGCCTTGTTCTGCGGCTCGTCGATAGCACGTCTCCTCACCCCCTCGGCAATCACGGCAATCTTCCACAGCCCCAGGGCGTGCCAGAATTTCAAGGCCTCCGGGTCTCGGCCCGTCTCGTCCAGGTAAAGCCGGGCGAGCTCGTCGCGACCGGGAAATCCGTCGAGCGCGGAGGCAGTGAAATCGCTGCCCATGGCCTCTCCGCGCTCCGGCCAGTACGCGAGCATCGTTCCCATGTCCGCGAGTGGGTCTCCCAGCGTCGAGAGTTCCCAGTCGAGCGCGGCGATCACCTCACCGTTCTCGAATGAGGTGATGACGTTGCGCAGGTGGAAATCGCCATGCACCAGAGTCACTTCCCGCTGTTGTGGGACGGCCGCAGACAGGCGTCTGGTGAGGTTGTCGAGTGCGGGTAGTTCCCGAGTTTTCGACCTCTCCCACTGCGCACTCCACCGCTTGAGTTGGCGTTGTGCGTAGGGTTTGTGACTGGCCAGATCGAGTAGCCCCACTGACTTCAGGTCGACAGCGTGGATCTTTGCCAAGGTGCGGGGTAGTGACCGTCCGATGTCTCGTCGCCGCTGCGGCGTCAATGCTTCGGCGACCGGCATTCGGTCAACTACCTGACCCTCGACGAATTCCATCAACACCAATGGCGCATCGGTGACAGCTGCATCCGCTGTGACCCCCAGAACTCGCGGAACCGGGACGTCGGTTGCCGCGAGCGCGGACAAGATCCCCGCTTCTCGCACCACGTCGTGCGCGGACGCGAGCAGGTGCCCGAGCGGGGGGCGCCGCAGCACCCATTTCCGTTCGCCCCTGTCGCGCACAAGATACGTCAGGTTGGATTGGCCGAGTCCGATCCGCTCGAACCGCAAAGGACCGGTCACCGTCGCACCGAGACTGCCCATCCAGTCAGTGACTCTCGCCTGGTCGACGCCGACCACACCGGTCGAATCGATATCAGTGGCCACGGTGTCCCCCAAACGTGAGTGCCTTCACCCTGCTGAGGCATTGATTGCCATGGATCACCACGACTGTTCGGGCGATCCTCCTTCGGTCCGCGTCGCCCATGTCAGGCCACCGTCACCTTCCGGCCGTGGGGCGAGACGTGCGCCGCGTCACCGCGGTCCCGATACTTGCGCAACTCCGTTGTCGCGATCGCCCTCTTGTGCACTTCATCCGGCCCGTCGGCCAACCGCAGGGTGCGCAGGCGGGCGTATGCCTTGGCCAGCGGGAAGTCGTCGGTGACACCGGCGCCACCGTGCACCTGGATGGCGCGATCGACGATCTTCAGCGCGATCTGTGGTGCGGCCACCTTGATCGCGGCGATCTCGGTGCGCGCCTCCTTGTTGCCGACGGTGTCCATCAGGTGCGCCGCCTTGAAGGTGAGGAGTCGGATCATCTCGATGTCGATCCGGGCCTCGGCGATCCAGTCCTGGATGTTCGCGCGTTCGCTCAACGGCTGTCCGAAAGTGACCCTGGCCTGGGAGCGCTTGCACATCAACTCGAGCGCGCGTTCGGCCATCCCGATCGTGCGCATGCAGTGGTGGATTCGGCCGGGGCCGAGTCGGGCCTGGCTGATGGCGAAACCCTCCCCCTCCCCCTCGAGGACGTCCTTCGACGGAACCCGGACATCCGTGAAGGTGATTTCGGCGTGTCCTTCGCGGTCCTGGTAGCCGAACACCGTCAGGCCCCGTACCACCGTCACACCGGGGGCGTCGATCGGGACGACCATCATCGACTGCTGGCGATGTTTGGCGGCGGCGGGATCCGTTTTTCCCATCACGATCAAGACTTTGCAGTTTGGATGTAAGGCGTTGGTGGCAAACCATTTACGTCCATTGAGGATGTACTCGTCGCCGTCGCGTTCCATCCTGAGCTGGATATTTGTCGCGTCCGAACTGGCCACCTGCGGCTCCGTCATCGCGAACGCTGACGCCATGGTGCCGTCGAGTAGCGGCTCGAGGTACTTTTCCTTATGCTCGTCACTCCCGAACCGTTCGAGCACCTCCACGTTTCCGGTGTCGGGCGCATTGCAGTTACAGACTTCCGATGCGATGTGACTGCGCCCCATGATCTCCGCAAGTGGCGCGTACTCGAGGTTGGACAGGCCGGGGCCCGAATCAGGGTGCGGGTGAAAGAGATTCCACAATCCGCGGTTGCGGGCCTCTACCTTGAGTTGCTCGATGATCGGCGGCTGGAAATGCGGGTCACCTGACTCGCGCATCTGCTGCTCGTAGACCACCTCGGCGGGATAGATGTGCGAGTCCATGAACTCGAGCAGGTCAGCCCGGTATTTCTCGGTGCGATCTGAAAGGTCGAACAGAAACATGGAAAACTCCTGACAGGTAGGGCAGAGGATTGGATTTGCGGCGAGGAGGCCGGCATGAAGTTGGCGCCACGTCAGGACGATCCCACCGCCTATGGCTGACTGTCGCGCCGTGGGCGTCGGCGTGATCGGTCGCGCCCAGCTGCCGGTTCCGTCTCGACGCGATACCGCGGGTCACCGAGTGCACGGCCGACGCGTCGAAGGAACGCATCAGGCCCAACCCCGAATGTGATGAGTATGTCCTCTGGGTGGGGACCTCCGTAGGGAGCCCATTTTCGGGCAAACTCGACCATTTCCATGTCGTGGTCCTCGGATGTCATGTCCGCTGCCTTCTGACCGTGGCCCCTTGTTACAGGGCTTTGAGTTCCTCGGTGACCTCGGAGACCGACTTCTTCGCGTCCCCGAACAGCATCGAGGTGGTGTCCGCGAAGAACAACGGGTTGTCGATGCCGGCGAACCCGGAGTTCATCGACCGCTTCAGCACGATCACCGACTTCGACTGATCCACGTTCAGGATCGGCATCCCGTGGATCGGCGACGACGGATCGTTGCGGGCGGCCGGGTTGGTGACATCGTTCGCCCCGATCACCAGGGTCACATCGGTCCGCGAGAACTCGTCGTTGATGTCGTCCATTTCCTTCATCGCGTCGTACTCGACGTCCGCCTCGGCGAGGAGCACGTTCATGTGCCCGGGCATCCGGCCCGCGACCGGGTGGATCGCGTACTTGACCTCGACACCCTTCGACTCGAGCAGCTTGGCCATGTCCTTGACCGCGTGCTGGGCCTGCGCCACGGCCAACCC